>CAINLJ010000143.1 GCA_903850335.1 uncultured Bacteroidia bacterium | reverse complement strand
TGCATAGCCCATCGTGTATTCTACAAATATAATCAGTGCTCTGCACCTCTGTCTCTTTGGTAACAAAACTTCTGCAAATCGCTGTTTATGAAATAAAAATTCAATTTTATACCTTTCCCCACAACTTTTTCATCTGATCCAAAAGGACTTTGCCAGCCAGATTAGTTTCATAATTTATTCCATAAAAAAAGCTGTCCTTTTTCGGACAGCTTTAATTCTGATTTGAAAATCGTGAAAGATATTTTTAATAAAATAGTTCTGATTACTCAGCTATTACTTCAAATTCGAAATCAACAACCACATCACGATGAAATTTAACTCTTGCGGTGTGTTTTCCAATCTCCTTGATAGCGTCTTCCTTAATGATAATTTGCTTACGATCAACTTCGAAGCCTTTTTCTTTAAGTGCTTCAGCTACCTGAATGTTATTTACAGAACCGAAAATTTTACCCGTTGTGCTTGTTTTTGCTCCGACAGTGATAACAATTGTTTTTAGCTTCTCAGCCAAATTCAATGCTTCATCTTTTAATTTAGCCTCTTTATGAGCGCGTTGTTTTTGATTTTCGGCGAGCACCTTTTTTGCAGATGAGGTGGCTAGTACTGCCAATCTCTGGGGGATCAGGTAATTACGAGCATACCCGTCTTTTACAACAACACTATCGTCTTTGCTGCCCAGATTTGGTACGTCTTGAAGAAGAATGATATCCATTTTTTTTATCTCCTAATTATTATTTCATCAAATCTGTTACATAAGGCAGCAACGCAATCATCCTTGCGCGTTTTACAGCCTGTGATACTTTACGCTGGTACTTCAATGAAGTTCCCGTAAGGCGGCGTGGCAGGATTTTACCCTGTTCGTTTAGAAATTTCTTTAAAAACTCGGGATCTTTATAATCTACATAACGAATTCCTGACTTTTTAAAACGACAATACTTTTTCTTTTTTACCTCAACTGATGGTGGAGTAAGGTACCTGATTTCACTTGAATTGCTGGTCATGACTTAGTTCTCCTTTTGAGTTTTTGCATTTACCTTTTTTTGTCTCTTCTCACTGTACTCAGCGGCATATTTATCCAGTTTAAGTGTAATAAAACGGATAATACGTTCGTCACGACGGTACTCGGTCTCAAGTTTACCTATGAAAGCCGGATTAGCCTTAAATTCGAAAAGATGATAAAATCCTGTCGATTTTTTTTGAATGGGGTAGGCTAATTTTTTTAGACCCCAATGTTCTTCATGGATTAGTTCACTGCCACTTGCAACGATCAGATCCTTGAACTTTCCTACCGCTTCCTTTATCTGAGCCTCAGATAAAACGGGAGTAGCAATGAAAACGGTTTCGTACTGGTTCAACATACTTTTAAAGTTTTTACATTAAACAATTATCATTTCTAAAATGAGTGGCGCAAAAGTAGTAACAATTTAGTTGATTACAAACACTTATTAATTATTTATCTGATTGTTGAGTTATTCGCCAGGCACGGCACACAATCAAAAAGAGCCGTCCCTGTGAGGCCGGCTCTTTTGATCGTTTAGTTAGAAAAAAATTATAGTCTTAGTAAAAGTGCGAAAAAACCCATTCAATATTCATTTAATCGTCGGCTAAATTAGAGTTTTTTATTAAAAAATGTTAATTGATGTTAGGGTATATTAAGAAATAGTTAAAAAACTTGCTTCTGGCAACCATTTATTCTATTGATAGCTAAAAGATTGAATCGCCAAATTAGTAAACATGTTTTACAGCATATTTGTAAAATACTCCTTTACAGTAACGGCTACTGGCAGTACAGATAGCCCATTTAATTGTATAAAATATTGAATTATAACTATTTAAATCTGAATATTGTAAGGACATGTTTCAGAAAGCATATTCACTGAATAAAAAATATAGGTACTACTGATTTTCGTTAGCTTTGAAAGTTTAAATTATATATTACTTTGTTTGTTCAATAACTGTTTAGAGATGAAGGCAATCAGAAAAATGAAACCCGCCAGGGGACTCTGGCTTGAAGAAATACCAGTTCCTCAGCCCGGCGCAAATGAAGTCCTTATAAAGATTTTAAAATCAGCCATATGTGGTACTGATCTCCATATATATAAATGGGATGCCTGGGCACAAAAAACGATTAATACGCCTATGACAATAGGACATGAATATGTTGGAATCGTTGTTGGTATTGGTAATGAGGTAACCAAAATTAAATTAGGAGAGCGTGTGACAGTCGAAGGACATATTGCATGCGGATTCTGTCGTAATTGCCGGAGAGGACGACGCCATATATGTGATCATACTGTTGGAATTGGTGTCAACCGGGATGGAGGATTTGCGGAATACGTTTGTGTTCCCGCTGAGAATGTGCTCTATATCAACGAAAGGATCCCTGACGAAATAGTTTCCATAATGGACCCACTTGGAAATGCAACTCATACTGCACTATCCTTTCCGTTAATCGGTGAAGACGTACTTGTGACAGGTGCAGGTGGACCGATAGGGTGTATGGCAATTGCAATCTGCAAATTCGTAGGTGCACGCAATGTCGTTGGTTCCGAGACCGTTCCATATCGCAGAGAACTTGCCCGCAAAATGGGCGCAACACTGATTATCGATCCCACGAAAGATGATATCGGTTCTGCCATGAAACAGGTTGGCATGGTGGCGGGTTTCGATATAGGACTCGAGGTATCAGGTTCACCCGTTGCCTTCGGCTCGATGATTAAGAATATGTATAATGGTGGTAAGATTTCGCTGTTAGGTATTCTTCCGGACTCAACGCAGATTGAATGGGACAAGGTAATCTTTAAAGGGCTGACTTTAAAAGGTATATACGGACGAGAGATGTATGAAACATGGTATAAAATGGAAAAAATGCTTCTTTCGGGGCTAGATATATCACCTGTTATAACCCATCGTTTTCATTATTCTCAGTTTCAGCAGGCGTTTGATATTATGGAAGAAGGGAACTGCGGTAAAATCATCCTGGACTGGGCCAGTGAATAAATTTAGGTTAAACCGGATAATCTGAAACTCAATTTCACTACATTTGTCAGCCATAATTGCCACTTTAGCTCAGTTGGTAGAGCAGCTCATTCGTAATGAGCAGGTCGTGGGTTCGAGTCCCATTAGTGGCTCCTTTAACTACGGTATAAATAAAAATTTAGAGTACATTTGCCAGTGTTTCATCAAGACCGAAAGTTTAATAAAAAGTAACTCTTACCCAATATATGAACATGATCAAATCAATTAGTGCGTTCATTTTATTATTTTTACTCCTTTCGTGCTCTGCGAATAAAAAAGAACAATCATTAAAAGAAAAGCCTCCGGTTTTGGTTGATGTAATTATCGCCTCCAACGAAGATTTTGTGAGTAATATAGAAGTCAATGGAACCGTATTATCCAATGAACTTATTGATCTGCACCCTGAGATTAGTGGACGTATTACCTATCTTAATATTCCAGACGGAGGAATAGTGAGTCAGGGAACCATACTTGCCAAAATAAATGATGCTGATCTGCAGGCTCAAAGGGAACAATATAAAATACAGCTCGACCTAGCGGTTAAAACTGAAAAAAGATTGGCTGATCTGCTCAGTGTAAATGGAGTTAACCAGGCTGATTATGATGCCGCACTTAATCAATTGAATATTTTAAAAACAAATATTTCGTTCGTAGATGCTCAAATTGATAAAACTGTCATTAAGGCCCCTTTCAACGGTGAGCTGGGTATAAGGCTTGTAAGTCCCGGAGCGTATGTTACGCCACAGACAATTCTGGGTACTCTGGGTCAATCTGATAAGGTAAAAATTGATTTTGCTGTTCCTGAATCCTATATTTCATTAATTCAGAAAGGGAATAAAGTCAAAGTGGTAGCAGATGATTCCGGAGAAGCTCTTGTAGCAACAATTTCTGCCATAGATCCACAAATAAATCCGGTTACAAGAAATATTAAAGTCAGGGCTTTCCCTGACACAGGAAATATTCTGCCGGGGGCATTTGTAAAAGTTCTGCTTGATAAAAACCGTAAGGCAATGATCGCACCGACAAATGCAATTATTCCAGAAGGCTTTATAAGTCAGATTGTTGTGGTTAAGAATAGCAAAGCTGTATTTAAAACGGTTGAGACAAACCTTAGAAATGCAAACGTTGTTGAAATTACGAAGGGAATTGAACCTGGAGACAGTATTGTAGTGAGTGGTATGCTTTATGTCCGTCCAAATGCAAAAGTTAAAATTAAGCGGGTTAAAACCTTAAAAGAACTCATCTGATTTTTCTCCTCTAAAAAACCTTATTGAACTGAAAACGTGAATATTTCAGAACTATCACTTAAAAGACCCGTACTTGCCACAGTAATGAGCCTGGGCTTGATCCTTTTTGGCGTAATTGGTTTCAACTTTCTGGGGATTCGGGACTATCCTGCGATTGATCCTCCGGTTATAACTGTAAGCACTTCATATACAGGAGCTAACTCAGATATTATAGAAAGTCAGATTACTGAACCCCTTGAAAAATCAATAAATGGTATTCCTGGAATCCGTACAATCACCTCATCGAGTGTTATAGGAAGCAGTAATATTACTGTCGAATTTACATTAAGTACGAATCTTGAAGCTGCGGCAAACGATGTTCGTGATAAAGTAAGTCAGGCAGTTAGAAACCTTCCCCAGGACGTAGATGCCCCTCCTGTTGTTACAAAGGCAGATGCAAACAGTGATTTTATCATTTTGGTAGCCTTGCAGAGTAAAAGTAAGGGGTTACTTGAATTGAGTGATTATGCCGAAAATGTACTGCAAAACAAGTTTCAGACGATTCCTGAAGTAAGTGGTGTAAATATTATAGGTCAGAAACGGCCCGCGATGCGATTATGGATTGACCCTGATAAGCTGAACGCTTTCAATATCACATTTAACGATATTGAAACTGTTTTGAATAAGGAGAACGTAGAAGTGCCATCAGGAAAAATCTATGGCAATAAAACTGAATTAACAATTCGTACTTTAGGTAGAATTAAAACAGAAAAGGACTTCAGAGACCTTATAATCAGGGAAGACAATACAGGCATAGTGAGACTGGCAGATTTGGCAAAGGTGGAAATTGGGCCTGAAAATTACGAAACCAGCTGGAAATTAAATGGTGTTTATGCAGTTGGATTGGCAATCACCCCTCAGCCAGGAGCTAATTACATCAATATTTCAGATGAATTTAACCGTCGCCTTAATGAAATCAAAAAGTCTCAAAAAGGTGATATAGAGTTTATAACAACTATTGATAACACAATAAATGTTCGTAAATCCTTAACTGAGGTAAAAGAAACTTTGGTTGTCGCATTTTTACTTGTCATTCTGGTCATATTTGCCTTTTTCAGAAACTGGCTTATTGCTATACGACCCCTGATTGATATCCCAATTTCATTGGTTGCAACTTTCTTTGTAATGTATCTTGCGGGATTTTCTATAAATATCCTTTCATTACTGGGAATAATTCTGGCCACCGGATTGGTCGTCGATGATGGAATTGTTGTAACGGAGAATATCTTCCGGAAATTTGAGAATGGTATGCATATCCGAAAAGCGGCACTTGAAGGGAGTATTGAAATTTTCTTTGCTGTCATATCGACCTCACTTACATTGGCTATTGTATTCTTACCTGTACTATTTCTTCAAGGATTTGTAGGAAGTCTTTTCAGGGAATTTGCTGTTGTCGTAGCAGCTGCTGTTTTGATTTCTGCATTTGTATCTTTAACAATAACCCCGGTTCTTAATGTCATTCTCAACAGACCTAAGGCTCAACATGGCTGGCTATACCGGAAGACCGAACCATTTTTTACCGGGATGGAAAATGGATATAAAAATACATTACAGAAATTCATAAAACGGAGAAATATCGCCTGGTATATTGTTGTAATTTGCCTGTTTATTATCTTTTTTATTGGGAAAAATCTTCAGAGTGAACTGGCACCTTTGGAGGATAAGGGAATGATTCGTTTTCAATTAAGTGCTGCAGAAGGGACGAGTTACAAGTATATGATGGAGTCTGGAGGTGAGTTTTCGAATTTTCTTATTGACTCATTTCCGGAGAGGTCATTCTCATTTCTTTCTATACCCGGATTCAGCGGATCAGGCGGGATGAATGCAGGTAGCGGGCGATTGGCTTTGGTTCCGTCATCGGAACGAAACAGATCTCAAAGTGAAATTGTAAGAGACCTGACAAAAAAAATCCCAAGATTTAATAATCTAAGGATTTTCCCGGTTGAGGAACAGACTATTGCAGTTGGTTTAAGCTCCAGGAGTGCTCTGCCCGTACAATTTGTCATTCAGAACCTTGACTTTGATAAATTAAAATCAGTAATTCCAAAATTCCTTGATGCAGCCCGGAATGATAAGACATTTCAGAATGTTGACGTTAACCTCAAATTTAATAAACCCGAAGTTGATATCCTCATTGACAGGATCAGAGCGCGAAGTTTAGGTCTGACTGTGAGCGATATTTCAGCCGTAGTGCAAAGTGCCTTCAGCGGACGACGGCTTGCTTACTTTATAATGAACGGCCGACAATACCAGGTAATCAGCCAGGTCGGGCTTCCTGACAGGCAACAACCTACTGATATCTCGAAGTTATACGTTAAAAACAATCTGGGTAATAATATCGCACTATCAGAGGTATTGGATATGTCGCCGTATGCCAATCCTCCCTCCTTGTTCCATTTTAACAGATATAAATCCGCGACTATTTCAGCTTCATTGGCTGAGGGCAAGACGGTTGGAGACGGAGTAACTGCTATGCAAAGTTTAGGAAATAAATTACTTGACGAAAGTTTCCAAACTTCGCTTAGCGGACCTTCCCGCGACTATGCCGAAAGCTCTTCGAACGTAGGATTTGCATTTATTCTTGCATTACTTCTAATATATCTGGTCCTTGCAGCCCAGTTTGAAAGCTTTAGAGATCCATTTATAATAATGATAACTGTGCCATTAGCGATAGCGGGTGCCATCCTCTCCTTATGGATTTTCAGGCAAACACTGAATATTTTCTCTGAAATCGGAATGATAACTTTAATCGGGCTGGTGACAAAAAATGGAATCCTGATCGTAGAATTTGCAAATAAGAAGAGAGCTATCGGATTATCGAAATATCAGGCCGTTATTGAAGCTTCTGCACAACGTCTCCGGCCTATCCTCATGACGAGCCTCGCCACATCACTTGGCGCTTTACCTATTGCACTTAGCCTTGGTGACGCAGCATCCAGCCGGGTACCACTTGGAATAGTAATTGTTGGTGGAATCCTATTCTCCCTAATCCTTACCCTATTTGTAATACCAGCCATTTACACATTTGTCTCAGGCCAGCATAAGAGCCAGGAGGAAATTGATAATCAGTTTAAATAACAACGAAATGAAGCTGTTCTACTCTCTTTTAATCCTGATGTTACCACTAATACCGGCGGCCCAGACTTCAATAACACTGAAGAATGCCATCGATACAACCCTAAAACATAGTTTTGATATTCAAATTGCAGCTAACAATGTTGAAATTTCAAAAATAAATAACACAGCAGGAAATGCGGGTGCACTGCCCACAATTAGTGCAAATGTTGTCGATAATCAATCTTCAATAGATGTGCTCCAGAAACTAAACAGCGGGGTCGAAATAAAAAAGAGTTCAGCCACAAGTAATGTTTTAACTTCCAGCCTAACAGCAGGTATAGTACTCTTTAACGGATTTAAAGTAAAGGCAACAAGAGAGAGATTGAAAAACCTTCAAAATCTAAGTGAGCTTCAACTAAATCTTCAAATCCAAAATAGTATAGCCTCTGTGATGGCAAAATATTATGATATTGTCAGGCAACAAGAGTATTTAAAAATCACAGGGACCCTCCTGGAAGTATCTGAAAAAAAACTGGAAATCATTACCGAACGAAAGAAAGCTGGTATGGCCAATGATGCTGATTACCTTCAGGCATTAATTGATGTGAATACGGTTTCACAGAATATAAAAGCTCAGCAACTAGTTATAGATCAGGCTAAAACTGATTTATTACAGCTAATGAGCATACAGAATTATTATTCTTATTATGTGAATGACAGTATTATTGTAGATAAATCAATCGAATTAAGTTCAGTAATCGCCTACCTCCAGAAAAATCCGCAGTACCTAAGCTCCGAACAGCAAATAAAAATAAATGAACAAGTTGTAAAAGAAATTATTACGCTGCGTTATCCAACTCTTCGCTTAAATACAGGCATGAACTTTAACCGGAGTCAGAATGGAGCCGGCTTAACCCTTGTGAATCAAAATATAGGTCCCTATGCAGGAGTTTCTCTCCAAATTCCAATATATAATGGTAATATTTTTAAAATTCAAAAGGAAAGTGCATTACTGAATGTAGACAATTCAAAAATACAATCACAAAATCTGATGAATCTCCTTACTGCGGGGGCATTGAAAACTTTTCAGGCTTACAATACATCGATACAACAACTTGATTCACAAAAGAATTCTCTGGACTTATCCAAAAAACTTATCCACGTGATTTTGGAAAGATTTAAGGTTAATCAGGCAACCATTTTGGATGTAAAGGCTGCCCAGGCAAGTTATGAGTCCACAGGATATCAGTTAATCAATCTTTCCTATGCTGCAAAGATTGCTGAAATCGAATTAAAACGTCTGCGTTATCAGCTGACTAATTAAAAATTTACGAGTCAGCCTTAAATAATTCCAAAGGTAATATGCCAATTGAAACCCGAATAATACATATTGAACACAGGTGCTATTTTCGGGAATGATGCCAAAAATAGTTCGTGGAATTGATCAAAAAACAGGCTTTCAAGTGTATTCTACTTAGATCTGCCGCTTACCAAGCCTGAAATTGCCGAGCTAATATCCGGAAAATCGAATTCAAAACCTTCGTTGATTAATCTTGCAGGTACAACAGTCACACCTTTTATCAACAAACCTGCCGCCTCTCCATAGATCATTTTCAGGGCCAATTCAGGAACTGTGAAGATAGCAGGACGACATAGACGCTTAGCCAGTACCTGGGTAAATTTCAGATTATTAGTTGGTTCCGGACTTACAAAATTATAAATTCCACTAGACTGTTCATTTTCAATTAGATGATGCACTGCACGACAAAAATCCCGGATATGTATAAAGGAAAATGGTTGCTTGCCCGAGCCGATTCTACCTCCAAGTCCGGCTTTGAAAACAGGTAATATTTTATTCATTGATCCTCCGGAAGTACCCAGCACAATCCCGGTACGAATAATACACTTTCTTATATTCAGAAATTCAAGTGGTTGAGTCTCATTTTCCCAGGCCTGGCAGACTGATGCCAAAAAATCAGTATTAAATGCCAGCGAAGATTCGTCATGAGTTTTTGTTTCATCATATATACCAATAGCAGAGGAGTTTATAAAGAGTTTAGGGCCACCTTTTCCAGCCGCTGCCACAAGCTTTCTGGTTGTAATTATCCTGCTTGAAAAAATATTTTCCCTGTTGCGCTGATTCCAACGGCATAATACAGAAGATCCGGCAAGGTTTATAATTACGTCCACAGAATTGATTATTTTTGCAAGCTGATCGTCGGATGCCATGAAATCATTCCGTGAAAGAAGTATGATTTCATAGCCGTATTGTAACAGATACTCATTAAGTTGTTGTCCAAGAAATCCTGTACCACCGGAGAGAGCGATTTTCATTTTGAGTATAATAAAGGATAAATTATAAAGTTAGTAAGATTAAGATAATATGTCTGTTAAAAAAAAGAAGGGATCTTCAAAAAAAAATAGCTTAAAGAGCTTTTTTGCAAGATTTTCTTCAAATTCAAAACAATCGTGGACTAAAAGAGTTCTAATTTGGGGATTAAAACTGCTTTTGTTTGGATTATTTCTGCTCCTCACACTTTTTGCATTGGTTTACATTGGTACATTTGGTCAATTGCCCGATTCAAATACACTTATAAAAATTAAAGAACCAGTTGCTTCTGAGGTATATTCCAAAGATAATAAATTACTGGGGAGATATTACACGGAAAACCGAAGTAATGTAAATTTTAAAGATATCTCGCCTAACATGATAAACGCCCTGATCGCTACAGAAGATAACCGGTTTTACGAGCATAGGGGGATTGATGAATGGGCTTTACTTCGTGTTGTTGTAAAGACTTTTATATTGATAGATCACAGTTCAGGTGGTGGTTCAACATTATCGCAACAAATAGTCAAAAATATTTTTGGCCGTAAAAATTATGGACCCTTGACATTACCTGTGAGTAAGATCAGAGAATCTATAATTGCCTATCGTCTCGAACGCCTGTATTCGAAGGAAGAGATACTTACATTGTATCTTAACACAGTTCCTTTTGGAGAAAACACCTTTGGTGTTGAACTTGCTGCAGAAAGGTTTTTCAGTGTTCGACCCAATAAACTCACTGTTGCTCAGGCTGCGACACTGGTTGGGATGTTAAAGGCCAACAATTCATACAATCCCCGGACAAATCCTGAGCGCTCTATCCAGAGAAGAAATACTGTAATTTCCCAAATGGCAAAGTATAAATATATCACTCAGGAACAGGCCAGGAAATACAGTAGTGAACCATTAGGATTAAAATACAATTATCTCGTTTATAATACTGGTCCCGGAGCATATTTCAGGGAGTTAATCCGCCCCCAGCTTGAGGAATGGTGTTCAGAAAATACTAAGGCTGACGGTACTCCATACAATCTGTATACGGATGGTTTAAGGATAGTTACTACTATCGATTTTCGTATGCAACGCTATGCTGAAATGGCACAACAGGAGAAGATGAAAGAATTACAGTCCACGTTCGAAAAGCACTGGAATGGGAAAGATCCCTGGGGAAAAAATAACGGGATTGTTCTTCGTGCAATGAAAAGATCTGAACGGTATAAGAAAATGAAGGAAGCCGGAAGGTCTGCCACAGAGATTACCTCAGTATTTAAAACTCCGGTCAATATGAAAATATTCTCCTGGGAAGGTGATAAGCAAGTTAAGATTTCACCGATTGATTCTGTAAAATATACATTAAAACTTCTCCACAGCGCTTTCATTGCCATGGAACCATCAACTGGGGATATCAAGGTATGGATTGGAGGAAATGATTTCAGACACTTCCAATTTGATCATATGACGGCACCACGTCAGGTTGGATCGACTTTTAAACCAATACTTTATGCCTCTGCCCTTGAGCATGGAATCCCTGCAGACAAATACTACCCCAACGAAAAAAATACTTATTCTGAATATCAGGATTGGTCGCCCGGAAATTCAAATGACGAATATGGTGGTTACTATTCACTTGAAGGGGCACTAACAAAGTCCGTAAATACAGTCTCTGTACAGGTAATTATGGATTCCGGGATACCTGAAGTTATTGCATTGGCACGAAAGATGGGCATCAAAGCAAATTTACCCGAGGTTCCGTCTTTAGCTCTTGGATCTGCAGATATTCCTCTCCTACAACTTGCCCAGGCTTATGCTTGTCTTGATAATCTTGGCAGGACAGTTACCCCTAATTACCTGATACGGATAGAAGACGAAAATGGAAAGTTGCTTCAGAAATTTATCCCGGAGAATCATGAAGAGGAGGTAATGTCTCCTGAAACGGCAAAAATAATCACACATTTTCTGGAATCAGTTGTCAATGAAGGTACTGGTTCCGAGATCAGATCACTTTATAAGATTGAAGGTCCTTTTGCCGGGAAGACAGGTACCACCCAGAATTTTGCAGATGGCTGGTTTATGGGATATACGCCGGATCTTGTAACCGGTTGCTGGGTGGGTGGTGAGGAGCCGTCTGTCCATTTTCGTAATATTGGACTTGGCCGTGGAGGTTATATGGCACTTCCGGTGACTGGTAAATTTTTTAATAAGCTTTATCATGATCCGGCTTTCCGGGATTATAAAAATCATTCGTTCCCGTCTCTTGACGAATCAACACTCTCACTTCTGGATATTCCTCATTTTAAGGAAACGGTAAATGAAAACAAAAAGTCTGGTTTTTGGAGTATTTTCAGTGGTAAGTCAGGAAGACAGGAAGAAAGAAAAGCCGGGCCTTCTGAAAAGAGCAAAAAAATTGAAAATCAGTCCAATGAAAAGCAAGATAATCAAAAGGAAGAAGAACCCAAATCAAACATCTGGAAAAAGATTAAAGAGGCTTTGAAAAAGAAAGAATGATTTAACTTACCTTTTTGTAATGAATCCACAATCTTTAAAAGATTTTTGTATTTTTGGCGACCAATTATTTGCTCAATTTGTAAGCTTGAAAGAAAAACGATTCAAATCAGAAAATATATGTGTGGAATTGTAGGAGTATTTGATTTAAAAGTAAAAGCAGAGGATTTAAGAGTTCAGGTTCTTAAAATGTCCAAAAGGATTCGTCACCGAGGACCAGACTGGTCAGGGATATATTGCGGTTCCAATGCAATAATTGCCCATGAAAGACTTGCTATTGTTGATCCTTCATCCGGTGGACAA
Source organism: uncultured Bacteroidia bacterium (assembly GCA_903850335.1). Classification (GTDB taxonomy): domain Bacteria; phylum Bacteroidota; class Bacteroidia; order Bacteroidales; family Prolixibacteraceae; genus JAAFHB01. Next base: position 63,126 of record CAINLJ010000143.1, on the reverse strand, counting down.
CCACTTTACAGCAAAGACAGGAAACTTGTATTAGGCGTAAACGGAGAAATATATAACCACCGTGAGTTGCGTAAACCTCTTGAGGATCACTACGATTTCCTCACAGAGTCAGATTGTGAAATTATTCTGGCATTGTACCGCGAAAAGGGAATCAACTTTCTTGAAGATTTGAATGGAATTTTTGCTTTTGTCCTTTATGATGAAGAGAACGATTGTTATCTGGTCGCCAGAGATCATATTGGAATCATTCCTTTATATATGGGCTGGGATGCAGACGGAACAGTTTATTTTGCTTCTGAGTTGAAGGCCTTGGAAGGAATTTGCAGGAAGATTGAAGAGTTTCTGCCCGGTCATTACCTTTACAGTAAGGACGGTATAATGAAAAAGTGGTATAACAGAGAATGGAAAAGCTTTGATTCAGTAAAAGATAATAAATCGGACATTGATGTCTTAAGAAAGGCTTTGGAAGATGCTGTTCACCGTCAATTAATGTCAGATGTTCCCTATGGGGTACTTCTTTCAGGCGGTCTGGATTCATCAGTAATTTCCGCGATAGCAAAAAAATATGCGGGACGCCGTATCGAAGCCAATGGAGACCATGATGCCTGGTGGCCACAATTACATTCATTTGCGGTAGGACTTGTCGGTTCACCCGATTTAGCTGCAGCTCAAAAGGTTGCCGATCATATTGGAACCATCCATCATGAGGTGCATTTTACTGTTCAGGAAGGCCTTGATGCCTTACGTGACGTAATATATCATCTTGAAACTTATGATGTTACAACTGTGAGGGCTTCAACGCCTATGTACCTTCTATCGCGTGTAATTAAATCGATGGGAGTAAAAATGGTTTTATCCGGTGAGGGGGCAGATGAACTTTTTGGCGGATACCTGTATTTCCACAAGGCTCCAAATGCAGAAGCATTTCATGAAGAGACTGTACGCAAACTTAATAAGCTTCACCTGTATGACTGCCTAAGAGCTAATAAATCACTTGCAGCATGGGGTGTTGAGGGTCGTGTACCATTTTTAGACAAGGAATTCATGGATGTTGCAATGACTCTGAATCCGGATGACAAAATGGCAAAAGACGGAAAGATGGAGAAATGGATCGTGCGAAAAGCATTTGAGAATTACCTTCCGGAGAGTGTTGTATGGCGTCAAAAAGAACAGTTTTCCGATGGAGTCGGTTACAACTGGATCGATTCTCTCAAGGCCATGACTTCTGAGAAAGTTACAGACGAACAAATGGCCAATGCTAAATATCGTTTTCCAATCAATACTCCAATGTCCAAGGAGGAGTATTTCTACAGGTCAATATTTACAGAACATTTTCCTTCAGATGCTGCAGCAAGTTGTGTTCCTTCGGTTCCTTCAATCGCTTGCAGTACACCTGAAGCGCTTGCCTGGGATGCCTCATTCCGAAATAATGCGGACCCTTCAGGCAGATCCATGCGTAATGTTCATACTCAGGCATACAAATAATGGCATGAATTGAATTGATCTTTATTGGTCATATTCATCGACAATTGTCTAACAATACGAAAAGAAGGTTAAGATAGAAATAATATTTTAACCTTCTTCTCTTTTACATCAAACCAATTTGGATTACAACTACTTATAGCTTGATTCGAGGATTTTGAATAATTCATCCGGAGGAAGATTTTCCAAAAGTTCCCCGCTGAATGCTACAGATATATGTCCGCTCTCTTCGCTTACAATAATTACATATGCATCAGTTTGTTCAGAAATTCCGATTGCCGCCCGATGACGTAAACCGAGAACCGGGCTGATTTCAAGCTTTTGTGATACAGGTAAAATACAGCGCGCTGCCTTAATCCTGTTAAGGGTGACAATTACAGCACCATCATGGAGAGGCGAATTCTTGAAAAAAATGCTCTTTAAAAGCTCTTCCGATATAAATGAATCGATAATCTCCCCTGTTTCTACATACTCCTGTAATTCACTCTCACGAGCCAGAACAATTAAGGCTCCCGTCCTGTTTTGAGACATTTGAAGGGATGCCTCAACGATTGCTTTTAAACTTTCCTTCGAAGCAAATTTAAATTGATTGAGGAATAACCCTTCCAGCGAAAAACGTCGGTTAGCACGGTATCGGCTTCCTAGCATCAGTAAAAACCTGCGAACTTCCTGCTGAAAAACAATTATAATTGCGATTACCCCAACGCCAAATAATTGGCCAAGGATTGATCCAAGAAGTTCCATTTTTAGAGACTTTACCATCAGCCATACGACAAAAATGATAAATATCCCCATAAAAATATTGAAGGCAACAGTTCCTTTAACCAGTTTATAGATTTCATAGAAAATTATTGCCACAAGAAAAATATCTATAATATCGAGAAATCTTACCTGGATAAATAAATCTGTCATTTGGTGGAATTTTTAATTTTGCTGACTAATCGTATTGACTCCAATGCATGTTTCACGTCATGAACCCTAAGGATATCGCAACCCCCAGCCAGAGCCAGAGTATTTAAGACCGTAGTACCATTTAAACTCTCCTCTGGAGTAATTCCTAATTCTTTCCATATCATTGCTTTACGAGAAATGCCGACAAGCAGAGGCAACTCAAAAATTCGAAATGCATCCAATCTGTTTAGTAATTCAAAATTATGTTCCACCGTCTTGCCAAATCCAAATCCGGGATCAATAATAATATCACAAACACCTCTTTGCTTTAACTTTATCAATTGAGACGATAGAAAAAGAATTACATCCTTAACAACATCTTTGTAAACCGGATTATTCTGCATACTCGCACTCTTTCCCCTTGTGTGCATAAGAATATACGGTATATTTAGTTCCCCAACTGTTTCAAACATGTGATCATCAAAAGTACCACCTGAAATATCATTGACAATAAATTCGCCAATCTCATCATAAACTACCTTAACTACATCCGAACGATAGGTATCTATTGAGATATATGCTTCCGGAAATTCACGTTTTACGGTCTTAACTGCAGGTAAAATCCTGCTCAGTTCTTCACTTGTGGTTATTTCAATAGCGCCTGGTCTTGTCGACATCGCACCAATATCGATAAAATGTGCTCCCTCTTCCAGAATTTGACCAGACCTCTTCAAAATTGAATTATCGGTAGTGTATGCCCCGCCATCATAAAAGGAATCAGGAGTGATATTTAAAATTCCCATAACGACAGGATGACTTAAATCAATCAAATTGCCATTAAGCTTTAGGCTGGTCTTCTTTTTGTAAAAACCTTTATCGTTTTGGTTAAATAACATTTTCAAGTCTAAAAATTACAGAAACAAATACTTCTATTCGTCATATAATCCTAAATATCAATTAAATAATTAAACTTTTAATCGTTGGCTTTATGTCGAACAAATACAAAAATAAGAATAAATGTCACACCCTTTCCCTAAAATTTAATACTTTTAGGGCTCAATTATATACTATGAACAAAACTAACGAACAGTTTGATCAGGTTATTGCATTATGCCACGATGTATTTGTAAAGAAAATGAGAGATTATGGGACTGCCTGGCGAATCATGAGACTAAAATCGATGACTGATCAGATATATATCAAAGCACAGAGAATCAGAAGTATAGAAGAAAAAGGAGTCACCAGAATCGACGAAGGTGTACGAGACGAGTTTATAGGAATCATTAATTATTGTGCAATGGCGTTAATTCAGTTTGAACTAGGATGGTCAGATGAAGAATTATCACCTGAAGTAACTGAGCAAATGTACATGGATAACCTACTTAAGGCAAAGCATTTAATGACAGACAAAAACCATGATTACGGTGAAGCCTGGAGACAGATGAGAATTAGTTCCTATACTGACCTAATTCTTATGAAGATAAAAAGAACCAAACAGATAGAAGACAATAAAGGTAACACTTTGGTTTCTGAAGGTGTTGATGCGAACTATCTTGATATCATAAACTATGCCATTTTCGGCCTTATAAAACTCGAATTAGAACAGTGATGAAGGAAAAAGGGCTTATAGCATCAAGGTGGGTAGTAGGAATTTTATTTTTATTTACCGGATTTGTCAAAGGAATTGATCCAATCGGTCTTCAATATAAACTCTCGGATTACACGGATGCACTTCATCTTAAGATCATGGAAATTCTGGTTAACCCAGGGTCATTTTTATTGCCATTTGCGGAGTTTATTATTGGGATCTCACTACTAACAGGCATATTTGTAAGGGTTTCTTTGAGACTGGCTATTTTCTTCATGGCTATCTTCACACCTCTTACTTTCTACATCGCGTTGAAAAATCCGGTTACTGATTGCGGATGTTTTGGCGATGCACTTGTAATTACAAACTGGGAAACTTTTTATAAAAATATTCTTCTTACTCTACTCATTGTATTTTTATTGCTTAACAGAAAAAATCTTCACTATATCATAACAGCTGGATTAAGAAAGATGAACTTTGTAGTTTTATTGATCTTATATATTCTCACAGTCGGCTGGTCCTATAAACATGAGCCATTAATTGATTTCAGACCGTACAAGGTTGGGATTAACATTAGTGAGGGTATGATAATCCCCAAAGGTGCACCTACTGATGTATATAAAAATACGTACAGATACAGAAATCTTATCACAAATGAAATTAAAAAGTTCGGGGATACTGATTTTCCGTGGCAGGATACAGTGCACTGGAAATTTGAATCAATGGAACAGCCTTTATTAGTAAAAAAAGGCTACAGACCACCAATCCATGACTTTTCGATACAAACTGCAGATCAGCAAGATGTTACAGAGACCCTACTGCAGGACTCAATATACACATTTTTTCTTTTAGCATATGATTTGGAAAAATCATCCAACAGGAGGCAAAAGGATATCAATTCTCTGGCTTATTGGGCCAATCAGCATGGATATCATTTCATCTGCCTTACATCCACAGCGGGTGATGGTCTAAAGAAATTTCAGTTGGATCAACACCCGGAATATGAGTTTATGTTTACCGATCAAACTACTTTAAAAACGATGATGCGTTCGAATCCTGGTCTAATGTTGATGCAAAAAGGGACTGTTATAGCAAAATGGGCAGAAGCAGATATTCCTGAACCTGAAAAAGCTGCACTTCTTATCAGGTCTCAAATGAACAAAAAGTTAAATCATTGATTTGAAAGATAGCCTTGCGTCAGACAATGTGATTAAGTCGTATCTTTGCGGCGCAAATGCACTAATTAAGCTTTTATTTCATAATTATTTAAAATAGCAGAGTAATGAGAAAGAAAATTGTAGCCGGAAACTGGAAATGTAACACAACCGTTAAGGAGGGTGTCGAACTGGCAAAGAGCGTAAACGAACTTGTAATTACAAATGGGGCAAAAGATGTGGTTGTTGTCCTTGGCACCCCTTTCACCCATCTCTCCAGTGTAGCTGACGTTGTTGATTCGGGTCGTGTAAATATCGCATCACAAAATTGCGCAGCGGTAGCAAAGGGAGCTTTTACAGGTGAGGTATCTGCATCTATGGTTAAATCAACAGGCGCAACTTATGTAATATTAGGCCATTCTGAACGACGTGAATATTATAATGAAACAAGTGAAATTCTAAATAAAAAACTTGCCTTAGTTATTGAACAAGGATTAACCCCTATTTACTGTTGTGGTGAAGCCCTTTCAATTCGTGAAGCAGGGACTCAAAATGATTTCGTAAAAACACAGCTGGAGGAGACTATTTTCCTTCTGCCTGAGGATCAACTACTAAAATTGGTAATTGCCTATGAACCTATCTGGGCAATTGGAACCGGCGTGACTGCCTCTACTCAGCAGGCACAGGATATGCTCGCGTTTATCAGGGGTTTAATTGCTGCAAAATATAGCTATGAAGTCGCACAGGAGATTTCTATTCTTTATGGTGGTTCATGTAGTCCTGCAAATGCTAACGAGTTATTCAGTCAGCCGGATATAGATGGCGGTTTAATTGGTGGAGCTTCTCTTAAGGCAGCAGATTTTCTATCCATTATCAATGCATATTAGTATCTAATATACAATAATATAGATAATTATTAAATTTAAGGAGTGAATGTGGTTTGCCATATTCACTCTTTTTTTATTGGGTATTAATCAAATATCACGCTTTGTTTGTTACTTTTAAACGTCAGTTTTAATCATAAAAGAGTGATCCCAATGCTCCTACTTCGATATAAATTTTTGATTATTTTCCCGGCTTTAATCTTTAACTGCCTGATTTCATATAGTAACAATCTCAAAGGCTCCATTAAAGGGAAAGACGGTATTCCCATTCCCTATGCAACAGTATTTATAAAGGAAGTATCACTTGGCACTACAACAAATGATGACGGGAAGTTTGAATTAAACCTCCCGCCAGGCACATATACTGCCCATTTCAGAAGTCTGGGGTTTATGCCAAAAATAGAAACCGTTACTTTATCTAAAAAAAACACCGAGGTTGAGATTGTTCTGGATGAACAGATCATGCAAATCACTCAAATTGACGTTCATTCAGGTGAGGAAGATCCTGCCTATGCAATAATGCGAAAAGTTATCGGCCTGTCATACGTCCATCTTAATCAGGTTAAATCATTTTTGGCTGACATTTACATCCGGGGAACAGTTAAATTTGAAAACGTTCCAGGGCTAATCAGAAACCAGTTACGTAAAAAAGATATCGATATAAAGACCGGAGATATACTTGTCAATGAAACTATTAGCAAGATTACCTTTAGCGCTCCTGATAAATATGAACAAAAGATTGTATCCGTGAATTCAACTTTTCCGAAGGTTGTGGACTTCTCTGTGGATGAATTTCTTGGAGCCAGTATATATCAGGACAATATCAATATTCTTTTCACACCATTGGGAAAAAACTCCTTTACCTATTACAACTTCAGGTATGAGGGTTTCCAACAGGAAGGTAAATACACGATTAACAAGATTAAGGTAATACCAAAGCGCAAAAGTAAGCAACTCTTTGAGGGCTATATCTATATAATTGAAGATTTATGGTGTGTCAGCAGGGCAGATTTGAACTTTGAGACTCCTTTTGGGACCGTAACTTTTCGAATGGTTTTCGATGAGGTAAATCCCGGTGTCTGGCTACCCGTTGGACATGATTACACATTTAATGGCGGGATGATGGGAGTTAAAGGTAGTGCAAAGTTTCTGGCATCCATAAAGTATAACAACTTGAAGACTAATGATCAGGTCCTTTCCATGATAGGAATTCAACCTGAAAAAGCGGATAACTTAAACAAAACGGTAATAAAGTCGAACCAGATCAATAAGAAACCTGATACTCAATCAGGAAATAAAAAGGAAATAAAAATTGCCCGTCTTCTTGAAAAAGATAAACTCACAAACCGGGATATGTCAAAACTCTCACAATTAATAGCGCAGGAAGACAAGGCCCGTAAACCTGATTCTATTAAGACATTAGAGATTAAAGACAAGGTTATGGTTACTCAGGATAAGGATGCAGGTAATCATGAATCAGCGTACTGGATTCAAGTGCGCCCTATCCCACTCTCCAACGAGGAAAAAAACAGTTTCAGAAAGAGAGATTCCATCCTGACAATCAAAAAGAATTACTCATCGGACGAGTCTTCAGTTGTAAGCCATAAACGAAACTACGGAGTACTAAATCCCCTGTTTTTTGGGATTAAGCGGCCACTTAAAGACTCCACCTGGACTCTTAAATACGATGGATTGATCTCGACAAAGAGAATAAGTTTTAATGCAGCAGATGGATGGGAAATTGCTCAAAGTATTGATTTTACAAAATTTTATAAACCAGGAAAGGCATTAACTCTATCGCCATTCATCGCATATGGAATGGGCCGTAAAGCCATACTTGCAACAGGAACCTTAAAATTTGTTTACTCACCATTCAGGCGGGGCATTTTCGAAGCCTCAGGGGGAAAAAATACATTTGATTTCAATCCTTCGTCAGCAATAGTTCACCCTTTTATAAATTCTGTCGCCTCTCTTTTTTATAAGGAGAACTTTGCAAGATATTATGAAAGCACTTATTTAAGCCTTAGCAATACAATAGATATAGTTAATGGATTAGTAATCAGCACTTCAGCGAAATGGAATAATATCAGGCAACTAGAAAACTCAACCAACTTCTCATTTCTTAAAAAGGAAGAGGCATATAAAACAAATTTCCCTACAAACAAGGAAATTACCCCCGAATCAGTAAGAGATCAAATTAATACTGTTTTAGGGGTTAGGCTGGAATATACTCCACATTACTTTTACAGACTAAGAAGCGGTGGTGTAAAAGTGATGTCACATTCAGATTATCCTACATTCTTTTTGGAATATAAAAAAGGGGTTAAGACGATTTTTTCAAGTGTTTCAGATTTTGATTTCTTAAGTGCAGGGTTTCAATATGGAAAAGAATTTAGTCCTACATCAAGTATTGCGGCAGATTTACATGGCGGGTGGTTTCCTAACAACACGTCTGTTCATTTTTCAGATTTTGCACATGCACAGACACAAACAAGTCCAATTCTTCTTAAGGAATATCGGCATGCTTTCTTCCTTCCCGGCTACTATTCGCTTAGTACCGCTGATAAGTTTATTGAGGCACATCTCTCAATAAGAGCTCCATATATTGCATTGAAATATTTACCCGGATTAAGTAATACCTTATGGAGGGAAATGGTTTGGTGCAGCTATTATTCATCGCCCGTCACGCACAATTATTTCGAGGTTGGATATACACTTCTTGAAGTATTGTTATCTGCAAATTTAGGAATACACGCAGGTTTTGATGATGGTAAATTCAGTAATTTTGGCATTAATCTTGCGTTTCGAATAGCATATTAAAAGCACTATGGAATACATAAAGACAACCTGCAAAGTAAATCCGGATACAGAAATTAACCGCGAGATATTGATAGCAGAACTTGGAAACACCGGTTATGAAAGTTTTGCCGAAACTGAGGATAGCATAGAAGCATATATCCTCAAAAAGAATTTCAATAAGGATGCTCTCGTTAACCTGATAAATTATGGATTTACGGAGTTTAGGGTAGCCTTGGATTCGGAAGATATGCCAGATCTAAACTGGAATGAAGAATGGGAAAAAAACTACTTTCAGCCGCTTTTGCTTGAAGAAAGATGTTTAATCCGTGCTCCTTTTCATACCACATATCCAAATGCCGAATATGAGATTGTAATAGAACCTGGAATGGCATTTGGGACAGGAAATCATGAAACTACAAGTCTTATGATTGGTGAGATTTTGTACGAAGAGCTTGATGGCAAAACAGTACTTGATATGGGATGTGGTACCGGAATTTTGACCATACTGGCATCAAAAAGAGGAGCAAAAAATATAACTTCCATAGATATTGATGACTGGTCGATCCGAAGTACAAAGGAGAATGCTTTGCTGAACAATATCTCAAACATAGAAATCATACACGGAGGAGCAGAGGTCATCCCTGACAGGAAATACGATTTCATATACGCTAATATTCAACGAAATATCCTGCTAAATGATCTGCCTCAATATGCCAATGCACTAAATACCGGAGGGGAACTTGTGTTGAGCGGATTTTATCTTGAAGATATCAGAATTTTGGAAGAAAAGGCGACGAAGTCCGAATTACGTCTAATTCGTTATAAGGTTAATAATGAATGGGTTGCAGCTGCATTTACATTTTAATAATACCTTTTCTACCTAATTCAATAACCTCCAGGTCTTTAATTACGGACTTATCGATAGTAAACCTGACAAGTGTCCGAATCAGATGAAATCCCTGTATGCCGGCAGCACCTGGATTTATATGTAATAATTGAAATTTTTGGTCATAAATTACTTTTAAGATGTGAGAATGGCCCGAAATGAATAATTTTGGCGTGGAGGCAACTAATTCTTTGCGTGCCACAGGAGTATAATGCCCCGGATAACCGCCGATGTGAATCATAAGCACATCTGTTTCTTCACAACTGAACCTTTGTATAAGTGGATAACTTTTGTGAAAGACCGGACTATCAATGTTTCCTGAAACAGCTATGAAAGGTTTAAGGTCTGAAAGTATTTGAGCGGTTTCTGCATTTCCAATATCACCAGCATGCCATATCTCATCACAATCTTTCAAAAAAGAATGAATCCGATCATCTAAATACCCATGTGTATCCGAAAGTAATCCAATCCTTCTCATGAAGTAAAAATCTTTAACATTAATAATTCCAGCATCTTATATAAAAAAATAGAGATTGCCCTAGGACAATCTCTACTTAAATTTTATTGTGTGTCGCAATTTCAATTGCAACCAAAATTCTTAGTTATTCAATAATTATAGTTTCTGTTCTGCGGTTCAATGCATGTTCAGCTTTTGTACATGGAACACCGTCCTTACACTTATTTACTAACTGTGTTTCTCCGAATGCCTGAGCATTAATACGTGAACTGTTAATTCCTTTACTGTTCAGGTATTCAATAACCGATTTACCACGTTTTTCAGAAAGTTTCATATTGTAGCTTGCAGGACCTCTTGAATCAGTATGTGATTTCAGACTTACATTGACTGTTGGGTTTTCATTCATGTCTTTTGCAAGACGATCAAGATCTGCAGTAGCTTTACTGTCAAGATTCCACTTATCAAATGCAAAGTAAACTTTATATGCATTGCCAATTACAGCAGGTTTTTCTTTCTTAACAATAGGCTTAGGTTCCGGTTTAGGTTCTGGTTTTGGCTCTGGTTTTGGCTCAGCTTTAGGAGTTTCAACAACAGGGGCAGGTTTCTTAGCCTTGCCTAACGTAAATGAAAGACCAGCATAGGTATATAATTTAGTACCATACATTGTTGGATTAGTCACACTTGCAGTTGGCTGTGTCTGACGGCTGTCAAGACGGTCTCCATGAATAAAGCTCCACTGTGTTCCTAAATTTAATCTTACTTTATCGCTTAATTTAACAGCTACTCCTGCACCGAGAGGAATAGTTGGGAACTCTAAATTACTACCTGAATAGGATAACCCTGATTTATTATTAACATTGGTAGCACCAACACCCACTTTTGCAAACAGGTACAATTTCCTGTCAAATTTATTCCTGGAAAGTAAATTATTGATGTTCCAAACAGTATTAACATCAAATTCTGTTGCCAGGGTTTGGAAAGGCATATCTGAATAAGATTTATCAAAACCATGATAAATAGTACCGCTTAAGTCGCTATGATTGAACCCAAATTCCAGGGCAAAAACATGGTTGAAATTCTTTTTTACGAAGGCTCCAAAAGCAAATTTTCCCTTACTATCCCAATCCGCATAAGGGGTAAAATCCTTAATGTTATACTCGGAAGCTAAATTGCCAATACCTGCATTAAACCCAATCTCCCATTTGTTAAATGGTTCATTTGATGCTTTTTCCGGCTTTGCTTTCTCCTGTTTTGCTTTTTCAGGTTTCGCTTTATCTTGAGCAAATGTAAAAGTGCAGAATGTGAACATAACTGCAACAATTAAAATAAGTTTTTTCATAATAATTTGTTTTAATGTTTCAACAAGAACGATATCGATTAAATAGGATTTTATTTTTTACTTTATGTTGCAAATATAATTAAAATGATGAATTATGATACCAGTTAATGCAATAAATTTTCACTAATTTTAACATATAAACCACTCGTCAATTTCAGGCTGAATTTCCCCTAAAATGATCTAAAAACTATACTTCATACACTTAACAAATATAGAACAATTCTATTCAAGAACGAAATAAAACAAAGTGCAGAATTTTCAAATTGTAAATACTTTTATTAACAATAAAAAAAATAAAATATTTTTTTTATTGTACTCATATTCAAATACTTAAGAAATTTAGTCATTTTAAAATTCATTTGATGTTGATAAAATTTTCTATTTTGGCCATTAAATGATGTTTTTGGGAATAAAAATTTTGAAACTATACATGTGAAAAAACTATCAGAACAATCCCCGGAAGAGGAGTATCTTAATATGATTACGCATGGCGTCGGCTTTGTAATAGCAATAATTTCCTCTGTTCTCCTTTTACTCAAAAGTCTTCAGAATGGCATTCATTTAAGGTTCTTTGCGTATTTTATATATTGTGCAGGACTGATTACATTATATCTTGCGTCAACACTATATCATGGCGCAAAAGATCCTGAACGGAAGAAGCTTCTTAATATTTTTGATCATGCCTCTATTTATTTGCTGATTGCCGGAACCTATACTCCTATAACTTTACTGAGTATTAAAGGAATTATAGGAACTGTAATACTAATAACGGTATGGGTAATTGCAATTTTTGGCATTATACTTAAACTATATTTTACAGGGCGCTATTCGAGGATCTCAACCGCTGCTTATATAATGATGGGTTGGGTTATTGTTGTAGCAATTAAACCTTTAGTAAACTCAATGGAATTACTTGGATTATATTGGCTTGTAGCCGGAGGAATATTCTATACATTAGGTGCATTGATTTACATGATGAAATCAAAGAAGTATAATCATGTAGTGTTCCATATCTTCGTCCTGCTTGGAAGTATTTGCCACTATGTTGTGATACTTAATTATACCTAAAGGGTCCTTCATTTGTATTTGGCTATTCGTATTTTTCTGTACGTACAGGTTTTAAGTTCACACATATCGCATTCAAATGCTGTTCTGGTCAGATCTGGTCCGAAACCTATGATTCCGCTTAATGATTTAGTTGGTTCCATAAGGCAGGATTCGGAAAGTGAGATTCCACAATAATTATCCGGGAACAGCCCAAAAAGTTGTTTCTGTTCACTAAGAGCCCAGCCACAATAACCTGGACTATAACGGTTAGCAAGTTTCTTACCGAGAGATAACATTTCATTCCCGAGATTATTCTGAATCCTTTCTATGGCAGCTTCTACAGTTAAAGAACCTATTATATCAAGAATATACCCTTCCATAAATTCACCCATTGCCATTAAATCTCTGCTTTTTTCACCTATACCAGCACCTGCAGTGCAGATGAACAAGGCTCCGCCTTCAGCATTTTTGAGTTGACGAACAATTTTTTTTCCTACAAAAAATGAAACGCCTTCTATATTAATACAACCCAAATTATCAGGAATAAAATTTTCAGTTATAAGCAGACTCCCCTTAATATCTGTTAAATTTTCACATTGGGATAATGCGTTACTTATCATTTCGGGAAAAGGTTCAGGCGATTGCCCCCTTTCATAACCCATAGTTTCTTCAACAATATCAACATCCAGATTCAGGTCATTAAAACGAAACGAGAAATTCTCAAGTGCTAAATTCATAGGAATTCCGGTAAAATATTTTTTATGAATTGCGAACAACCTTTACAATCTGGCGAATATGTTCCGGAGTTGTACCGCAACACCCTCCAATAATATTCACCCCTGCATCGATAATATCACTTACAAATCCGGCAGTTTGCACCGGATTTTCCGGAAATATTGTAATCCCGTCCTTATATAACGGTACTCCTGCGTTTGCATGGATCAAGACAGGAATTTCTGAATTAGCTTTTCTGATTTCATTAACTATTTGAATCATTCCTTCAATTCCATTTCCGCAGTTTGCCCCTGTTATATCAACTCCAACCGGAATCAGACCAGCCATCATTTCAGTGGGAGAAATACCCATCATAGAACGGTATTCACCATCAGGCGTCTTTTGAAAGGTCATCGTACAGATTACTTCGCGTGTCGTGTTTTCCCTGGCTGCCTTAACCGCAATTCTTGCTTCGTCAAGATCTGTCATTGTTTCGACGACTATAGCATCAACCCCACCTTTCTCCAAAGCCATAACCTGCTCTTTGAATGAGTTATACAACTCTTCTTCAGTCACATCACCCATCATAAGAATCTTTCCGGTGGGTCCGACTGATCCTAACACAATCTTTTCACCGGCAGCTCTGCGTGATATGGCGGCTGCGGCTTCATTTAATTCAGAGACTCTTGAACCTAAACCATAATGTGCCAGTTTAAAGCTGTTCCCTCCAAAACTATTCGTCTCGACCATATCCGCTCCGGCATCAATATAGCTTTTGGCAATATCAAATACATCATCAGCCCTTTCAATATTCCACAATTCCGGACACTCTCCGGGTTTTAATCCTTTGGCATGCAGAAAGGTTCCCCAAGCTCCATCAGATACAAGAATTTCTCCTGTATTGATCCGGTCTGTGATTTTTCCCATCTTATTTTAATTTTATGTATTACAGATTAATATGTAAATGTGGCTATTCGCATTGCCATCAGGTTTTCCTGCGGAGTAGTAACTATAATCTCACATCCGGCAGATAAAATAAATTTTCGCCCTCTCTCACTATGACATAATACTTTGCATGCTTCAATTATTTCATCCTTATTTTTGTCCATTACAAACCTGGGATCAATATTACCACATCGTATTACATCAGGCCCCAGCATTTCGAAAGCATGCTGAAGATCGACCTGCCAGTCCAGATCTAAAATATCTATTCCAAGGTCATTAATTAACGGGAAGAGATGTGTTATATCCCCGCAAATATGCATTTTTACCAATGCCTCATTTTCATGAATATATTCTATTATTTCACGATGGCGCTCTTTTACAAACGTCTCATAGGTATATGGATCAATCTGTGAACAAATAGCATCTCCAACACCAATAACGCTGCAACCTGCTTCAATCTGTGCCCTGGCAAAATCTTTTGCCATTACAACACATTTATCCAGAAGAATATTTGCAGAATCCGGATCCATCATTGTCATAATCATAAATTGCTCAATACCAGCCAAATCACATGCCTCTGCCATAGGTCCTTCGATCCATCCAAATACAGGCACTTCACCGTTTACTTTTTTTGACAATAACCCCGCACCTAAAATCCTGTCTCTGGTTCGTTCACACTTATAAACATCAGGCTGGTTAAGGTTTTTGACATCTTCAGCATTTTTAATTACAAGGTCCAGGCAGCGGGGAACTCCGTCCGGAATATATTGAATCCGGGCACCAAAAGCACTGGTTTCACGATATGGATCAGAAATCAATCCTACCATATCAATATCAAAATATTCGAGTGCCCGAAGATTGGCTTCGACAAGAAATCTGTAATCCGATGCAAACCTGGCATAATCACCCCCTGCGAATTTTGCAATAAAATGCATTAAAATAGGGGCAAACAAGGTATTCCCGGCAATATTTCCATCTTTACGTAAAATATCAAGGAGTTGTTTTTTATTCATCATATTTTACCATTAAATATTTTTAAGGCCTCCATCATGGCAGCAAGGTTTTCAACCGGAACATTTGCCTGAATGTTATGAACAGTATTAAAAACAAAACCACCGTCTTTCGAAAAAATCTCACAATTTTCAAGGACTTGTTTTCTTACCTGATCAGGTGTACCAAACGACAGCATTTTCTGCGTATCTACCCCTCCCCCCCAAAATACAAGATCCTTTCCATAGGATTCTTTTAGATGTCTGGGATCCATTCCTTTGGCATTAATCTGAACCGGATTGATTATGTCAAACCCTGCTTCAATAAACAGTGGCATAAATGATTCAACTGCACCACATGAATGTTTAAAACTTTTCCATTCGGTATTTTGATGCATCCAGTCATTAATTCTTTTATAATAAGGAAGATACAACTCAATGAATTGCTCAGATGAACAAAACGTTGAGTCTTGAGTTCCAAAATCTGTTCCGCAGATAAAAACAGCATCAATCTGGTTACCAATTCTTTCAAAAATTTTAGTGAAATTGGCAATAGCCAAATCAGTTTGTTTCTCGAATATTGAATGAATATAATCCGGACGCATTACGGTACTCATATACCATTCGGCAACATCTCTGATTCCTTTGGGGTTCTTAAGCTGCATTCCGGGAACCAGTGCTATATCACCAAGTGCAGTCCCTCCGAGAGAAGCAATAATGCCTTTACCCGAATGAGAAAGACGGTTAATTGTTCGTTCCCAGTAATCCAGAGAGGAACTATCAACAGGACCAAATTCTTCCAGATTATCAGAAGGGTCAAGATTCTCCTCTTCAATGGGTTTCTGGCGAATAACGGCGTCAAAAAAATAACCACTTTGAGGCATTCTCGCGCAGGGCTCTGCATTTTCGTCTCCTTCAGGGAAAATAAGTAAACTGCCATCATTATCTTTTATAAACTTAAAATCTTCTGGAACAAGCAATTGTTGACCCCAATTTGAAGTAAAAGTTTTCCAGTCACATTCATTATTCGCAAATCCAAACATATTGTTTTTGCCATAAGCCCCAATAACATCAATTCCCATTGCGTCGAGTAAATCATCCTCCACTTCGCCTAACATCTGGAATGGTTCAACAACCTTAACAGGATGATTGGGAAGACCATAATAACTTCTAAGGTTCTTAACTGCCAGACAATGAATTCCGGTAACCGCGGTTCCGCCAAAATCGATAATCAACCGCTCTGGTTGCTCATGATTCAACGTTTTTTTCAGATTCTCCCTGCTGTTCATAATTGAATTAGTTAATATGATAGTCGCTTTAATACAAATGAAGTGATTATTTTTCTAGTCTCAAAAGAATTGACCTATTGATTAAAAAAAATGATTATCCGACAATAAATTTCAAGTGCGAATAGATTGTTATGAATGATTCAATACAATTATTCGCACTTAATTTATTTACTTATATATTATTGATTTTTAAATTATTACATGGATATTTCCGGTCAAAATAATTTTCTGACCAGGCAGAGTATTTTTCATCTTTTTCCACTGCCCTAAAAAAGAGTAACTAACCCAAAATGAAGATCAAAGTTCCTCGTTTTAATGCATCGCGATAAGATGCGTATGAGCACATGCAGGTTTATAGAGTTTACCCAATTCGTCAACAATCTCCTGAGCTCCGGGATTACCCAGCTTTGCATTTACTTTTGCCTTGGAATAGATGGAAGTTGCAGTGTCAAACGCTTCTGATCCGGCAAGCAGTTTGGTATCAGAAACCATCTCAAGAAAAAGACGTAGCTGCTTTTCCACCAAGGAAAGAAAAGAATAAACATCGACATCATTAGGAACACCTTTCAAAAGTTCAGACCCGGGATCAAGTTCATCATTTTTATAAGCTTCTTCCAGACATCTCATAACAAACGGTGTACACCCCTCATCCATCTTATGTAACAACTTGTGGTCATCTTCTGTCAATTTAATCAGGAATGGCATACCCGATCTGGCAATTTTAATGGCCTGTAAAATACTCTCCTTATTTTCAGGAGTAAGTACAACATCAATTCTGTTTTCCATTTTCTTTAATTTAAAAGATTAGTAAACTTCATTTTATTTTGACCGCATAAACTTACACGGGGAAAAATGCCAACTGATTTTAAGTAATAATTATGTTTGGAATTAATATGTGATAAATATCAACAAAATGTGATGATGCAATCCCTGGACTGCCAAACAGGATTAGCGTATTTGCTGATGTTTTGAGGTCAGAACAATCAATTACTCGCTGAAAAGAGAGGCAATTCATTGTGTTATTTATTTGCTCTAATTTAGCAATAATTTTTCAAATTTCGTCTAAATTATTCACAAATTTAAAAAATAAAAAAACCGTCACAGAAACGAATTTCCGGACGGCTTTAAATTAGGTAGAATTAACCTTTATGACTCCAGGATTACAATTTTTTCAATCTTATCTCCCTGACGAATTGCATCAATAACTTCCAAACCTTCGTAAACTTTACCAAAACAGGTGTGTTTACGATCCAAATGACTTGTATTTGTGCGGCTGTGACAGATAAAAAATTGCGAGCCACCTGTATCTTTACCTGCATGGGCCATAGAAAGAACTCCACGATCGTGATATTGGTTCTCTCCTGTTAACTCGCATTTAATCGTGTACCCGGGACCGCCTGCGCCTGTACCCTTTGGACATCCACCCTGAATAACAAAATTAGGAATCACCCTGTGAAAGGTTAGACCATTATAAAAACCTTCTTTTGAAAGTTTTACAAAATTGGCAACTGCCAACGGAGCATCATTTTCGAAGAAATTAACCTTCATCAACCCCTTTACCGTATGAATTTCAGCTTGAATCATATAATATTGCTTTAAAAGGGACAAAGGTACAATCTTTCAGTCAAATCGCACTAATTTTTGACTTGTGGTTTATAATAATCTGTCAATAGGTTTATCTTTGTCGGGCGCATGATAGCCGACCTGTCAGCGGAATTAATTGAATCTCGAACATGGAATATATTAAAATTCGCCACTTTTTGCTGTTTTTCCTGATGGGATTCATGTGTTCGTGTACCGTATCAAATCAATATAAAACGGCTCTGACTTCCTTTGAGATTGGTGAATATGCAAAAAGTATTACCGCTTTGCGAAAGTCCTATACTAAAATAAAGGATCGTAAGCAAAAAGCTATAATACAATTTAAAATTGCAGAAGCATATTACAAAATAGGTCAGTATCGCCAGGCCGAGAGTTATTTTAAGAGTGCCATGATCAGAAATTCGGGAGGCACAATCTTTTGGTTGCACTATGCTGAAGTGCTTCGCGCAAACGGAAAATACGAAGAAGCCATAAAAAATTATAAAGCCTATCTGGATTCAGTGCCCGGAGATCAAATGGCTTTAAACGGAATCGAATCTGCCCAAAAAACACAGGAATGGTTGAAGACCCCGAGCCGTTATAAAATTGAAAACCTTAAGGAAATAAATTCAAATGCAAGTGATTATAGTGCCTCCTATGCAGGAATTCATGACAATGAGATCTATTTTACATCCTCAAGAAAGGGTGCCACAGGAAATGAAAAGAGCGCGATTACCGGAGAATTAAATGCGGATATCTTCAAGAGTACGTATAACCTTCAGAAGAAAAGGTGGGATAAACCGGTTATTATCGAGGATCAAAAGGTAATTGATACTTTTGATGAGGAAGGTGCTGCATCATTTAATTCAACAGGTAATATCATGTATTTCACCCGTTGCCGCTATTCAAAATCAGACCAGCGTAGCGCCGAGATCTTTTCTGCCAAACAACTTTTAGGAATATGGGGTGACCCTGTGAAGATTAAGGTTGGAGGCGACACCCTGATGGCTGCGCACCCTTCTCTGTCAGCAGACGGGAATACTCTCTACTTCGTTTCAGACCGCCCTGGCGGGATGGGAGGAAAAGATATCTGGTTTACAACAAAGAAAAAAGGAGATACCTGGGAAAAACCTGTTAATGCAGGTCCGGAAATTAATACCTCTGGTGACGAAATGTTCCCATTCATCAGGGAAAACGGGACGCTCTATTTTTCTTCGAATGCTCATATTGGAATGGGGGGTATGGACATCTTTATGGCACAGAAAAGCTCAAACGGAAAATGGGTAGTTGAAAACATGAAATCACCTGTCAATTCAACAGGAGACGATTTTGCAATCTCCTTTTATTCAGGTGAAGAACGCGGACTGTTTACAAGCAATCGTGAGGGAAGTCTAAAGGATGATATTTATTCCTTTGTACTTCCACCAAAAGTGTATGAGATTGAAGGTGATGTCATTAATAAAGAAAATGGACTACGGATAAACGATGCATCAGTTAAACTTATCGGCACTGACGGCACAATGCTTAAACTTAAGGCGGAAAACGGTCAATTCAGATTTAAAATAAAGCCACAGGTGGAATATATCGTTGCTGCCTACCGAAAGGGATTCTTAAACGCCAAGATGGTTGCATCCACAATGGGCCTCGAAGAGGGAAAACAATTCCAGTTCAGGATGGAGCTCACTCCGGCTGACACACCAATAAGTATTGATAATATTTATTACGCTTTTGGCAAATGGGACCTTCTTCCGGAATCAGTGGCAGCTTTGGACAGCTTATCAGAATTGCTTGTCCTGAACCCGACAACAGTAATTGAATTAATGGCACACACCGATTGCCGGGGTGACGAAATTCTTAATTCTGAGATATCACAAAAAAGAGCCCAATCTGTTGTTTCATACTTGATTGCAAAGGGAATTCAGCCAGGCCGGTTAGTTGCAAAGGGATATGGTAAAACGGCACCTAAAAAAGTTACAAAGAAACTCTCCAAAACATATACCTTCCTTAAACCAGGGACTGAACTGACCTGCAGTTTTATCCAGACTCTTGAAAAAGACGAACAAAGGGAGATTTGTCACCAGATCAACAGACGTACAGAATTCAGGGTTTTATCATCCGATTACAGGGAGAAGTTTGAGAAATAAGACTTGATAGTACAATGGCATTAATGAACCAAAACTTCCGGAACATATTAACAGAGTTGGAATTGAGTTTTATAGGAGGTAAATAAAACAAATCGATAAGCAGCCTGTAACTGGCAACTGGCTTGCCACTCCATGAATTTTGAATTCTTCCTAATTACAAAATACCTTAAAAAAACAACAAATACGCACTATCGAAACGAAAGAATAAACTGCAAGTAATCAAAAGCCGGCCGCCAGAAGCCAGTTGCAAGATCCCAAATGCATCAGGATTCATAAAAATTGATTATTTTTACGCCACCTGATTTGAAAGTTCAAGTCAGTTTTGATATTTTTGCAAACCATTGATTATCAATATGGGTTTCGACAGCAGGTATAATTTAAGGGGTGTCTCAGCTTCGAAAGAAGACGTACATAATGCGATAAAAAATGTCGGCAAAGGACTTTTTCCAAAAGCGTTCTGTAAGGTTGTACCCGATTATCTCGGAGGAGATCCGGATTACTGTAATATTATGCACGCCGATGGAGCCGGAACAAAATCGGCTTTAGCCTATCTTTATTGGAAAGAAACTGGTGACCTGTCTGTTTGGAAGGGCATTGCACAGGATGCTATTGTAATGAACCTCGATGATTTGCTGTGCGTTGGCGCTATTGATAATATCCTTTTATCGTCTACAATCGGACGGAATAAAAACAATATCCCGGGTGAAGTGATAGCAGCAATCATAGCCGGTACGGAAGAACTTTGTGCTGAACTAAGAGATTTGGGAATTAACATCCAGGCAACAGGAGGAGAAACCGCCGATGTGGGTGATCTGGTCCGAACGATAATTGTAGATTCGACCGTAACCACCCGAATGAAACGAAGTGATGTAATTTCTGCGGATAGTATTAAGGAAGGAGATTGTATCATTGGCTTATCCTCTTCAGGTACTGCATCCTATGAAAAAGGATACAATGGAGGGATGGGAAGTAATGGTCTCACATCAGCGCGCCATGATGTATTTGCCAAATACCTTGCTGCAAAATATCCGGAAAGTTTTGATCCGGCTCTACCGGAATTACTTATTTATTCGGGTAATTGTAATTTAACCGACCCTGTGGATGGAAGTGAACTAGATGCAGGAAAGCTTGTTTTGAGTCCGACAAGAACCTATGCTCCGGTAATAAAGAAAGTACTTGGCCAATTCAGACCATTTATTTCCGGCATGATACACTGTTCAGGAGGTGCTCAAACTAAGGTGCTCCATTTTATTGAAAATGTGCATGTTATAAAAAATAATCTATTTGAAGTTCCACCTTTATTTAAACTAATACAAGAACAAAGTGGAACTTCATGGAGCGAGATGTATAAGGTTTTTAATATGGGGCACAGGTTCGAAATCTATGCCGATAAAAAAGTAGCTGATGAAATTATAGGTATATCAAAATCCTTTAATATCGATGCTCAGGTTATTGGAAAAGTTGAATCGTATCAGGGTAAAAAAGTTACCATCCACTCTGGGTTTGGTACTTTCGAGTATTAGCTCTGGTTATTTAGAGGGAGAGTAGGAATGACCTTAGAGTACTTTCATCACAATGCTATTAAAAATTAATCCAAAAATTTTATGTCAGATAATTCACTTATAGAAAAATACGAAGGAATCAAGATTCGCTTCGACGAGGTCAGCCAGCAGATTTCTGATCCTGATGTTATGAAAGACATGAAGCGCTATGTACGATTGAATCAGGATTACAAGCAGCTTGATTCGCTCGTTAAATCCTTCCAGCGATATCAGAACCTGCTTAAAAATTTCTCAGATGCACGGGAGATACTCGATACTGAAACTGATGAAGACCTGCGTGAAATGGCCCGGGAGGAACTTGAAAACAGTGAAAATCTTATTAAAGAGCATGAGGATGAAATCCGTTTTCTCCTTGTTCCTGCTGATCCTGAGGATAGTAAGAATGCTATTCTTGAAATTCGCGGGGGAACCGGAGGTGATGAAGCAGCAATTTTTGCAGGTGATTTATTCAGGATGTACTCAAAATTCTGTGACCGCAAAGGCTGGAGATTGGAGGTAACAAGCTCAACAGAAGGAACCTCAGGAGGATTTAAGGAAATTGTAGCTAAGGTAACGGGTGAAAATGTGTATGGAGTGTTAAAATTCGAGTCGGGAGTACACCGTGTACAGCGGGTACCCCAAACTGAAACTCAGGGACGGATCCATACCTCTGCATCAACAGTTGCTATTTTACCTGAAGCTGAAGAGTTCGACATTGACCTTCGTGAAACGGATATAAGAAAAGATACGTATTGCTCCTCGGGGCCTGGAGGACAGAGTGTTAATACTACTTACTCAGCCATCAGACTTACACACATTCCGACAGGAATCGTTGTTACCTGTCAGGATGAGAAATCTCAAATTAAGAATCTTGCCAAGGCAATGGGTGAATTGCGAACACGTATCTATAACATGGAATATCAGAAATATCTCGACGATATTGCCTCAAGGCGCAAGACAATGGTCTCAACTGGCGACAGGTCCGCAAAGATTCGGACTTATAATTATCCCCAGGGACGGATGACTGATCACCGCATCGGATTGACTGTATATAACCTTCCTGCTATTATGGACGGCGATATCGAGGAAATAATCGACAAATTGAGGGTGGAGGAAAATACTGAAAGATTGAAGGAAACGGAATTGTGAGGAATCAGGCTGTTAGGCATTTAGGCTGTAGGTCATGAATTTCTGGTAATAAAACTTCTCATGAAAAGGTTTCACGGGAGCTAGTGATGATTAAATAAGATAAATACTTCATAGAAAATTACACATGAACAATCAGCAACTATTTGAAAATATTAAGAAAAAAGGATCCTTCCTTTGTGTTGGTCTTGATACTGATGTGAACAAAATTCCGGCTTTTCTTCGCGATACAACCGATCCTATTTTTGAATTTAATAAGGAGATTATTGATGCAACAGCTTCTTATACAGTAGCCTATAAACCAAATCTTGCTTTTTATGAATCTGAAGGAATGGATGGATGGTTGAGTCTGGAAAAAACAACGCAGTATATCCGTGAAAACTATCCTGACATATTTCTTATAGCTGATGCGAAACGTGGTGATATAGGTAATACCTCGTCCATGTATGCCCGTGCTTTTTTTGAAAAAATGAATTTTGATGCTGTGACCGTAGCACCGTATATGGGTGAGGATTCTGTCAAACCCTTTCTGATTTATTCAGGTAAATATGTTATTTTATTAGCACTTACGTCAAATAAAGGAGCATTTGATTTTCAATTTACAGCAGAAGAAACTTCCGGTGAGAAACTTTTCGAAAAAGTTCTTCGCATATCTCAGGACTGGGGCAATGAGCAGAATATGATGTATGTTATTGGAGCGACAAAGGTGGAAGAGTTATCCGGTGTCAGAAAAATTGTTCCAAATCATTTTCTCCTTGTTCCGGGTGTTGGCGCACAAGGTGGAAGTTTGCAGGATGTTGCAAAATATGGAATGAATGAACAGTGTGGCTTACTTGTGAATTCATCCAGAGCAATAATTTATGCTTCAAATAGCTTGGATTTTGCCCAAAAGGCATGTGAAAGCGCAAAAGAAACGCGGGATGAAATGTACGGTCTGCTAAAACTAAAAGGATTGATATAGTAAACTGATAGAATTTTATCCCGTTAAAATGCCTGCCGGTAGATGTGTATCTTCAAAATTGTTACTTTAAACAGACAGATTTTTGAAGTCTGAACTCCGGAAATCGGCTAAAATCAGGTTAAATGAGTTAAAATATTGATTTTTCAAAATTGCCATGTAATGAATTAAATTCCAATATCTTAATTCAAATTATTTTTCGAATTTTGTGTTAAAATATTTTAAAAATTCCCCTTTTATAGCTAAAAACCCAATTTATTGCGTACATTTGTGGTTCATTTACAAACAGGACATGATATGAAAGTAATAGCCCTGATAACATTTTTATGTTTTACGATAACTCTTTCAGCTAAAACACCAGGAGGAAATTCCCCACTGATGGCTGAAAAATCGAAAACCTACCCCTATCTGGCTTATTTGCCGGAAGGATATGACAAAAGTAATGCAAAAGCTTGGCCTTTAATTATTTACCTTCATGGAAGTTCATGTAAAGGGAATAATCTTGAAAGACTTAAGAAATATGGACCTCCATTTTATCTGGAAAGAGGTATGGATGTTGATGCCATTGTTATTTCTCCTCAATGTCCCTCCAATAAAAACTGGACAGCTGGAACCTGGTTTGAGTCTTTTTACAATGAATTAAAAGAAAAGTACAATATCGACCCTACCCGTGTCTATTTGACAGGTATGAGCCTGGGAGGATTCGGTACCTGGGATATCGCGTCGCGTTATCCTGAATACTTTGCCGCAATCATGCCTCTTTGCGGGGGTGGCAAAGTAAATATGGCAGAGACTCTGAAAGATATTCCTACCTGGGTTTTCCATGGTGAGGTAGACCGGAAAGTCAAAATTGCGCGTTCGGAGGAAATGGTTGAAGCCTTACAAGAGGTAGGTTCAAAACCGATCTTCTCAGTTCTGAAGGGTCAGGGACATGGCATTCAGAAAGTTTATTCCGATCAGAATATATATAAATGGCTTCTCAGTCAACATAAGCAGGCTTATGAGCGGTTTCTTGAGATTACGTCTTTATGGAGTCCTAAAATAGATTCCGTTAATACAAAGGGTTCAGATAACGATCAAAAGGAGCTGGTAGTTAAAGAAACTCCTGCGATTCAGTCAGAAAATCAGGAAAATAAACCTGAATCAAAGTCGTTTCTCTATAATCTTTTCAACAAAAAATCGGCTTACAAACAGTCAACTCTATATTAATTGTTTAAGTAATACTTTTAAACCCCCGGTAAACGAAATGTTTACCGGGGGTTTAATTTTTTTACGAAGGAGACAAAAGTGAGATTATGACAAATCCATTCCAAAGTATCTATTAAAAAAAATCCGCAAGGATTAATCTTCTTTTATGAAACTTTATTAATATCTTTGGTAGGTACTAATTCATCCTTTAGTCAGGTTTGTGAGCCGAGAACAGCTAAATTACTCAATCCTTCAAAGCGAATTATTATGAAAATTATCTGTTTGGGTAATTACCCTCCCCGTCAATGTGGCATTGCGACCTTTACAGAGAATCTTGTAAACGCGATTACAAATTCTGCCAAAATTGAGTCTGCCTCGTTTGAAATTGAGGTGATAGCGATGAATGACTGCAGTATGTCCTATACTTATCCTGCAATCGTTAAGAAGGTTATTCGAAATGAAATAATGGATGATTATATCCATGCTGCCAATTATATAAATGATTCCGGATCGGATCTGTTTTAAGTGCAACACGAATATGGTATATATGGAGGAGACAGTGGTGTTTTATTACTTGCGCTATTACGAAGAATAAGAATTCCGATTGTTTCCACTTTTCACACTATATTGCAAAAACCAAATTTTCACCAGCTTGAGGTTCTGAAGAAAATTGCTGCATATTCTTCAAGAATTTTAGTAATGAACGGTTTAGCAATCGACTTTTTAGTTGGTGTTTATAAGATCCCTCGTCAAAAGATTATTCGCATTGAACATGGCGTGCCTGATTTTGAGCTCCTTAAGGATAAATTATTTCCCGTCCTTCTTAAATTAATCCATCGGAAAATAATATTGACTTTTGGATTAATTGGCAGGAGTAAGGGTATTGAAACCGTAATTAAAGCACTACCCAATATTGTAAACAGACACCCTGAAGTAATGTATGTCATTGCAGGAAAAACACATCCGCATGTCGTGTGTTATGCCGGAGAAGAATACAGGGATTTTTTGCAGCAACTGGTAAAGAATTTGAATTTAGAAGAGCATGTTCTCTTCATTAATGAATACTTAAGTGAATTGGAACTTATGTCCTACCTGAAAAGGGCCGATCTGTATGTGACACCTTATCTTAACAAGGCCCAAATTACCAGTGGTACATTAAGTTATGCGATAAGTGGCGGGTGTGCAGTACTTTCTACACCTTACTGGCATGCAGAAGAACTTCTTGCTGACGATCGGGGACTCCTTTTCGAATTTGGGGATTACCATCAGCTCTCAGAAATGATAAACGAATTGCTTGATGACCCTGTCTCGCTAAAACAATTACAACAAAAAGCCTATGATTATGGTCGGACTATTACCTGGACATTGGTCGGAAAGGCCTATTTGAACTTGTTTGATGCCGTCATTATGCAAGATAATCCCAACAACTTTTTGAGGGATAATGAGCAGAAAATTGAGTATCCTGATTTTGATTTGACTCATTTGCAACGACTCACCGATGATACCGGCTTGCTTCAGCATGCAAGGACCAGTGTTCCTTGTTATAAGGCAGGTTATTGTCTCGACGATAATGCAAGGGCACTAATTGTATCTCTTTCAGCGTGGAAAAAAACCAATGACCCTCATTGTCTGGTTCTAATGAACAGGTATCTCGCCTTTACAGCTTATATGCAGCGGAAAGACGGGAACTTCAAAAACTATATGACTTTTGAACGTACCCTTTTGGATGATACGTCTGACGATGCCTTTGGACGAACGATCTGGGCACTCGGATTCCTGATAAGGTATGCACCAAACAATTCTGTTTTCCATTTGGCACTGGAGATCTTTGAACAGTCATTGTGTCATCTTAATAATTTGAGCTTTGCAAGAGGTTATGCCAATTGCATTCTTGGATTATATCACTACCTGAAACGTTTTCCTGATCAGGAGAAATTTATGAAGTTACTTGAGAAGCTTTCTGATCAGTTATGTGAAAAATTTCTTCTTCAACAGCCAAAAAAATGGAATTGGTTTGAAGATTCGCTCACCTACGACAACGGCCTTATGCCTGCTGCATTATATCTGGCATACGAAATATTGGGAAGTGCCCGATATTTGAAAATAGCTGATGAAAGCAGAATTTTACTGGAATCAAAATGTTTCAGGGAAGATTGGCTATCCTTAATTGGTAACCGCAGATGGTTAAGGCTTGATCATGATTATGACATTTTTGCACAGCAACCCATTGACGCTATGGCAATGGTGGTTCTTTACCAAAGCGCCTGGAAGGCAACCGGTAATAGGGAGTTCATTGATAAACTTCGCCTCTCCTTCGATTGGTTCTTCGGGAAAAATGACCTCAACATTAGTTTATTTGATCCCGAGAGCAAAGGGTGTAATGATGGTATTGAACCATTTAATATCAACCTTAACCAGGGCGCAGAAAGCAATATAGCCTACCTTCTCTCAAGATTAATTGCAGAACCCTTTCTAAATTAGACCTTTGATTTTAATATATTAGCAATCCGCGGAAGCAGCAATTTAGGATCAATAGGCTTTTTGATATATCCTGCTGCGCCAAGAGTTATTCCTTTTGCCTCATATTCTGGTCCTGTGTGACTTGACAAAAAGACAACCGGAATATCGATATTGTTATTTTTCATATATTCAAGCATCTGATATCCATCTAGATTGGGCATAGCAATATCCGACAGTATCAAATCAAATTTTTCTTTAATGATCTGCATTAGGGCAACCACACCATCTGGTGCAATCTCAACAGAATAACCATCTGATTTTAAAATACTGCTGATAAGTTTCTGGTTTATTACTTCATCTTCAACAACCAGGATTCGTCCCTTCCCCTTTTCGAGACCCGGCCGTCCCCTCTTAAGGTCAGATGGAAGCAGATTGGTAAGCAACTCCTTTAATGACAGCGTGGCATAAGTCGAAGAGGTATCCGACATGGCATAAGGGATTACCAGTTCATCATTATTGATGATTGAGCCGCACGAATACACAACATTAGGGACATATCCCTCGCGTTCTTCTTCGTTTGGAGAAATCAGTGGCTCATTCAATTGACCGATTACCTTTGTCGGATCATCCAGATCGAGTAAGATGGCGCTTATAACATATTTGCGCATTGGCCCAACACCATGAGTGATTACCAACCAGCCATACTCGGTTTCAATGGGTGAACCACAATTACCTACCTGTATAAATTCCCAGGGAAATTTAGGCCAGTGAAGTTTTACTGCATCGTGCCAAAGGTTAATTTTATCGGAAAACATAATATAATTGTTTATCCCATCTATCCGTGAAAGCATCACGTATTTTCCATTGATTTTCCTGGGAAATAAAGCCATTCCCTTATTTTGTGCATTTTCGCCATGAATAGGTTTTACCTTGAAATGGTAGAAATCCTTTGTCTGGATCATCATTGGCATGATACTTACTCCATTATATGCAGTATAGGTAGCATAATAACGCTCAAGCCCATCATCGGTAGTGAATTTTACAAATCGGGCATCTTCAATACCATTACTTTCAGCAGCAGAAATAGGAAATATTACCCGGTCCGAAATTGAAGTATCCAATGAAAAGGTAATCCTGTAATGGGAATCACCAAGCCAGCTGATCAATTGAAGCATATTACGCTGTAAATCATCTGGTTGAAGCTCTCTTTTGGTTTCATCTATTGCCCTGTAAAGTTCGTTGTAATCGAATTCCTCCCTAAGCTTATCAAAAACATGACTCACTGCTGCATTTTCCCCGGGCAATTCGCAAACTCCATATACCTCGCAAAGTTTCTGTATGAAGGTCTCTTTTTTGTAACTATAATTATATATCGTTTCCGCCTCATCGATCAGACGGCCAGTAGGCATCAATTCAAGGTTATTATCGGCATCAAGAATTCCACCCCGAAATGCAATGGATGAAATATGTCCTTCACCGGTCGCCCTGAAACTGATGATTACCCTCTTCTGCCCTTCCTGAAGGGCTGTTTGATCCGGATCCTCAACCATTGAAGGATTAAAGAATGCGGCAGACTCGATAGAGTATTCCGATGAGAAAAATGCACCGATTAGCAATTTTTTATGGGTAGATAACCTGCCCATATCCTCTACTTTGCCGTTCATAATATCACGCGTTCTGTCAAAGTGCTTTTGAAAGATTTTCGATATATTACGATGCCTCGAAGAAAAATCCCGTAAAACCTGATTTAGGCTCATTTGGGCTGCTTCTTCAGGCATATCGACTACCTTCTGAATTATTGATTGAACCCTTGATTCAGGACCTGGGAAAAAGAATCGTACGATTACTCTTTTGGGATCACTGTAAAAACGAACCGATTTGCGTTTAATGAAGGTGCTCATGGGTAATTTTATTTATGAATAATGTAAGATATTAACTTTTAACCTGAGAAAGCAAATATAAAATAGTTCCTTCCCCATTCTCTGAGGAGTTATATCAACATGAAACTGGTCACTTAATTTATCTTCAATCAACAGAGTTCTAAATACCGTTTTAAGACAAAGAATTACAATTACCAAACAAATTTAATTTTTTTTTATATGCTAATTATTATTAAATCTGAATACTAAAAATTTATTATTAACCAAAAGGTTAATTTTTATGGTTAAACTATTTGGTTGATTCATTTATTTGTCTTTTATTTGTCGTAAATTAACCAAACGGTTAAACCAAAGAATATAAAGATGGATAGCTCAACAGAAGAAAAAATTTATGAGGCGGCCAGAAAGATTTTTGTTCTTAAAGGAATGGAAGGCGCAAGAATGCAGGAAATTGCAGACGAGGCAGGGATGAACAAGGCACTGTTACATTATTACTTTAGAAGTAAGGAGAATCTTTTCAAGGCAGTCTTCAAGGATATTTTTTCGAAATTCTTTACAAGAGTAAAGGGCACTCTCTTATCCGAGATTACTGCTAAGGAGAAGTTAGGGATATTTATTGACAATTACATAGATCTTATTGCAGCAAATCCTTATGTGCCTCAATTCATTATTAATGAAATAAATCGAGATCCTAAAGTACTCAAATCACTGATGTTTGAATCGGGTATTGAACCTCAGA
Source organism: uncultured Bacteroidia bacterium (assembly GCA_903850335.1). Classification (GTDB taxonomy): domain Bacteria; phylum Bacteroidota; class Bacteroidia; order Bacteroidales; family Prolixibacteraceae; genus JAAFHB01. Next base: position 33,025 of record CAINLJ010000143.1, on the reverse strand, counting down.
AGATTCTGGGAATGTTTCTTCATGAGGTAGAATCAGCAAATGGCACAAAACTGGATCCGCGGCATATTGTGGTAAGCCTTTTAGGAATGCTTATTTTTCCATTTGCGGGCCGTCCCTTGTTACAGATGATCTATTTTAATGATGATGTGGAGGCATACAACCAATTTTTAAATGAGCGTAAAACGATAGTTAAAAATATGATTTTAAAATTTATAGAAGCATGAGAAGATTACTCTTATTTTTAGTTTTCATCCTGGTGATCTCAAGGTCCAATGGACAAGAGCTTAGCCTGGACAGCTGTCAGTCTCTGGCCCGAAAAAATCATCCTTTGCTCAAACAGGCAGGGATCATCGATCAAATTTCGGAGCTGCGTCAACAAAATATTGAGGTATTAAACCTGCCACAATTTGATCTTACTGCAAGAGGGTCCTGGCAATCAGATGTTACCAAATTTTCACTTAAACTTCCCGGTGTTGCAGGACCAATTCCTCTTGCGAAAGATCAGTACAAGGCTTATGTTGATATAAAACAACGAATTTACGATGGCGGCGTTGCAAAAAAGAGTAAGGAACTGGAAGAGGCTGACAGGCTTGTAAACAGGCAACAAAATGAAACAGAATTATATAAAATCAAAGAGACGGTTAATGCTTTATATTTTAATGCATTAGTCATTCAGGAGAATTTGAGAATTGTCAATCTAAAAAAAGAAACACTTGCCGAACAAATTAAAACTGTAAGTTCAGGAGTTGAAAATGGTGTTTCACTTCCTAACAATCTGGACCAGTTGAAGGCGGAAAAACTACTTACTGATCAGCAGGAGGTAGAACTCAGGTCAATTTATCAAACAACCTGCGCATTGCTTGAGATTGTGACTGGTACTTCAGTTTCTGAAAAAATCACATTTGTAAAGCCTGCACTTAGAAATATCGTTATTAATAGTGATATTGGCAGACCTGAAATTTTACTCTTCACTTTGCAGCAATCCAAACTGGAAAAAAGCGCAGAGATGCTTAAAAATGCACGAAATCCCTTTATTTACGCCTTCGGCCAGGGCGGGTATGGACGTCCGGGATTTAATATGCTCGACAATAACTTCGCAGATTTTTATATGTTCGGAGCCAGTCTATCATGGAATATCTGGGATTGGCATAAATCGAGGAGAGAAAGATCAACAATTAAGCTACAGCAGGACATTATCAATATTAATCAGGACAATTTTACCCGATCTATAAAAATGTCACTTAAACAAGAAGAAAACAATGCTTTAAAAATCAAAAGTCTAATAACCACAGACGAACAGTTGGTGGTCATAAAAGATCAGATAACCAAACGTTCAGAGTCGTCATTAAAGAACGGAATAATCACCTCTGCAGATTATATCCGAGATCTGAATGCTGCTTTGCAAGCCAAAGTCAATCTGGAAACTCATAAGGTTCAGTTATTACAAACTGCTGTTAATTACCAGACTATCAAAGGAAACAAATAAGATAACAGGATCAAAACTTCAAATAAACAGAACCTTAAAAATTTGTAAATTAATAACAATCCAAAATATGAGAACAATTTTATTTTTATCGTTAATCCTGATTCTCGGAGCATGCTCGAATAAACAAACTACATCCGATGCCTATGGAAATTTCGAGACAGATGAGGTGATCATTTCATCAGAAAATAGTGGCAGGATTTTATCCACAGCATTTGTTGAGGGTGAAAAAGTCGCACAGGGTATGATCATGGCAGTTACAGATACAGCCAATCTGGTTCTCCAACGTGGTCAACTTCAGGCACAAAAGGAATCGATTCTGGCTCAAAAGGCCTCACTTTATGCACAGATTGCTGTATCCGATCAGCAAATTGTCAATGTTCAGAAGGATCAGGTAAGAATTCAAAAAATGCTTACTGAAGGGGCAGCTACCCCTAAACAAATGGACGATATAGATGGACTAATCGCACTAACAAACAAGCAAAAGAAGGCTTATTCTGCGCAAATCTCCGCTATTGATAAGAGTGCCGAAGCAATTGATTCACAGATAGCTGTTTTAAACGACCGGATAAATACTTCGATTATAAGGGCACCAATTTCAGGAATTGTTCTTGAAAAATTCTCCGAAACCGGGGAACTTGCAACTCCAGGTAAATCGCTTTACAAAATGGCCAATATTGATAATCTGATACTTAGAGTTTATGTTAGCGGACCTCAATTGGTTCAAGTAAAAATCGGGAACCAGGTTAAAGTATTGATTGATAGCAATGAAGGAATCAAAGAGATTTCCGGAACAGTTGGCTGGGTTTCATCTGAGGCAGAATTTACACCTAAGATCATTCAGACACGCGAAGAACGGGTTAAACTTGTTTACGCAGTCAAGGTGCGAGTTCCAAATGACGGATCTTTAAAATTGGGTATGCCTGCAGAAATAAAGTTCTAACAAATGAACCAGAATGATTGAGGTTAAAGACTTACATAAACAGTACGGAGACATTGTTGCCTTGGATAAGGTCTCACTTACGGTTGGAAGGGGTGAACTTTTTGGATTGATTGGTCCCGATGGCGCCGGGAAAACATCATTGATGCGGATACTTATGTCACTGTTACTTCCTGATGGCGGTACGGCAACAATGAATGAATTGGACGTAGTAAAGGACTATAAAGAGGTAAGGCTGATTACCGGATATATGCCGGGCAGATTTTCCCTGTATCCTGATTTGACAGTTGAGGAAAATCTTAAATTCTTTGCAACTGTCTTTGGAACAACAATTCAGGAAAATTACTATTTGATAAAAGATATCTATCAGCAAATAGAACCCTTTAAAAATCGCAGGGCGGGTAAACTTTCAGGGGGAATGAAACAAAAACTGGCTCTTTCTTGTGCTTTGATTCATAAACCTGAGATTCTGATTCTTGATGAACCTACAACAGGTGTGGATGCCGTCTCACGAAAAGAATTTTGGGAAATGCTTAAACGTCTAAAGAGCATGGGAATAACAATACTTGTTTCAACTCCTTATATGGATGAAGCATCCATGTGTGACAGGATAGCCCTAATCCAGCAAGGACGTTTAATGTCAGTAGCGACACCACATGAAATGATCGAATCTTTTCCTGAAGATTTATGGGCTGTTCATACAAGGAAGATCTATGAGACTTCGAAACATCTCGAAAAGCTTTCTTCAACGCTTTCCGTTAATAGTTTCGGACAGGTTTTGCATCTGGTTACATCAAAAGGTGTTCACTCTGCCGAATCGATTCAAAAATATCTTTTAGAAAAGGGAGAACTGGAGATTACAATAGAACCGTCCAGTGCAACCATCGAAGATGTGTTTATTCTTTTGATGAACCATCATAAACACCTTAAATAATGATTACAACAGAACCGGTTATTACCGTCAAAAATATGGTGAAGAAGTTTGGAAACTTCGTTGCCAATGATAATCTTAATTTTGAGGTTTACAAAGGGGAAATCTTTGGTTTTATCGGAGCTAACGGTGCTGGCAAAACAACCGCTATCCGGATTTTATGCGGGCTTTCCACTCCAACATCAGGAGAAATGAAAGTTGGAGGTTTCGATATCTATCGCCAAACTGAAAAGATCAAGCAAAATATTGGTTATATGAGTCAGAAATTCTCGCTTTACGAAGACCTGACGATCAATGAGAATATCCGTTTTTATGGTGGTATTTATGGAATGAAAATAGCCGATCGTAAGGTTAGAACTGAGAAAATGCTTGAAAGATTAGAACTTACAGAATACAGAAATCGTAAAATAGGTGATCTTCCGCTTGGCTGGAAACAAAAACTTGCCTTTTCTATTGCTATCTTACACAATCCGAAAATAGTTTTCCTTGATGAACCAACAGGCGGTGTCGATCCGATCACCCGACGGCAATTCTGGAACCTGATCTATGAAGCTGTCGAACAGGGGATTACTGTATTTGTGACAACACATTATATGGATGAGGCCGAATATTGCGACAGAGTTTCAATCATGGCAGAAGGTCGTATAGTGGCACTTGACACTCCTGAAAGACTTAAGAAGCAATACAGTGCAAACAATATGGACGAAGTATTTTTAAAAATTGCAAGATGAACAGATTTCTGGCATTTCTAAGAAAAGAGTTTTACCATATATTCCGTGATCCACGAACTCTTGTTATTTTATTCGGAATCCCGATCGCTCAGCTTTTACTCTTTGGTTTTGTATTAACCAATGAAGTTCGGAATGTTAAAATAGCAGTTGTCGACCATTCAAAAGACTATCTGAGTATTAGGCTTACAGAGCGGCTATTATCATCCGGATTCTTCCAGTTAGCCGCATTACCAAAATCTGAAAGTGAATATGAAGGGTTGTTCAGGAGTAGTAAAGTTAAGGAGATCGTAGTCTTTGAACCTGATTTCGCCCGTAAGCTTATCAAAGAGGGCAAGGCTGGAATTCAGGTAATTGCTGATGCTTCCGAGCCAAATGCAGCACAACTTGTTGTTAATTATACTACTGCAATAGCAAATGGTTTTGTTAAAGATGAATTCACAAAGGACCAGAAGGTTCCAGGTATAAATATCAAGGTAAGAATGCTCTTTAATGAAGATATGCGCGATGCCTACAATTTTATTCCCGGGTTAATCGCGGTAATACTAATGCTGATCTCAGCAATGATGACCGCCATTACGATTACGCGTGAAAAAGAGACAGGAACAATGGAGATCCTTCTGGCCTCTCCTTTGAAGCCTATTCAGATTATTCTGGGGAAAGTTGTTCCCTATCTGATTCTCTCCATTATCAATGCATTAGTGGTTTTACTACTCGGATATTTCGTTTTTGAGGTACCTATAATCGGGAATTTAGCTTTGTTGCTTGGAGAGATCCTTTTGTTTATTTTTCTGGCTCTTTCTCTTGGCATACTGATTTCTACATTTGCTAATAGTCAGCTGACAGCTCTTGCAATGTCCGGTTTCGTTCTGATGCTTCCCAGTATACTACTTTCAGGATTTATTTTCCCGGTCAAGAATATGCCGGTTCCACTGCAAATTGTAGCTAATCTGATGCCGCCCCGGTGGTTTATAGAGATCAACAGGACGGTTATGTTAAAAGGAGGTGGTATTGAAACAATCTGGCCAAACACAGTCATTCTTTTGGGAATGTCCGTAATCTTTATCTTAATAAGTATCCGAAAATTTAAAATCCGTCTTCAATAGCTCATTATGCGAACACTATATTATATTCTTCAAAAAGAGTTTACTCAGATTTTCCGTAATAAATCGATGCTGCCGGTCATCTTTGTAATGCCTCTTATACAGATGCTAATCCTTGTTTTTGCAGCCACGAATGAATTAAGACAAGTAGATCTTGCAATTGTCGATTTTGACCATTCATACTCATCCAGGCAAATGGTGGCAGGGATCACGGGAAATCCTTTTTTTAAGGTACGCAATAATCTGACCAATTCTCAGGAAGCAGAAGATCTGCTGATGCGCAATAAGATCGATCTGGCACTTATTATACCAAGACATTTTGACAAGGATCTTAATGTAAATAAATCAGCTGAAGTTCAGGTACTTGTTGATGCAATAAATGGTAATGCTGCTCAGCTTTCATTTGGATACCTTTCCAGTATTATTGGTTCTTACAGCCAGAAAGTCCTGATAAACCCTTTGAAACCTGAATACAGGCAAAACAAAAATATTGAAATAAAACCGACCTATTGGTTTAACCCTCAGCTTAACTACAAATTCTATATGGCACCCGGGATTCTGGTGGTTCTAATCACTGTTGTAGGAATGTTGCTTGGAGGTATGAATCTGGTGCGGGAAAAGGAGTTAGGGACTATCGAGCAGATCAATGTTACACCCCTGAAGAAGTGGCAGTTTATTGCCGGCAAACTCCTCCCCTTTCTGGTAATTGGTTTATTTGATCTGGCCTTTGGCTTACTCGTAGCAAGCCTGGCATTTAACATTCCCATCAGAGGCAGCTTATTGCTACTTTTTGGACTGGCCTCCGTCTATCTCGTTCTGGTGCTTTCGTGGGGACTATTTATCTCGACAATTAGTGATACGCAGCAGCAGGCCACGTTTGTCGCATTTTTTTCATTGATTGTTTTCATCATGATGAGCGGATTGTTTACTCCGGTTGAGAGTATGCCAGACTGGGCCCAGAAGCTCGATTATATTAATCCCCTTTATTATTTTGTGAAAATTATGCGAAGTGTACTTTTAAAAGGATCCAATTTCACAGATATTTTCAACGAATTTGCCGCCCTCTCAGCATTTGCTGTTTCGATATTTGGCCTGGCAATCTTCAGATACCGGAAAACATCGTAAAGAAAAATTAAAAGTGCAGGGGCGCAGGATTTTGCGCCCCAGCACTTTTAATTTTTCTTTTTGCTGAAATTCACAATCAGAAAATAGACAATAAAACCTAATGAAATGGAAACCAGTTCGATGCCAAAGGGTAACAAGCTGTTGTGCATGAAATTCTGATAGTTATCCTGATTTATAGCTCCGGGACTCATTAGGTCAATGAGAATAAACCCAAGACCACCAAAGAGAGCGACCAATCCCCATTTGAGAGAAGGATATTTATTAGCCTCTTGATTTTCTGGAGTTAAAGAGGCAATCTTCTGATCCAGGATTCCCGCATTCTCAAAATGGCCGGCTCTGATAATCTTCCGTTTTAATAAGAATTCGGTAAAATTTTTCAGAATCGCGTAAAATGCGTAAAAGATTACTGCAATCATCATTACATCATAAGGACCTTTCATAATTTTCAGTTTTAAAGTGTTTGTAAAATGTGACAGCAGAAGCAATCAAAATGTTGCAAAATATCCCATTTTTATTTATTTCAAATTGTGCTTGACGTGTGCAACATTTAACCACCTTTGAGTGTCAAACCTAATGTATGGATGACCACGAATTAATCAGACAGATTTTAAACGGGAATATGAATTGTTTTACTTTTCTGGTAAATCGTTACCGGAAACTGGTTGTTCATATAACCGGACGTTTAATTCAACGTCGGGATGAAATCGAGGACGTTTCGCAGGAAGTTTTTCTAAAGGTTTACCAGAACCTGAGTAAGTATAGGAATGATTGTAAGTTATCTACCTGGATTGCTACCATTGCATATAATAGTGCTTGCAATCATATGCGCAAATATAAAAAGTACGATGAAACAATTCCTGATGATTCTTCAATTCTTGGGTCCTTAAAAGAATTTAAAACAACTGAGTATGAACAGATTGATTTTCACCGGTATATAAGAGATCAAATTGAGCTTTTACCTGTTCAGTACCGCACTGTAATCACACTTTTTCATCTTGATGAGTTTTCATACAATGAAATCGAGCAAATTACAGGAATGGCGGAAGGGACGGTCAAGAGCTACCTTTTCAGGGCAAAAGTAATCTTAAGGGAGAAACTGAAATTTATAGTTGACGAAAACAGTTTAAAAATGGTAAAGGAGATAAGCAATGAGAATTAAAGAATTGGATCATTTAATTGAAGAATCATTCGGTTCTGAACCTGATTTTCTAATCCCAGATGATTTTGCCAAAAAAATCATGAATGAGTTAGTAAGACGTACACAATGGAAAGCAGATTTAGTTGAATATTTTAACATTACATCATTCTTAATATTTCTATTGACTATTGTTGCTGTAACTTATTATTTTGCAAATAAAGATACAGTAATTCAGGTAATTACATTAATATCAAGGAATCTTTTGCAAACAATATTTATTTTCCTTCTTGTTAACTTTATCTTTTTTGCTGATCGGGTGTTATTACGCTTCCTTTTTAACCGTTGGAGAATCAAAGAATAAAGATTGTTTGATTCACATTTGCTTTTTAATGAGTTTTATGGTTTCCTGATCATCTTTTGACTGGAATTTGATAAAATAAACTCCGCTGGGAAGATCATTGATCTCGATTCCGATAGTCTGGCTTCCCGGTTCAAAGACTTTATTGCAAATGGATTTACGTAACATTCCATTTACCTGATATAATCCGATATTTAGTTTTTCTTCCTTCGATAAAGAAATATTGAGATAACACCAATCGATTGCAGGATTGGGATATATCGCGGCTTTGAAACTATTAATTTTCAGAGAATGTTTTACAGAAGTAGTAAGACTGGTTAAAACAATTGCATTAACGGATAATGGTGCCAGTTCAACATTAATCTGATTATTTTTGGCTGTCACGTCACTTCTTACCAAAGCGTTGTTAGTGTGCGAGACAAAAGTTTCGGTACTTTTCAGATTGGATAACGACATCATCGTGTACTTGCCATCTCCCACTATGGATCCGTTAAAATTCAGATTAACAAGATTCTTGTCAGTCAGAGAGCGATTTACCAATATGATTGATATCGAATCTGTTGAATTATTTACCGATGGGTATGCCGAAATTAATGATTCGTTTTGTGAAACTGCTTCTACGTAATTTCCTTGATTATACCGGCTGAATAAATGAATGGTTTCCCACATACCTACTTCCCAACTCCAGGGAGTGAAAATTTCGACACCATTTTTCATAAATTCCCCCAGAGTTGAGGCGTACCAAACCGCCTGAACATTGGGATTTTTGGATGCAATTGCCGTTTCAGTTACAGACAAACCAACTTTGTTGTCAACACCCATGTAATTGGTCAGCCAATCGGCACAACGACCAAGAATATATTCTTTATTCAGGCTGGTATCCCATCCTCCATTAATGCTTTTTATTCCATTCGCTTCAGGAAAAGCGAATGTCCGATCGAAATAAACACGATGAAGCTGAACACTTTGAGCGTCATCACTGGTTTGTGGATAAAAATGAATATCCAATACATCCAGTAATTTGATTCCGGAAACTTTTTCTTCCTCTGCAATTCTCTTTATGAAAAACTCGAGCCAAGGGTACTTTTTCCCGTTTATAATACTCCCTCCACTCCAGTTGTACCACTGCCACTCATTGGCAGGAACCGGCCCAATCAGTTTAATTTCAGGAAACTTAGCCCTCGCGGCTTTTGCAACCTTAAAATACAACTGCATATATTCTTCGGCAGTACATTGGGTTTTCATCACATCATCATGAGTTGCAGACCATATTTCAGGTTCATTATCCATACTCCAATACCGGATGCTGCTTTTTTCATAACCTAATCCCTGCGGCCCAAACCATTTGTCCAGAATTCCTACTGTTGAATCAGCAGGCCAATCCATCAGGTAAAGGTTTGGATTGCCTTCCACCAATGCCTTACCACCTCCGGCCAGATCGGGTTGACCATTTCCTGCCAGATTTTGATTCACGCCATCCCACCATTTTGACTGATTAAAGTCCCAGTCATTGAAATTATTTTTATTGTTTGCAGCTGCTTTACCCAGCAATTGGAATGACCACATCCCCTGCATTCCCGGCAGTTTTTCAAGCATCGATGACGCTGCATAATCCCAATCGGCTGAATATACATTATTATACCAATCAGGATGGCTAGTAAGCTTATTTCGCCAATTGTATTTGGTGCTGTTGTTCCCTCCGCCCTGACGAACTAAACGGATGCCTGCTTCTTTGATTTTTTGGATGTCTTCACTTGAGACCGGATTCCCAACAGCATTAGACAAAACATTGTTTTTACCATAAATTAAAGGTGATATTGCCTTTCTGTCTTTTGTAAGATTGACATCTATGCGCACAGGAATTTGCGAAAACCCAGTGTTTACTGAAATTAGCAGCAGGAACACTAAATTGAAAAACGAAAGTTTTTGCATATCTAAAAGATTTTTCGATACTAATTAATGTTTAAGACCGGAGATTTATCATTTTCGGCAGATATATTAGAAACGAATTTTAATGTATATTCTGAATTATACTCCGGATGTCCCTCTACCTCAACAACCAATTGAAATTGGGTTTGATTTAAATGAGGTAATTTTAAACGTCCTGTGGGCCCTGCCATATTTGTGTTATCCTTGATATTAGCAGGATGCCATGTAATCAGATCAAAAATCTGATTACCTGATACTAATTTCATAGTGACGGTTTTGACATTTTTCGCTTCATAACTGTCATTCAGAAGCCATAAATCAGCAAAGAATTCTTCTCCTTCATGCCAGCGGAACTTACTTATACCTGCGCTGGCTAAGAATGGACGGCAAGAGTTTTTTACTGCATAATATGCTGGTTTACAAACTGCCGGATAAACGATCAGCGAATTATTAACCGCGGCTGGCCAAGGCTCATCGTAACACCAGTTTAGTGCCATGGCACAATACGGCTTTTGTCGTCTTGCCTCCTCAAAAATCGCTTTGTACCCTTCGCATTGAAGTAACTGACTTTGTTTCACAAGTTCCTCCAATGAACTGGGTTTCCCAAAATAATCCTCCAAAATCTCAGGGCACAACCAGGTATTTCCCATCCAGGCACCAAATGCATGATGGTCTTCCCATGCAGTTTTTGGTTGTGGTGGAAACAGTTCATTCTCAGGAATTATTTGCTTAAGGACCTCTATGGGTGACATTCCAGGAATACCAAATTCAGTGTAAGCCGTGTAATGAGCCCGTTTCATCTCCTGAAAAACCTCTTCTCCATCAGCAGATCTAAAAACATAATTTCCATGTCCCATTCCCATTAATGGTGAGGTAGGATTAAAGGGAATCAATGGATTGAATTCAAAACAAAGACTATTTAATAACCTCAAAGCCAAGGATTGATCTGTCATTCCCGACCAACTGTTAAACAATTCATTTCCTCCGCACCACAGGCCAAGGCTTGCATGTTTTCTTAACCGCTTTATAATGGAGGTGGCTTCCAGTTTCAAAATTGATAAATAGTGTGCGTCATCAGGATAATCATTGCAGGCAAGAGGAAACTCCTGCCACACAACCATCCCCTTCTCATCACAATAATCAAAAAAAGACTCCTTGTTTATGATGCCGCCACCCCAGATTCTGAAAATATTCATATTTGCACCGACTGCCAGATCAATCAGTCCCTGATATCGCTCCTTCGTAATAATACCCGGAAAAATTTCCGGATTTACCCAGTTAGACCCTTTGGCAAATATTTTCCTCCCGTTAATCTCAAACTGGGCTGGGGGAACACTTCGGGATTTTGGAAAAGATGAATTCTCGGTCCAGGCCCCTTCATTCATTACAAGTCTTACTCTTTTAAAACCAACTTTCTGCGTTACTTTTTGTATTTCATTACCAGATTCATCAAGGAGGGTAAAAGTCGACAAATACAAGTACGAAGTACCCTGATCATGAGGCCACCACAGGTTTGGATTGTCCAGCGAAATACCTTTAACAGTGAGATTATCTTTCATCTCACCCTTCACATGCAGGACCTTATTTCCATGGGCATCAGATAATTCCCAATCGTATATTTTACCTGCAGTTTCCTTACCTGATGCAAGGATAGTAATCTCCGATTTTCTATAGTCAGCACTTAACTCATAATTGACATAAACATCTTCGATATAGGAACGATTACGAACTTCCAGCCTTGTTTCATCCCAAATTCCGAGCGGAATTAACCTTGGATGCCAATCCCACTGATAACTGACCGGAGGCTTTACAACATTTGAAGCCTGAGTTCTGTCGACCGGCAATGAGAACCTCTTCGGGGCAGGAAAGACAAGTATTTTTAAAACATTATCATCCTTCATGTGATCTGTAAGATCGACATTGATATAAGTAAACATCCCCTCCTGTTCAAATATTTTCTCATTATTAAAAATGATTTCACATTGATAATCAATTCCTTTCGAATAAAAGAATAAACGTTCTGCAGGATTTAGATAAGGTTTTTTAAAGGTTGTTATGTAGGTATAAAACTTATCCTCCATCCATGAATACTGCTTAAAATTATCAGCAAAGATATAGGGTGGATATTTTTCATACCTGGCAATATCCAACTGGACAGCACCGGGAACACTTGCCGGCATATAATTCACAGGGGCCTCCTCCTTTGTATTTGAGTAGCCTAATTTCCAGGTTAATTCATGATTATTTTCAGCATAAATAGTGCAGGAAAACAGGAATAAAATGATACTTAGAAAAGCTTTCATATTTCAAAATATAAATTGTAAATTATTCATATTTAGATCTTTATATTGATACTAAAGATTTTTGTTATAAGTTTCGAGCATTGATAAATCAAGATTTTTAACCTGCTATTACTGATCTGTCATCGGCTTATCGAGTGAATTCTCTTTCAACCAACATTTTATGAAATCACCCCCTGCTGTCGTATTATTCCATAAGCCTTCAGAACAACTGTTTGGTTTGAGCGCCGAAGTACTCTCTGCTTTATCACCATAACTAAAATTACACCAGCTTACTGATACAGTATCACCCAATTTAACATGATGTTTCATTGTTTTCAGGAACATTGAACTGGTTAACGTGTCAATCCTTCCTAATCCAGAAGATTCGCAGGTACCCCATTCGCTTACAAATATAGGTACCCTATGAATCTGATCCGCAAACATCTGATATAATGATCGATGCGAAGACGCATAAAAATGAAAAGTATACATTATATTTCTCGAGTCATTCAATTTCGAGGGATCCACCATTTCAAGCTTTTGATCCCATTCCGGTGTGCCAATAAGGATCAGAGCCAAAGGATTATTTTTACGAATAATCGGAACAATCCTGTTGGCATTTTTGACAATAGTATCCCAGGTAACTGATTTTCCGTAAGGTTCATTGAACAGCTCATAAATAATATTCTTCTTACCTGCGTATTTCGTCGACATCAGCTCAAAAAAAGCATCCGCTTTTTTGTGATGGGAATCATCAGGATTTCCAAACCTGTCATTGTGCCAGTCAATGATGCAATACAACCCAAGCCTTTCAGACCAGGTTACCACACTGTCAATTAACATATTATTAAAATCAGGATTTTGATTGTAATTATTGGGATTGCTATAATTGGCCATTAATACCGGGACACGAACAACATTTGAATTCCAATCGGCTTTTAGAACCTTAAAACTATTCCAGGTCAGACATTCCGGCATATGCATTAATCCAAACATACTCATTCCCCGTAACTGAAGAGGTTTACCTTTCTCATTGCAAAGCTGGTGACCTATCACCTGCAACCGGCCATTTTCAGCAACAGGATTTTGTGCAAAAGAAACGCCGGTTAATAGTGATATACAAAGACATAACAAAAGTTTTTTCATCTTAATATTATTTTTTAAAAGTTAGTCGAATAGGTGGAACTCTATTTTGGGAGCTCAATGGCTGCAGTACCAATAATAAATGAGCCGAAGGCAGCATACGGGCTTATTTCTTTAGGTTGATTAATATACGCCTGATAATTATTCTGGACTCCGATGCTGCTGCAATCAAGCAGATCGATAAATCCATTGTTGTTGGTTTTGGCTTTTTTAATGATTCCGATATAAGCCTTGTTTACAATTGATGTGTACTTTGCGGCAGAAATGTATCCTTTTTCAATTGACTTTTTCAATAGGTAGATGTACATTCCCGTTCCGGAAGTCTCATTCCAGTTTCCCGGTTCGTCGGGTTTATCAACTACCTGGCACCACATGCCGGTTTTGGTATCCTGCACATCCTTAAGACCTTTGCAGAGCTTTTGGTGAATGGCAAAGACTTTGGAGTAACCAGGATGATCTTTAGGCAGATAATCAAAAACATCGGCCAGAAGTACAGCGAACCAGCCAAGCCCCTCGCTCCAAACTTCCGGAGCCAATCCTGTTGTTTTATTTGCCCAGACTGCTTCTTTACTTTCGTCCCAACCATGCAATAGCAGGCCATTCTCCTTCTGAAGGCGCCCGGCAGCCAACGTTATTTGGTTCACCAACTCGTTAAATGCATATTCGCTTTCACCAATTACCTTTCCGTAACGGGCAAGAAATATTTGACCCATAAACAAACCATCGACCCAAACCTGATGCTTTGCCCACGTGCCATGCCAGAATAATCCGTTACTGTTACGCGGGTAGGTGTCGAAAGCGGTACGGATTTTCATGGCTGCAAGCTTATATTTTTCAAGATGAGTTTGTTCGTACATAAAAAGGATGGCATATCCGGGAAGGAAGTTATCCAAAGCATCATTTTTAAAAGCGGGGATGTTACCCTTTTCATCAACCTGCTGATCGACATATCGTTTAATGTAATTGTAATACAAAGGATCGCCTGTGGCTTTCCATTGTTTTTCCATGGCAAACATGATATAACCAGCCTGCCAGCTGAAATGATTCGTATTTCCACAACAATAGATCGTATCAGGGTTTGGAAATCGTTTGATAAAACTTTGAGCCGTTAATACAGACCAACGTTTAGTCTTATTCTCCGCGAAACCTGGTCTCCAAGTTGTAAGGCAAATGATTGTAAGCACCAACGCTACTAATTTTAGCTTCATTTCGTTTTAACTTTATACTATTTCAGTATTCATTCTGATACAAATATGAAATCCAGTAATCAATGCAAAACCTTTCCTTTTAACGGTTTGCACAGCGAATCCAATAACTGGATACTTGACATTGTTTTTAATATGGAGTGATCGTTATATATCCAAACAATCTGCTTATCATGGGTTATTTCGAAGGCATGAGGTGCACTCCCGAACTGATTATGCCCCAGCCAATTTGTGAAAACCAGATTACCGTTGGGCAGGATTTCCATCCCTGTCATAAATTTGAGCCCGATACCGGGTAATTCGTTCTTTTTCAGTTGCCATACAATCGCATCCGAAGGGTCAACTTCAATAATTTGTGGTTCACCGTTATGGTCTGAACATGCAATCAATGTATTTCCTTGTTGAAGACGAACTACCGAATGTGGCCCACCCGTAACCGGAATTTCGCGGAAAAGATGACCTGTAGAATCGTATTCACAGACTTTATCCAGGCCATAGTGAGCCACAAGATAATTGCCGTTGTCAAGTTTCCGGGCGTTACGCATGTACGCACTTCCGCCATTAATGCCTTCGGGCAAAAGTTTTATTTTTTTGACTATTTGACCTTTTGGAGCAAGTTCAAGTAGAAGTCCGGAGTTACATTCACCAATAAAAGTATTTCCGTTGGCTAATCGCTGACAGGCGTATATTTCGCTTTGCGATTCGTAATTAAAAACCACTTTTTTATCGCGGGTTACCTCTTTTACCCCCTTGCCTGTATTGAACAAAAGGTTACCATTGGGCAATACCCACAAATCATTACATTTATCAGCCGGGTATTGCCAGGTTAATTTTCCTTCTTCCGAAATCATATTAACCATACCCTGCGTATAATCCGTGCATACGAAAGAATGTTTAATCATACTGGTACCGGTGATTTGTGCTCCTGCATTATGAAGGAAAGGAGCCAAAATTATCAGGGTAATAAGGATCTGTTTAAAGAAATTTATCGCATACATAAAACCGGAATTATAGAACCTTTTTAGACTATTTTTTGAAGATATTCCTATTCAATAATTATTTTATAAATCTTATTTACAATGCTTTATAACTAAATAGCAGAATCATCTTCAAAAGCGAGATCATCCAGAAAAAAACTGCCGTCTCCATTTCCTGTGTTAAAAAACTGCATCTCTGCCATATGTACCGGGTCAAAACCAGCTGGTTGGATAAGGTCTTTCAATGGAACAACTATTTTGTGCCACTGACCATCTTTCCAATTCGGACAATATTCAGAGACTTTTACTTTTTCAGTGTGGTGTTCCGGCATATCCAGCGCTGGCGCACCGTTGCACAGCAGGTTAAATCTCATTTCAGCAGCTACACCTTCTACTTTTAACCAGAAGGAAAAGAATTTCATACTGGTGGTGTTTGTGCCGTATGGCCCAACCTGCCAGTTTACCCAGTTCCACCCTGCACCGATCCAGTCTGACTCTGATTGTACGCACGAGCTTTTAAAGGTGAATTTTACTGCCGATTTACCGCTATGAGCAACATCCGTTTGCGTTTTAACGGTACAGATACCATTTGAAGTCACCCAACCTGAACCCTTGTTCGCCTGCTCACCATCCCAGACAACAATACTCTTAGTTGGGGCATTACTTGTGCCTGCCGCAACAAACAGGAGTACAGCAAACAAAACAGAGAGATTTCTCATGCAATGAATTGGAGTAATATTAGTTCTTAACTGGAGAATACACTAATTCGATACCTAATCCTGTTTTAAGGTTGCGACTGTACTTTTTGTCTGTTGGATTGTTCCAGTGTTCAGTGGTACCAAGGCTAGGCAGTCGTGTGCCATCACGCTCAGGATCGTAAACGCTACCGGAGGGCGGATTGTTGGCTAAAGCCATCTCTTCCATCGCATGATCACTATACATCATATCAGGGGCATCCGGCCATGCGGCAAGGGCAAAGTCGAGAACAACCGATTCAACTGCGACACCATCCTGCGAAGCAAATAGACTTCCCATCCATTCATTTTTGAATGGGGCTAAAGTCCATTTTGAGTTTGGAATTCCATTCAAAGATTTATTGCTGTAAATACCGTCAATTAAAAAGAGCATTGTTTTTGCACCCAAATCCTTGTGTCCCATAAAATCGGGATAAACTGAGTATTGTCTCTTCCCTTCCCTGCTTTGACTGAAACCGCTGCCATGCGAATTCTTGCGCCAGTCAGTCTCAATGTTGGTACACCCAAAAAAATTCTTTGCACAAAGCGTAACACCCTGACTCACATGCCCCTTCATTATTGCCAGGTTAATGACATAATCTGCTACTTTAAAGGATGCCTCCAGTCCTCTGGTCATCCCATTGAAATCATAAGAATAGACAAAACCATTTTCTACAAATGTGGCCTTTTCGCGGCCATCTCCACCAACATGATCAATGTAATGAATACCTGGGTAAACGGCATGGCATTTATCATAAATATTGTTAGTTATAAACCTGCTTGGATCAGCTAAAGTAATGTTCTCCTGCTGTATGCCAGCTTCGTTCACCAGACTCTTTAAGAGTGAGAGAATTACCTGCGGATTAGCATTTATTTCATTGCTGCTTTGGTGGCCATCGGTATTGTTTTGGTTGATTTTTATGGCAATCTTTTCGCCAGATTTATATCCGGCATCGCTATTCCTTTGGGTTTTGTTGAAAAAGCGGAATAAAGCATCCCATGATTTTTTTTCATTCCTTAAGTTCGTCAAACTGAACAGGGTTTGCGAAAAAAGCTTGTCGGTTTCCGCCTGATTATTGAACCGGTCTTCCCACCAGAACCCGGTTTTGCCATCCCAGGATGCAATATTCGGGTTATGGCCCCACGCCACCCTGCCCGGGAAAATGCCTTTGCCTACACCAAGTGGCGCATTCGGCTTGTACCAGATTTCCAATTTGTCCGGACTTGTTTTTGCGCCAGACTCAGAAGTATAAAGATTAGCGACAAAAATCCCAGCTATTACTAACACAACCGTAGCCATGTATTTAGCCTGGAGAAATTTATTCCTCGCTTTCTTAAATGCAACAGCCGAACCGGTTATGGCCAAAAGCCAAACTACAAAACCCGACATGATCGGAGATGCCGCCTGCATACAAGGGTAAGTTGCCCTTGATGGTTTGGGGATTACCCGTATCAGAAACCACAGTGTAGAACTGATACCCAGAAATATAAAGCTCAATTTTGCCCAATGTTTTTTGACAGTCTGAGCCAACCAGGAAAAATTTTCAAACTTTGCTTTCATTGAATTTTTGTGTTTTATTTCGGTTCAATTAATTCAGATTCTTTTAGTTATTTGATAAGTGTGAATTCAAGATAATCGTAATTCATATTTCCATTTTCCACCGTGTAAAGCGTTAAGATGTGTTTCCCCTCGGGTAATGTTAGCGTAGCCAGGTTTTCAGCTTTGTTCCAATGATGCCACTGTCTCCACTGAACCGTTTCTTTGAAGCTGTATGTTGACCTTATCAACAGTTTTCCGCTAATATCCTTTCCATCCAAAGATAATGATATTTTTCCGTCAGCATTGGCGGTGTACATCAGCGATACCTGATATGTTCCTGCTTTTTTAATATCAATCGTGTAATTAATCCATTCTCCGGGTTTTGTCCAGCCGACATACAATTGATTCATCGCTGGTTCAACAACGTTGTAAGGATTGTTGTCTGTGTTATTTGTTTTTGTGTAGGAAATGTCAACTCCTTCGTTCATACGAAATGTATTGTAGAAAGTTCCGTCATTTGGATTTAGTTTTCCGCTGCCATTGTTCACAGCATCAGAATCGTTATAGGTAATACCCTGACCACCTTCATCATAGAATTCACACTGTATTTTACCAGGGATAGTTTGAATGGAGTCGTGCCAGGCATGTCCTTTGTAATCTTTCGCAAAGACACCGATATTACACATTATCAATAGAATCAAATAAAATAGTTGAGTTCTCATTTTTATGTACGTATTTAATTTTAATAAATCTATAATATATATAGCAGATTCTCATATTCTGATCCGCTTTAAGCTGATTTTGAGAGCTAATTAATGAGTATTATCCACAAGTAAATGTATTACAGTGTATTTAGGCAAAAATAGCTTGATGTTCCCATTTATTAGTGAAGATTTGGGTTTGATGGATTCGTAATTCTCGGGGCCTCCGCCTTCAGCAATAGTCGTAATGCCGTTAACGTACACTTTTCGTGAAAATTCTCCGTTGTCACTCCCTCCCGATAAGGTATAAGTATAATACCGGGTACCCGGTTTGAAGTTCTTAAGAGTAATCTCTGCGATTAGTCCCTGAACGGTTTTATTCACGATAACAATTCCCCCCTGGCCCGAGGAAAATTGGGATGCATACACCATAACATTACTGTTTGAGGATGTTACATCAACCATCATATCTCCGAAATATTTCTGAAAATAGTAGAGGTAATAAAAGGCTGGGCGTGCAGCATATTTGGAAACTCCCGGTTCATTATCGTATGAAAATAATCCGTGATCGTTACCGGCATTCCACGCATTAGCCAAATCCCAGCGGGATGCCACCTCATATTTGTTTTTAATCAGTTCAGCCATGACCAGAGAAGCGTGCATCCCGTCTACAAACGAGACCTGTTGTTTTGAGCCCTCAGCAAAAATGTTCCATTCGGTAAGGAACACGGGTGCCTGACTCTTACCCTGAGAAATAAGTTCGGATAGTACATATGATTTGTAACCAGCTATCAATAAGGGTGAATTAAGTATAACATTGGGGGTTGAATTCCCTTGGTAAGGTGTAAAATAGGAATGGACAATATAGAAATCGGCCTTCCCTCCTACCTGTGCAATAAGATCTTTATTCCAATTGGCCATTCCGGAATTTTCAGCCTCCAGACAGACTGCACCTATATAAATTTCATGTCCGATTTGTCTGGCTGCCTGTCTCATCGAATCAATGAAGACAAGGCAGTGTTTACCATAAAGATCTCCCGTAATAATTTTAGGTTGTCCATCTTTATTAAGAGACTGATCAATCTGATAGCTTGCCTCCCATGAGCCAAATACTTCGTTTCCAATCTCCCAGAATTTACTCCGTCCATTATCCAGGCGAACCCAATCGGCTGCCAGGTGAGCTGCCTCGGCAACAGGATTGGAACTCGCTCCATAACGCGCATATCCATAATTTACCGTAACCAAACCCGTAGTACTTGTCTGTTGCATCATCTGGTAATACTGATCAATCCCCATAGACCAGTTTTCAAAGTCCTGAATACGTTTCCCTACCCACGGCGTTACCGTTAACGGAACATCAGTAATGGGAGGATCATACGATTTAAGGACATAATTATCATAAACTCCTTTCCTGTCCCAGAAGAATACATCTGAAAGGCTGCCACCCGGAATCCGCATCACCCCCATGTTTAGATTATTCATTTTTTGCATCAGAGACGCATCATTTTGCATCCATCCCGTGAAACAATTGGCATTGTTCCCATAGACATACCTGGAAACTTTAGTAATATGCTTCGAAAAATTCACATTGATATCAACAGATTTCAAACCAACAAACTGTGGCACATCTTCATAATCTGCAGGCGAGATAATATTTTTGGAGATCCAGGCCCCAAAAGGTAGATCCGGCACCTGGTTTGGCGTCTCAATGACAACATCAACAGGCGGAATGATCGGCGGGATTGCGGACTTATCCTTACATGACACAGTGCAGATGGTATACCCCGCAGCCAAAATAATAAAACTCAATTTATGAAATACACTCATTGATCACCTGAGGTTAATAATTGATTGATAATTAATTCTTTAAGTCAGGCATTTCATCCCTGGTAATTACATACGTATGATTCATTATTTTTTGCCACTGAGATAATGGATTTATGGTGGAACTGCGGGTATAATCGCCATACCAGGGCATAAAATACAGCCAGCCAGCTTTGTCTTTAACCAAATTGTCAGGATCTGGAATGGAACCATTCTCACTGAGAGTTATCAATTTTCTGCCTCCAAAATCCGATTTTAATTTATTGAAACTGTTTACCTGAGAGCTGAAATCACCATTGGTTGGATAAATATCCATCCCCAGGATATCCACATACGCATCACCCGGATACCAGCTCATGTTATCAGCTTTTATATCTGAGGTCCAGATCCAGATCAGGTTATTCAATTTATGATAATTTACCAACCTGTTAAACATCACTTTCCATAATGCCTTGGTTGCTTCCGCACCCTGATAACCCCACCAGAACCATTTTCCGGAGGCTTCATGCAAGGGGCGCCAAAGAACCGGAACATTGGCATTACGAAGTTGAATCAAATAAAATGCAATAGTATCAATATCAGTTATCATTGCCTTATATTCGACGGAGAGTGTATCGGATACTTTTGAAGCATCGAAATAGGTTTTTTCACCGGAACTACCACTTGGAGAATAAAACGCATCATTAATTCGCATCGGATCACGCCAGTGCCAATGACAGGCGACCATACCCTTTTGAGACCACCAGTACGCCGCGTTTTTTACCAGGTCATCTTTATTTTCCCAGGAATAATTCCGGGTATGGTTCATGAAATCGAACCCTGCCAGGGCAGGGTATTTACCTGTCTGGCTAAATATCCAGTTTTCTTCATCCAGACTGGAGGTAATGCCTGTCGCACCTGAATGAATCTTTTTACCATAACTCTCTTTCAGATAATTGAATAAGTTAATAGCTTCTTTGGAAGGATTCGGGTTTACGAGATTTGGTGAAACAGGCACTTCGACATAAGGTTCAATCCGGATATAATCAATTGCAAAATGTTTATTACCAGAAGAAATTGTAACGGTATTCTTATTCAGCATAAGATCAGTATGAGAAGCCTTAACTTCCCCAAAGGCATCACCAGTGGTTGGAAAGGGCACAGTAAAAATCGTTTGATCATTTATCTGTATGTAGCAGGAAGTAGCACCGTAGGTTAATGTCGAATAGCCTATGTAGATATTATAAGTGCCGGCCAGATCGTTTATAACACTGAATATAAGCCTGTCACTATAATCAACGAATGGCACCACATATCCTTTACCAGAGTACCCTGCAACAAGTGTCTCAATCTGAAGTGTCCCTTTTCGTTCGGCATATTCCGCCTCAAATTTTATGCGCTCATTAGGAGGCAATTCAGTCACAACCTTATCTTTTTTACACGTAAGCAGACTAATTGACAACATAACTAACAGACTGTACTTTCTCATGCTTATCTTACCTTATAATTTTAGAGGTTTAATTACCAATCAGATGCACTAAATATGCGCTCTTCATAATATTTCCCCAACTGCTATAAATAAGCAGCTGGGGAAATAAGATCAATCAATAAGCTAAATATCAATTACTTAAAGAAATTACTTGTGTTCATAACGAATATTGTCAAGGTATAAGCCGGTGATATCCACAGGTCCGTCAGCATACCAGAAGTTTATACCCCACTCTCCGTTTGACGGAATGGTTGCCGGTAAATCACCAAAAGCCGCCAGATCGAAGGTCACCGTAATCCAGCCTACTGTGGTTGGTGTTGTAAGTCCCATTGCTCCCAGGTCAATACGCGTTCCACCCAGTTCCATCTGGAAATGGACATTTGTCGTACCGAATGGCTTTGTCAGATTTATATCCATCTTAAATAAATGGTCTGACTTGGTTACTGAAGGAAAAGTATACCAGTTATTTCCCCAGAGCCATGCCCATCCACCCAGAGCAGAAGCTGTACCATGAATGTAGTTGCCGGATAAGGCATACAGTGGATCATTTGCTACTTGTATATTTCCACCCCAGTTACCAGGAATATCAGGATTTGTTGCATCTGTTATCATTAGTGCCGGATCTTTCACGGGATCTGTCGCGCCAAAATATACCTGTGGAGCAAGTCCTTCTTCACCTTCATAAGTCAGAAGTTTAATTTGACCATAACCTCTTGTAACATCCATTGGAACATAAACTTCTACCTGAGTATCAGTTTTTAATCCGTATTCTGTTGCCGTTATGTTTCCGGGGAATATCAATTCCTTGATCAGTAACATATTAGTTCCATTTAGCGTCAATATCTTACCAGGGATTCCTTTAGGTTCAGTGAACGAAGTAATATTGGGAAGGTTGGCTAAAACAGTAAGATCGGCAGCTGACTGAATCAATTTACCATTCTTTGTAACAAGGGTAATTTTCCCGTTTTTGGCTCCTACTGGAACTGTAACTGTCATTTGCGTAACACTACGGTTTCCAATTGTTCCGTTCACTGGACCAACAAAAGATACGGTAGTTACCAGGTCCAGATCCGTTCCTGTAATGACAATATCTGATTTCGCCCTAGAGGACGAAGGTGCAAATGAAGTAAATACGGGATCAACGATTGTTAGTGATGGTCCGGTAACCTCTTTGGCAGCTTTAGTTGTAAATTTCACAATCCCTGATAAAGCATCATCCGGAACTGTAACCAAAATTTGAGTCAAAGTACCCCCTGCTTTAATTGTACCATTCTTATTCCCTCCAAAGATCACTTTATCAATCAAATCGAGGTCAGTTCCTGTAACTGTAATATCTGCACCATTTTTTACTGTTGTTGGCGTAACACTAACTGTTGGAACAACCAGAACTAGTTTGCCTGATGATTTAACCTTCACTCCTGAAGCAGGAATAAGCCTGAGCGTATCATCTTGGGTAATTGCCGGCACACTTAGTATAATCTGCGAAGCAGTTTGAGTTGAGAAAGTAGTTATATTCTGATTCCCTCCAAGTGCTACAGTTTTAACTAAATCAAGATCGGTACCAGTTATGGTAAGATTTGTCCCAGCCTTTACCGGATTTGGTAAAAAAGATGTAATTACAGGTAATTTAACATCCAGAATATTGGCAGAAAAAACGATGATCGGATCTGTTTTACCGTTAGAGACCGAAATTTTACCTGTTTGTGCTGTTGGAGGTACTTTTAAGGTTAACTGACTTCGGGTCTGAGTGATAAAAGTTGTACTATCTGCAGTAACACGATCAGTAAAAATAACCTGTTTTACCAAGTTAAGGTAATCTCCTGTAATTGTTAAAACCTCGTTTGCTTTTATTGTCGCTGGAGCCAAATTATCAACTGAAATAGGCTCGGAGAACCCAATGGCAGTTTTGGTCGTAATATCACCCCCGGGAGCTTTGACCACCACAAGTCCTTCGACTGCATTTTGCGGAACTGTAATTGTAATTAATGTAGCCGTTTTGCTCAGAAATGATGCTGCCGCAATTTCAATGTTTCCAGGAAGAACAATTGCGGTTACCTTGTCGAGGTTATCCCCGATAAACCTCAATTCAGCACCCCGCGCAACAGGCATAGGGCCATAGCTGTAAAGCATAGTTTTACCACTTGTGGTACTACCGCTCTCTTTTTTACACGAGATAAAAAGTGTACTTGCACTCACTACTCCTATTAAAAGAAAGAGCAGTACATAACTTATATATTTTGTGGATTTTGTATACATAGCAAATGTTTGTTAAATATTAAAATTACTTCTTGGGTACGATCCGAAAATTATCAAAATAGACTTCCATTTTGCAATTCCCCCCGGTTTTGGCAGCAGGCCCCTTCATCCACAATGACATGCTTCCAGATTTTGATGGATCAAAATCTTTAGCCGCAAAGTTCTTGTCATATTTCATATCACTCATTGGAATTGTAACTGTAATCCAGCCATCTGTCTTAAAAGAGCCCCCATTGGATTCCCACGGTCTCCACAAGCCTCTGGCATTTACGTCTCCCCAATAGAGCTGGTTTTGATAAGGACCAACACTTGAAGCCCATGGACCCCAGCATATATTCAGATATGCACCAGACCATTCGACAACATTCGCTTCAAATTTCAGTAGGTAGTCTGCCGGACTTCCTGTGAAGAAATTCTTTTGCGGGCGCCCGTTTGCATCACCCCAAAGTTCACAAACAAAACCACCTCCGGCATAATCTTCAGCTCCGACTCCGTCAGCAACAGTACCTTTCAACATCAGATATTTCCGGTCCAGACTGTTTGCGTCTGAAAGAGTCGTTCCTGAACGCCAGCTTCCACCCGATGTGAATTCATCAAAGTTTAAGTAAACATTCCGGTCATCGCGGAAATAGAAAGTCGATCGCGATGAACCATAAATACTTTTTACAACGATTGGCCCAGGGCCAACACCTGAAGGAACTTTTACCTTGATCTCATTGAGTTTAACACCCAGAATCTGACCTTCAACATTTCCTGGAAAGATGACCTTAAGTGGCGTACCCGGATCATCGATAAAGAAATTACCCTCGATTACCGCTGTTCCGCCATCTTTAACATATTCGCACAACAGAGATTCGACCAGCGGCGAAGGAACATCAACTCCAAAAGGATATTTAACAACCGATTTATCCTTCATCACCAGTTTTAATTCATTAGTAACTGTTTCCGGAATTACATTGGGGATGGCAACAATAATTGTTGTGCCGGTCATAAAACTGGTATTGAGAATCGCAGATTGGTCATTAAACCATATCTCCATCACATTTTGCAGGTTTTCTCCCATAATGGCAACGGTTTTACCCATAAATGCGTGAGATACAAGCGAGTCAGATTTTAACGGATCTGTTATGCGGATGTATTTAACCACTGGAATTCCCCCACCGGTTCCGGAGTCTTTTTTACATGCATGGAAAAAAGCTCCTGATAAAATCAGTATGAGCAACAGAAGTGTTCCTGGCAATTTAGGTATTGTGGATATATATTTTTTCATATCTTATTTGCTTTTAAAATTTATGATTTAATAACCAATGGAACCAAAGTCAAAGGGTACAGGGGCATCCGTAAGATGAGGATTCATTGCCAGATCAGTGTCGGGGAACGGAATCTCAAAACTAATGTTGCTTGCGGGAACTTTCCATGAGCCTAAAGTAACGTCACTAGCCAGATTCGTCCCTTTGTAATACCCATCTAAATTATTCCAGTAACCACGTTCCTGTGCAGATAAACGGGCTTTAGCATCATCGGGTTTATAATAGCTTAAGCGGACAAAATCATACCAGAAATCACCTTCACCTGCCAACTCAAGACGACGTTCTTTGAAAATATCATCGAAGGTGATAGAGGTTTTAGGAACATAATTTTTAACTGAACGGCCACGAACAGTATTGAATGCACTTAGCGCCGTCGCATCAGCTGTTGATGCGCCATCTCCCAATATTGCCTCAGCGTAAATCAGATATACATCGGCCAGGCGGAGAAGGTGGGTACTTAATGATGTTTGCATACGTGCCATTCCAACTCCACTGCCTAGAATGTGGTCATTATTGTCGCCTACAAGGTGTTTTACGCAGTTCGAACCTGTTGAACTGCCATAGGTAAGTTGGGTTGAACTGCCATCGGGATGAGTTACTTTTGCACCGTTCCAGTCATAGGTAAATCCACCTTTGTCAACCCAGAAATATTCGTAATGGTCGCTCATCATCATCATCGTTGCTTTGCGGCGCGCATCATCATTATTGCGCTCCGTTTTCTTCCGGGCATCTTCACCAAAAGCATTCTGAAGATCTATTGTCAAGCCAGTCCAGGTACCCCAGGTATCTGCAAATTCGGAAAAGCCGGCGATAGCAAGGTCTGATTGTTCTGTATTCTGACTGGTCCAGTGAGTACTCACAGTCCATTGCCAGGAAATAAGACTTTCCTGATTTAAATTATTTTTGAGACGAAATAAATCGGAAAAGACAGGCATCAATGACCGGCCGCTTTGATCAATAACTTTTTTGGCATATTCAGCAGCTTTAGCAAGATCTCCTGCATTACGGGTGCCCGATGATCCGTAACCTGATTTTGCGAGATAAACTTTAGCCAAAAGACCATAGGCACTGTACTTATCGATCCTGCCCGGCTGATTATGCTCCGGGAGAAATTCGATAGCTTTCTCCAGAGTTTTCACAATATAGGTATACACATCTGCAATATTATTTCTTTTCAGGAAATTAGACTGGTTTGAAGAAATAACTTCTGCGTTGTTGTGAATAATCGGTACAGCCCCAAAGCAACGGACAAGATAAAAGTAAGCCATAGCTTTCCAGGTCATTGCCTCACCTTTTACCGTGTTCTTGGCGGCTAAGGTAACAGCGGGTCCTGCCTTTAAATTAATATTATCAACGATACCGTTGCAATAAGCATTCACCGACCAGAGTGAGGCAGATGCATCGCGTAAAGGCTGATCGCTTGATTTAAGTACAAATGATTGATAAGCGTCATCGGTACCATAATAGAGGTTCCCGGATAATGCTTCGCCAATTTTCATAAAACCCCGTTGAAAATCGTACCAGGGTGAGTTGTAGATCGGATTTACAGACTGAAAGCATTGTGCATCCGTTTGGTAAAAACCGTCAATAGTATAGCTGTCTTCGGCAGGACGATTTAAAAATGTTTTGCATGAGACCATTCCGGCCAACAAAACTGTGGCTATCGCCAAATTTCTAATGTTAAGTATTTTCATTTTATTTCCTTTCTGAAATTTAGAATGATAGATTTAATCCGAAGGTATAGAGCTGTGGTGAAGGATAACGACCATTATCCAGTCCATAAACATTGCCGGAGGCACTTGCAGTACTTGCTCCAATTTCGGGATCAAACCCCGTATATTTAGTCAGAGTAACCAGATTTTGAATATTTGCATAAATTCGTAATGATTGCAGATGAAGTTTACCCAACACTTTTTTAGGAAAATTGTAACCCAGAGCTATATTTTTAACACGCAAATAGGATCCGTCTTCGATATAACGATCTGACAAACGATGATTGTTGTTTGGATCATTTTGAATGGCCCGTGGAAGTTTAGCTCCCGGATTTGCAATTTTCACATTATCGATATCATCAAACCAATTGTTAATAGTCTGACCAGTTGAATTCACATAAGGATAAGTCAATGAAGGATTTACTTCAGCCAACCTGGTCCGGTCCGTAACAGTTGCCAACTGGTTGTTCCACATCGTAGTCATACTTGACATACTGATTGACGAATAGTTGAAAACCTTGTTCCCATAAGATCCATTTATAAATATATTCAGATCAAAATTTTTATAACGGAAAGAGTTGTTAAATCCGAATGTAAATTTAGGCATAGGCGATCCGATGTTGGTTCTGTCTTTATCGTCAATTTTACCATCCTTATTGATATCAGCGAACTTAAGGTCGCCCGGAAATACTGTGTTAGTGCGGCTGAAGGATACCCCATCTGCAGGATTCTTTTCCTGGATCGGACTATTTAAAATATCGGCCTTGTCCTTAAAAGTTCCTATAACCTTGTAACCATAAAAATTATAAAGTGGCTGACCAATTTCTGTTCTTGTAACCACATCGCTCCACTGCCCATAACCCTCAATAGCCGAGGATTTTGTTCCGTCCAGGGCAATCAGTTTATTCTTGTTAAAGGTTAGTTGTAAATCGGTGTCCCATTCAAAGGCTCCTTTAAAATTATGGGTAGTCAATGCAAGCTCAAATCCTTTGTTATCTATTGTTCCATAGTTTCCGTAAGGCGCTGCCAAAGCACTTGAACTGTTGCCACGGGTTCCCATATAGGAGGGCAATTGCATTTGCATTAACATTCCATGTGATTTCTTATCATAAACATCCGCAACTAATTCAATGCGATCGTTAAGAAGCCCTAAATCAAGACCGATATTTAATTGTTCCTGGGTTTCCCATTTGATGTAAGGATTAGCAATTCCACTTTGACGGTATCCTATGCCCAGCCCCGATTCCATCGGAGAAATGGCAGCACCCCAGCGATATCCGCCAATATTCTGATTACCTGTTTGTCCCCAGCCAACACGCAATTTCGCGTTGCTGACAGTTGACTTGAGGGATTCCATAAAAGCTTCGTTAGTCAGTCGCCACGAGGCAGCACCCGCCTGGAAAGTTGCCCATCGGTTCAGCGGACCAAAATTTGAAGAACCATCACGACGGAAAGTATAGGTTGCAAAATATTTATTGTCGTAATTATAAGTGCCGCGTGCGAATGCGGAAGCCAGCGAACTGCTTCCAAAACCTCCGCCAATTTTAGGATCCTGACCTAAAGAAGGGTTGTGAACAGTATTATCCGGAAGATTTGAAGCACTTATACTGATATACTGCCAATTCGATTCAGACATTTCCTGACCCAGCATCGCTGTAGCTTTATGTTTTCCAAAGTCTCTCGAATAGGTTAGATAGTTCTTAAGCTGCCAAAATAAGTTTTGGTTGGTTTGTTTGGAATCATTATTAATGGCACGAGACCAGTTTCCATAAGTTGCTTTGGGTAAAAATCGTTCAGCGTTTGAACTTCCCTTATCCATAGCAATTTCAGAGTGAAGGGTAAGATTCTTCATAAAGGTAACATCAAAGAAGATATTACCAACTAATGAGAAGCGTTTTAGCAAATTATCCTCCTGTAAAGCTTTGGCGATTGGGTTTACCCGTGAAGCAACCCCCTCGCGGGTTACGCTCGTGTAGTTTCCAAGGATATCGTAAATTGGGACATCAGGTGTAGAGAGTAAAGCGATATTGATAATCCCTTCATCACTATCCGCCAATCCCAAGCGCTCATCTGTATTAGAGAAACTTAAGTTTACACCCATCTTCAGCCATCTTTTAAGTTGAGCATCAAGATTGGCGCGAACAGAGTAACGGTTAAATTTAGTTCCAACAACTGTACCATCCTGTCCAAGATAAGATCCTCCAACATAGTATTTTACAGCATCAGTACCTCCCGAAGCATTAATGGTATGACTTTGCATAGGTGCTATCTGGAAGACTGCATCCTGCCAGTTGGTTCCTTTACCTAAGATAGAAGGATCAAGAAACTCAACACGTGGTTCCCGTCCTGCAGTTTCTGCTGCAATTGAATTACTGAATTCGGCAAATTGCTGTAAATCCATCACTTTCAGCCTTTTTGCCTGCCGTTGTACCCCATACATCCCTTCATAAGTAAACTTTGCCTCACCAACTTTCCCGTGTTTGGTTGTAATAAGAATAACCCCATTAGATGCACGCGAACCGTAGATCGCCGTTGCAGAGGCATCTTTCAAAACTTCCATCGATACGATATCGGCAGGATTAATGTTTGAAAGTGGTGAGATGGTGGAGGTAGAACCATTACCCAAAGCGTCCTGCAAACCGAAACTTGCACCTGAGTTTCCGGCTATCTGAACAGGTACACCATCTACGACATAAAGTGGTTCAGCATTGGCATTAATGGTACTTTGACCACGAACCCGGATAGAAACGGATGAACCCGGCTGACCCGATGTCTGAACAGCTGTTACACCGGCTACCCTGCCCTGCAATGACTGATCAAGGTTAGCATAAATGGTTCCCCTTAGTTTGTCTCCGGACAAAGAAGAACTTGCACCTGACAAATCGCTCTTTTTCATTGTTCCGTAACCGATAACAACAACCTCTTCAAGTCCTTGTATAAGCATCTTTAACTGCACATTAATGTTAGCCTGATTTCCGACTACAACTTCAAGGGGGGCAAAACCAATAAATGAAAAGATAAGTGTACTCTTTTCATTTGGAACAGTAATTGTGAATTGACCATCAACGTCCGTAATTGTGCCCGTGGTTTTATCTCCCTTGATCAGTACCGTGACCCCAGGAAGGGTCTGAGAATTACTGAAATCAGTCACCCTGCCGGTGATTTTTTTCTGAGCCCATGCTCCCATGGACACAAAAATTAATAAAAAGAGAATAATCTGTTTACTTTTCATAGATTTTAGATAAATTGTTAATACTAAGTCTTTGATAATCTGGAGATTTTTTAGTCATTTTAAATAAGCTTAGTTCATAAATTATTAATTAGAGTCTGTCTTTAAAGTCACTTATTTTTGAAATTTTTGCTCCGCTTTGATAAATTTTCTCGGTGAATGGATATTGATTTCCGATCAGATGGTAATTTTGCGGTTCTGTCACGAAAAATTACTCCGAAAAAGCTAGAAATTCTCATTTGATAAACATAATAATATAATATATTGTACTCAAACTAAAGAGTCGTGATAAAAATTCTGTTTATACCATCAAACTTCTCTGGCAAGGTCCGCTATTCGGACTAAGGTCATGTTTGTGATTACCCTGATGTTGTAGGCCAGGACACTCCACATAACTTTCGCTTTAAAATGTTTAAATCCTTTCCAGGTACAAACCCGTAAGTCAAAGCCCCGTTTAAGGTTTGAGATTACTGCTTCAATACCACTGCGCCATTTCTTTAACATGGTTTCCATTTTAAGACTGGATGCTATGTTTTGGAGGCTACCTACTACTTTATTGAACACAATATTTACTATACCCTTTGATTTACAATGATCTGAATTCTCTTTACTGCCATATCCGCCATCGGTGGAAGAATCTCGGGGTGTTATCCCGTAATTGTTTATCACCCTGTCGATGACAGGTTTGAATAATGTAGAATCAGATGGGTTTCCCTCGGGTATATTGCAATCTATAATCAGGTTGCTTTTGCCTGTAGCCAGATTGACTTTGTGTCCGAATAACACATCCCGTCCACCTTTAACGATGATATCGGTATGCAGTTCGTATATTGAGAACAATTTCTGACTGTTTGGTACGCTCTCTCCCTGAATCTGTTTCCGATAAGTTATGTTGTAAACCTTTTCCATAATTGGAATCAATTCTTCAAGTTCACAGACAAGGATATAGGCTTTAAGGCCGTCGAACTTTTTTTTTACAATATTGGAAACCTGATTAATTGCTTTAGTAAAGGTAATCAACTGTTTTTTAAACAGATCGGCTTGCTTATCCTTTGATTTAGTGACGTTTATCTTGAAATAGGTACTTTTGGCAGACTTGGTATAGTCAATAAACGAGAGCGTTTTCATCTCATCTTTCAGGTGACTCAATAAACGATGGCTCTCGTGGATGCAATCCCACACGAGGGAATTATTGGTTGGGTAATGGATGTTACTTTTAACAACGGTACTGTCCTGTCTGATCTTGCTTATATCTTCATAGCCTTCATCAACAGCAATTTTTACGATCTCAACCAATACTTTATGAAGCGTGTCCTGCTGGATTCTTGAAATATACTTCTGAAATGTCTGGAAACAAAAAGGTGTGCGCTCATCAAGCTTGATAAATGTAGCACAAATCCGGGAATCGCTTTGAGCATATTCAAGCTCACGGTAGTCGTAACCTTTTAACTCTTTATAAATCGCCGCCCTGACAATCTGTTCAACTGTGGGTGTATCCTTACGGCCAAAAACACTAATATCTTCATTTCCAACAATATCAGACTTGAAAATGTGATAAATCTCGGGATGAAGTTCAAGAATAGTATCGAAAACACCAAATTCTGGGTTCTTTGACCAGTCGGGTTTCTCAAATTTTAACACCAAATCATTGTATAAATTCATAGTAACAGCTATCTTTAATTCGTGAACAAGATAAAAAGAAGTTTTCGAAAAATCAAATATATATAGCTGATAATCATATATTTTATAGACTAAAGACAGACTCTAAATAGCATGAATAATTTTTATTTGGGTGTTATAATTATTTGCATATCTGGCTTTTTCGTAATTTACAATATTGTATTTCGACCGAATGTTTATCAGATTTTGAAAAAAGAAAATATTGATTGCGGCAAAAATATTGAGCGTTTTAGTGACTATATAAAGGTTTATTTGGTACTGAAAAATAATAGAAATCTCAATAATTATGAAAGGAATATCCTAAAACAACATATTATTACCACCCTAATTCCAATAATATTATATTTCATATTTGTTTATATAATGTTTTTTACGGAGTGGTGAATTGAACTTATTCTCTGAGATGATACAACAATGTTTTCCATGTCGGAGTAATTAAAGTAGAGAGACCCTATTTGCCGACCGTGGGTTTACCAGTCATGAATTTCTTTCATGGTTTAATCTGTACAATATGAATGGCAGGATTTACGATCCGTTGGTAGGAAGGTTTTTGAGTGCAGATAACTATGTACAGGATCCAACCAACACACAGCACTACAACCGGTATTCGTATGGATTGAATAATCCGTTGAAATACAATGATCCGAGTGGAATGTTATTGGTTCCTAATAATCCTGCCGTTAATGCCTACTTTTGGGGTTTACAAGCTGCAGAATTTAACAACTCAGGTGGCACCAGCGGCGGTGGCAATGGTTACGCAAGAGGGCACTATGGGACTATGGGAAGTGGATACTATGATGTCGATCAATACTCCATGGATGATTTGATGGGAAGTTTGTGGAATGCCACTCCTGATAATAAATTCTATACCTTTAATAAGGTAAATGGTTACTGGTATCATACAAGTACTGCAACTATAACATATGGAAATGGGTTGCTTGCCCCAAGTGCTGCTGCTTATACTGCTAACACAACAATAGATCAAACGGCGGTTTGGGGACGAGGTAGTAATAAGTCAGTGTCATCAGTAAAAAATTATCTTAACATCCCAGGATTAACCAAATATAATTATTATTCATTTTCACCTGATCCAAGGAGGGTTGATGAAGACAAAAGAGGAGGTCTATTAATAGAATTAAGTTATACATCTAATGATGTGTCAAATTATCAATTATATTCTAAAAATGGTTCTGAATGGATCATTGATAATATTAATAATGATGGTGAAT
>CAINLJ010000142.1 GCA_903850335.1 uncultured Bacteroidia bacterium | reverse complement strand
GTAGAATGATTCAAAATTTGAAAATTGAATCCGGTAGGTTGAAGATTTTTTTCATCTGAAAATGAGCTAAAAAAACATGTTGTATAACATATTTGATGCAAACGTCACCGCAAACGTTTGCATAACAATATTTGCATTTAACACAAATTAAGGATGTTAAAATTGTGTTAAAAATGTATTTATTTGTAACGCCAAAACAAGGTAGGGAAAGCATTTGTAGAGGCAAGTAATTAATATTCAAATGGATATATGTTAAAAATACCTTAAATTAAGGTAAAAAAATTTGAACCATGATTTATGAACCATTAATTTGAATCACATGAAATTGGAAATTGTAAAAATGAAAGCAATTTGGTTTTTTCTTTTTGCTCTTCTGACTCTGTCAGTTGCGGCACAGGAAAGATCAATTACCGGTAAAGTTACCGATGCTACTACAAATGAGGGTCTTATAGGAGTGACTGTTTTGATTGAAGGAACTTATTCAGGAACAGTTACAGACGTAGATGGAAATTACACGGTTAAGGTGACTCCAACAGCCAAACTGGTTTTTTCTTTCATCGGTTATGAGACTCAGACCTTAGCCGTTGGTCAGTTGGCTAAACTTAACGTGGCAATGAAGACCGAAACTAAAGGACTGGATGAAGTTGTGGTTATTGGATACGGTACAGTAAAAAAATCTGATGCCACCGGTGCAGTTAGTACCGTTAGTTCAAAAGACTTCAACAAGGGTGCTATTACTTCTGCTCAGGATCTGCTTGCAGGTAAGAGTGCAGGTACTGTTGTTACATCAAACAGCGGAGCACCGGGAAGCGGTTCTACAATAAGGATCAGAGGTGGCTCTTCGATGTCAGCCAGTAATGACCCTTTGATTATTATTGATGGTTTTCCTGTAAGTAACTCCGGAATATCGGGTTTAGCAAATCCATTATCCACGATTAATCCAAATGATATTGAGTCCATGACTATCCTAAAGGACGCTTCTGCAACTGCAATTTATGGTTCAAGAGCTTCCAATGGTGTAATTCTGATTACAACCAAGAAGGGTGTTACAGGAAAACCTATGCTGATTGAATATAATGGAACCTTTGGTGTAAGTACTGTAAATAAGTATATGGATGTACTTTCCGGTGACGAATTCAGGGCACTTGCCTTTGATCTGGCCAAAAGAAGTCAGGTAGGACTTAGTATGGGAGCACTTACCCGTCTTGGAAAAGAAAATACAAACTGGCAGAAAGAGATCTATCGCACAGCTATAACCCACGATCATAATCTAAGTATGAGTGGTGGTATGAGTAAGATGCCTTACCGTATTTCACTCGGATATACCGGACAGGATGGTATTCTGAAGACAACTGATATGAAACGTGAAACTATGGCAATCGGACTTGATCCACGGTTTTTTGACGATCACCTTAAGGTAAACATAAACCTTAAAGGAAGTTACACACTCCAAAACTTTGGTGATGCGGGTGCTGTTGGTTCTGCTGTTGCTTTTGATCCTACACAGCCAGTGAGAAATGGAAACACAAAATTTGGCGGATATTTTACATGGGTAAACCTGTCAGACGTAATTGGTGATGGTATGATGAACCCCAATGGAGGTCCAAATCCAATTGGTGTTGCGAATCCTGTTGCCTTACTTGAACAAACTGATAACAGGTCCTATGTAACAAGAAGTCTTGGAAACGTTCAACTTGATTATAAATTCCATTTTCTTCCTGAATTACGTGCCAACATGAATGCAGGCTACGATTACTTCAATACCAA
This sequence comes from uncultured Bacteroidia bacterium, assembly GCA_903850335.1. Classification (GTDB taxonomy): domain Bacteria; phylum Bacteroidota; class Bacteroidia; order Bacteroidales; family Prolixibacteraceae; genus JAAFHB01. The sequence goes on along the minus strand of CAINLJ010000142.1, from coordinate 516 downwards.
TGGGCACAACTATGCAACAGATAATGCTGCCTTTACATACAGAAGCGGTATTGGCCGTTTATTAGACTACACTCAGAGTGGAAAATCACAGCTTTTTGACTTCTACCTTAACTATGTGAAAGATTTTAAATCAATTAACAGTAAGTTAGATGCAACTGCCGGATATTCATGGCAGCACTTCTATAAGGACGGATCTAACCTTTCGCGTAATGGCGATGGGTCTCAGGTGTCTGATAATTCCAGGTTTATTAACGAAAATTATCTGGTATCTTTCTTCGGACGTGTGAATTATTCCTTGAAAGACCGTTACTTATTAACCCTTACCGTTCGTGATGACGGATCTTCGAGGTTTTCAAAAAAGAACAGGTGGGGACTTTTCCCTGCAGCTGCATTTGCATGGAAAATTAAAGACGAATTTTTCCTGAAAGATATTTCCACAGTGTCTGATCTTAAATTAAGATTGGGTTATGGTGTTACTGGTCAGCAGGATATAGGTAATGACTATCCATATCTTCC
>CAINLJ010000141.1 GCA_903850335.1 uncultured Bacteroidia bacterium | reverse complement strand
TTCGTTGGCACGGTTTCCGGTGATGATGCAATTTCCAAAGGTTGCAGCCTTCAGGTCACCAACATATTTTACGCCACTCTTAGAATCTGTCAGGTAATTTGAAAGACATACTGTTTCTGTAGTCCTTACACCAGCAGTTATATTATTGTAATAATTTGCAAATGTGGTATGATAGAATTGGTAATCTCCGCCCAGTAAGAGAGCTGTATTATAGTATCTTACGTTCGAAATCACGCAATTATATGCCAGAATTCTGGATTTCATTGCCCAGATTCCAGCCCAGCTCATATTTTCTATCCGGGTATTTGAAAGTTCCAGAGATGCGTACCCACTATGCTCGACCGTCCCAACCTGGAGTCCGATATTTGCATTTTTTATCTTTGCATAATCAATACTGTTGTCATGACTTCCCGAACAAAGAATAAGCCCATTCCACTGATCCGGGATGTTATTGTACGCCGGTTCAAGACGGTCACCCTTAAATTCAACCGGCTCCTCAAATGTTCCCATGACATTTAACTTTCCTTTAATCAGGAGTCCTGTGTTTTTGTGAAAGTATACGGAGGTGCCGGCTTCTATTGTCAGCGTCTGACCAGAATCAACAACTGCTTCATCATAAACAAGATAAGGTCTGTCTTTAGTCCAGGTTGAGGTCTTGATCGTAGTAGAATTGATGAGCACAAAATCCTGCCCCCAGGCCTTAAGAAGAACCTTTTGTTCATTATTATTAACATGGAAAATTATTGAGTCTTGCGTAATTAACGGACCACTTTTGCCTGTTTTTCCCAGTGTTGCCTCAATAAAGATAAAAATACTGTCCTGAGGGGCTATGGAAACATTAGTCGTCTCATTTGCTACCTCGCCATTAACATTCATCCTGAACCCATTTTGATTACCACCTGCAAGCCGTATCGAAGAAATAACAATATTTTCGTTTGTCTGATTGGTTACACGAAGGTTTTTGGTTGGTGATCCGATAGAAGTAAATAGCGTGTCAAAAGTTATAATGTTAGACGAGAAATGTAGAACTGAATCAGGCGAAGAACTCATTTTATCCTTTTGACAAGCACCAAAAAGAATAATTACAGCGATCAGGGTCAATATTTGGGTCAGGCATTTCATGGCAATTCGTCGGTTGATTATATTGCATCTAAGTAATAGAACAACTAGCCAAGCATAACTACTCAAAGATACAACATAATTTCTGATATTCTTAACTTTTTTTAACTATCGGCATGTTTTTTTTGAATAAGCAACATTCCCAGAAAAGTTATGGCTCCATTTATTATAATCAATTCAAAACCAATTTTATAGCCATTTAGTAATTCGGGTGACCATGCATCAATAAACCAGGCTATAAATGGGGAACTTAATGCTATTACAGGAACCAGGTTATCATTTACCTGCTTTTTTGTTAGTAAACCAAAGGCAAACAGTCCAAGCAACGGACCGTAGGTATAACCTGCAGCCTTAAATACTGCAACCACAACACTTTGATCATTTATAATTCTAAATATCATGATCACAAGAAAAAGCAAAAGCGAAAAGCTGACGTGGGTAAGTCTCAATAACCTTTTTCTCTTCTCCTGAGGCCGTTTGTTAATATCCAGGAAGTCGACACAAAAGGCAGTAGTCAGTGAGGTTAAAGCGGAATCGGCACTTGCATAGTTAGCAGCAGTGATACCCAGTAAAAAAAATATTCCAATCATCAGGCTCATGTGGTTGAGTGCAAGTGAAGGAAAGAGAAAATCGGATTTTTGTGGTAATTGTATCCCGTTATTTGCTGCAAAGATATAGAGCAAAACGCCCAGCATCAGAAACATGCCAACAACAACGACAAAAACGGAACTGAAGGTAAGCATATTCTTTTGAGCCTCTTTCAGACTCTTACAGGTTAAATTCTTCTGCATCATATCCTGGTCAAGTCCGACCATTACAATCGTAACAAAAATGCCCGCAATGAATTGCTTAAAGAAGTATTTTCCCGATTTTACATCCCAATCAAATATCCTGGAATATGGATGGTCGTAAATCTTTCTCATCGTCTCACCGGCAGACCACCCGAAACTTGAGAATATATAATGTATTGTAAGAATAACTGCAGTAAGCAGAAAAATTGTTTGCAGTGAGTCTGTCCAGATGATTGTTTTTACACCGCCTTTGTATGTGTAAACCCAAATGAGGAATATACTTAAAAGAACTGTAACGCTAAAGGGAACACCTAAAGCGTCAAAGAGGGCTAGTTGTAAAACCTCTGCCACAAGATACATCCGAAAGGCAGCTCCTATCGTCCTGGAAAGCAGGAAAAAGAAAGAACCAGATTTATAGGTATAATAGCCGAACCGTTGTTCTAGATAACTATAAATCGAGATGAGGTTGAGCTTGTAATAAACTGGCAGCAGAACAAGAGCTACGATCCAAAATCCTACAAGATTACCCATAATAAACTCGAAATAGGTGCTTGCGGAGTTACCCACTTCACCGGGAACCGAGATAAAGGTAACACCCGAAATTGTTGTACCTATCATTCCAAAGGCAACAACGAACCAGGGAGACTTACGATTGGCCGTAAAAAAGGTGTCGGTTGTGGCTGACTTCCCCGTTAATTGCGAAATTACAATCAGCATCAGGAAATATCCTCCCAAAAGCAGTGCTACGAGTAATGGATTCATCTGTTTTCTTTAAAATCCGGATATAATAAATATTTCTGCCTTATCCTTGCATAATCCTTAAGTTCGTCAGACCAGCTCGCCCTGATTTCCTTTTCATCCTTCCCTTCGATTATCATCTTTAAAACCTGATCGTTACCCATCAGTTTGTTAAACCATTGTTCGCGGGTCAGGAAGTCCTGCTTGTTTTTAAACTTATTCATCCACGTTATAAACCAGGAGAGCGTAAATTTTGGTACTTCTGACAGTTTTCGTAAATCTTCGCCGTAACAGGTTTTATTATTTTGAAGCGGACTAACGTCCATCCCTTTTATACTTTCAGGCATAAAGCTAAAATCACCAAACGAAGAGTCCGGATAACCCAAAACCTGAAAAGGGAATAGTGTTCCCCGGCCGACACTAACACTCGTCGCCTCAAAAAAACAAAGAGAAGGATAGAGCCGGATAGCCAAATAATCGGGCAGATTAGGGGAAGGTCTAACGGGCGGTTCATATCTCGTCGCATGATTGTAATTTGCCACGGGAATAATCTCAAGCTTCGTTTGTATTCCATTTGTCAGCCACTTTTCACCAATTATCATTTGAGCAAGCTCTCCGATTGTACACCCATGAACGACCGGAATCGGGTCCATTCCAACAAAAGATCTGAAAGCAGGTTGCAACACCGGACCGTCAAAATAATCTCCGTTAGGATTGGGCCGGTCAAGGATCAGCAATGTCTTATTATTTTCAGCACAAGCCTCCATAACATAGTGAAGAGTGCTTATGTATGTATAAAATCTACAGCCAACATCCTGAATATCAAATACAACAATATCAATATCTTTCAGTTGATCCGGCGTTGGTTTATTGTTCTTCCCATATATCGAAATAACAGGTATTCCCGTGCGTAAATCTTTGGAATTTCCAATGCTTTCTCCAGCACCTGCCTCACCACGAAACCCGTGTTCAGGGGCAAAGATTTTTTTGATAGCCAAATTTTCGCTCTTTAAAAAATCTGCAAGATGCTGCTTGCCGATACATGAGGTCTGATTTACGACAAGGGCAATATTTTTATTTTTAAGCATAGGCAGATATTTCCCGGGCTGATCTGCTCCGGTTAACAGTGTTTCCGGTTTTGCAGTTCCCGGCAAGGCAATCAGGAGAATAAGCGTAACCAATACAAGAAGTAAACTCAACTTTAAATATGACCGGGATAAGTCAATGTAAGGTAGGGAATTATTAGTTTGGGTAATTCGGATCATTTTTATAGAATGAAGTGCGGAAAGGCTTTATAACCTGTCAACACAGTTAGAATATGTTGCGAATGTATTGATATGATTTGTTAAAACTGAAATATTGGAGTTCTTTTTTGATAAAAAAATCATAAGGGTTTCTGTTTGTTGTGTTTTGTCTATTTTTGAGCGTTCTAATTTCGATCGGTTTCCCTGATCGGATTGATTAAAATTTAAGATTATGCTCAAGCTATATATAATAGTATTTTTAGTAATCACGGTTACAAGTTTGCACGCAGGGTCAAAAGTCAGGCCTCCTTTTATGGAGTACGAAAAAGACCACTGGGTTGATTCTGTCTTCCATTCATTTTCCGTTGACGAAAAAATCGGACAGCTGATCATGGTTCCGGCATATTCGAAACGGGGTACCAAACATCGGGCCCGTTTATTAAAGATGATCAGAGAAAATAAGATTGGCGGAATTATTTCGATGCAGGGGGGGGCCTTGAGACATTTGAATATGGTTAATCAACTGCAGGGAATATCAGAAACTCCGTTACTTGTTGCTATCGATGCTGAATATGGCCTGTCGATGCGTCTTGACAGCTGCATCAAGTATCCGTATGGTTTAACACTTGGGGCAGTTGAAAACGACTCTCTTATCTATGATCTGGGCTCCGATCTTGGAAAACAATGCAGACGATTAGGCATTCATATTAATTTCGCTCCGGTTGCCGATGTAAACAGCAATCCATTAAATCCGGTTATTGGATTCAGGTCATTCGGCGATAATCCATTAAACGTTTTTCAGAAAGCAGTACACTATGGTTTAGGATTGCAGTCACAACAGGTTTTAGCTACCCTGAAACATTTTCCAGGTCATGGTGATACTCAGCAGGATTCGCATTATTCGTTACCTCTGATAAGCCATTCAAGGTCGCAGCTTGATAGTACTGAACTGTTTCCGTTCCGTCAGGCTTTCGATTCAGGTATTGGAAGTGTGATGACAGGATTTTTAAATGTTCCGGCTTTGGATAGCAGTGGTTCTGCGGCAACGCTCTCAAAGTCTATTGTTCAGGATCTGCTTCAACGGGATTTTGGATTCGAGGGACTTGTTGTTACAGACGCCATGAACATGGAAGGTGCTGTAGATCAGGATAACCCGCGTGACAATAACGCTGCTGCAGTGAAGGCCTTAATCGCCGGCAACGATTTGCTTGAATTTGTTGTGAATCCCGGAAAAATCATTGAGGCCGTAAAACAGGCGATTTCAGATGGAGAAATTACAATGGAGAGCATCGACAAGAAATGCAAAAAAATTCTGATGATCAAAAGATGGGCAGGTCTTAACAAATGGAAACCGCTAAATCCTGAAAATCTTTACTCAGATCTTGACAATTCCGCTTATCGTATGACCCTTCGGAATGTCGCTCAGCATTCCCTGACTATTCTTAAAAATGAGAATCAGCTTTTACCCTTAGGCCGCCTTGATACACTAAAAATTGCAACTTTAAGCATTGGACGGGGTTTTATTACACCCTTTCAATCCTCACTCGAAAGGTACACCAGGATGGACCATTATTTTATCGCAAGAGATGCCAGTATTTCAGAGATGAAGAATCTTATCATTCAACTTAAGAAATACAATCTTGTGATTGCCGGAGTCAACAACCTGGGTAATTTTCCATCTTCAGAATACCGGTTAACTGAAGTTCAGCAAAAAGTGGTCCAGGAAGTTACATCCGGTATGAAATCCATAATTGTTCTCTTTGGCAATCCTTATGTCCTTGATTATTTTGATGGAATTGAGAAATCAGCAGGTGTCGTTTTGGCTTACCAGGAGAGTCCGGAGTCTCAGGATCTTGGTGGTCAACTCCTCTTTGGAGCCTTTGGAGCCACAGGGAAACTTCCTGTAACCGTTAACCAAACCTTTCATTCGGGTGATGGGATTCTGACCAAATCTTTGGAAAGGTTTAAGTATACTCTTCCCGAAGAACTGGGGGTGGATTCGACCTATCTAAAAAAAAAAATTGACTCGCTTGTAAATGTTGGTTTAACAGCCAGGGCATTTCCCGGATGTGCAGTCTTTATAGCTCAAAGGGGTAAGGTTATCTTTTGGGAGAGTTATGGGAGTCATACCTATAGTTGCGAAAGGCCTTTGCGTAATGACGATTTATTTGATTTTGCCTCACTGACAAAGATTTTGGCGCCTGTGCCTGTTTTAATGAGACTTGCCGATCAAAAGAAATTCAATGTTAAAAAGCGGATGAGTGACTATTGGCCTGACTGGAAGGATAGTAATAAAAAAGATCTTCTTGTCGAGGATGTTCTTTCACATCAGGCACGTTTAAAATCGGGGATTCCATTTTGGATGAGTACGCTCAATTCGAATGGAGAGTTTAAGCCGGGATATTATTCGAAAGATTCTACAGATCAATATAGTTTAAGGATAAGTAAAGGTTTATATGTGTTGAACAGTTTCCCTGATACGGTCTATGATGCGATTCGTAAGTCTGCGCTTCTGAGGCAGAAACGGTTTGTTTATTCGGATTTGGGATTTATTTTATTTCCGCGTATAATCGGGTCACTGATTCACAGTGATTATGAAACCTTTTTAAAGAATAATTTTTACAGGCCTTTAGGAGCCTGGTCTTTGACTTACCGGCCCTATTTGTACTACCCAATTGATAAAATGGTGCCTACCGAAGATGACGAAGTTTTCAGGAAAGAGCAGTTGCAGGGTTTTGTTCATGATGAGAGCGCTGCGGTTCTGGGTGGAATTTCAGGTAATGCTGGTTTATTCGGGACGATTAACGATGCTGCTAAGATGATGCAGATGTATCTTAATTATGGCCAATACGGTGGTGTCAGATATCTGTCTGAGGCAACGATGAAGGATTGGACGACACGTCATTTCGAGAATTTAAAAAACCGCAGAGGATATGGTTTCGATAAACCCCACCCCGGAAATAGTCTTAGTACCGGGGAGAAGTCGTATCCGGCTCCTCTGTGCAGCGACGAGAGCTTTGGCCACACCGGGTTTACCGGCACCTATGCCTGGGCTGATCCCGTGACGGGTATATTGTTTTTATTTTTCTCTAACCGTGTTTATCCTACCCGGACCAATCACCAGCTAAATCGGTTAAATCTTAGGGAGTCGATACAACAGATGGCGTATACGATCCTTGGGCAGACGAATTAATGTTGCTTATCAAAAAACCTGCTGTAAAACACTTTTTTTCAAGGCTTAGTCTGATTTTCGCATTGGATCATTAAAGGTTTGACATCCAACTAATTATTTTGAGTGAAATTTTTATCAATTGTTAATAATTCTAAATTTTCAAATTCTTTGTCAAAAGATGTGACAATTTGGTTACAATATTGGATATTTAGTATTAATTTTCGGCGTATAGAAAAAGATTAAGCTTTCTGATATTGACTATTCATTTTTAACTTTTTAAAACTTTTCGCTATGACTCAAAAAATTACCTTCAATGAGCTTCGGGATATCAAGGATCATTTGCCTCACGGTTCGATGCAACGGATTGCTCAGGAGCTTGGGATGGAAGTTGAAACC
>CAINLJ010000140.1 GCA_903850335.1 uncultured Bacteroidia bacterium | reverse complement strand
GGGATGACTAATATACGCGATGTTATTCCATTTGCCCGCACTCCTAAAAATTGTGAATTCTAAAAAATTCATGGTGCCTGAGTTCGTTTAATATCTTTCTGTCAAAGACGAAACTGTCTGTTTTTATATAATCCAGGTGGAGATTTAATACGGGTAGAAATACGGATTAAAATTCATGGTGTCGAGCCGGATGGAACGAGATGTTTGTCCAAAAAGGGCTCATTATGCCGAAATTTCCAGGTTTTGGTACAGTATTTAGGAGCTTAATCCTAAATATAATATAGGCAGCGAGAAATTTTAAAAGAATCTCTTTTAATAAAAATATGGCCCGGGCAGACAAAATCTACCCGGGTTTTTTGTGGGTCGTTGGGGGGCTTGAAATTTTTTGCTACCTTTAGAACGGAAAAATTTTATTGATATTATGCAGAAATTAAGCCTCCAGCAGAAACTTCTTCAGAAGCTTTCACCTCAGCAAATACAGGTAATTAAGCTGTTGGAACTGCCTGGTTTACTGCTTGAACAGCGTATTAAAAAGGAGCTCGAGGAGAATCCGGTACTTGAAATTGAGAACGAAGACTTTGGGTCGCCGGAAGAAGATTTTTCCAACGAATTAAAATCGAATGAAGATCGGGATAACGAGGAATTTTCAGTAAGCGATTATCTCAACGAAGAGGACTATCCAGCCTACCGTTATAATACACAGAACTCCTCAAAAGATGACAAAGCCACTGATATTCCTTTTTCTGATGGCACTTCGTTTCATGAATATCTTCAGGATCAGGTTAGTATGGAAATGCTTGATGCAAAGGAGAGTATTCTTGCCGAACACATCATCGGGAATATTGATGAGGATGGTTATTTACGCCGTGATATTGCCTCTATTGTTGACGATCTGGAATTTGCACAAAACATAAAGACCTCTGAATCTGAACTGATCAAAGTCTTGAGAAAGATACAAGAACTCGATCCTCCAGGGGTGGGAGCACGAAATCTCAGAGAATGCCTGCGTTTACAAATCGCACGTAAATTTGATCAACGGGCCGAAATAATTCTTGCCGGACAAATACTGAAGGATGCTTTTGACGAATTTACCCGTAAACATTTTGATAAAATTGGCCGAAAATTTGGTGTTGACGATGAGACACTTAAAGATGCGATAGACGAAATCCTTAAATTAAATCCAAAACCGGGAAGTTCATTCAGCAACAATATCAGCCAGGGAAATCAGGCAATCATTCCTGACTTCCTCCTTGAAGTTGTTGATGATGAATTACAATTAAGTCTAAATCAGCGAAATGTGCCTGAACTCAATATCAGCCGGCATTATACAAATATGCTTAGGTCATACCAGGATAATCGCAAATCGATGACCCGGGATGTGAAGGAAGCTGTACTTTTTGTGAAGCAAAAAATAGATTCCGCAAAATGGTTTATCGATGCAATAAAGCAGCGCCAGGAGACTCTCATGCTTGTTATGACTGAAATCCTGATGTATCAGAAGGAATATTTTGTCGAAGGGGATGAGACAAAAATGAGGCCTATGATTCTTAAGGATATTGCCGACCGCACGGGGCTTGATATTTCAACTATTTCGAGAGTATCGAACAGTAAATACATACAGACTCACTTTGGTATCTATCCACTAAAATATTTTTTCTCCGAATCAATGCAAAAGGATACAGGAGAGGAGGTTTCTACCCGCGAGATAAAATCGATCCTTCAGGAATGTATCGAAAACGAAAGCAAGAAGCACCCGCTCAACGACGATAAACTTACCCAGATTCTCAATGATAAGGGTTATGAAATCGCGCGTAGAACGGTAGCCAAATATCGTGAGCAGCTAGACATCCCTGTGGCCCGGATGCGTAAAGAGTTGTAAAGAAAGACTTATTGTATCTGTGAATCAGATAAATCAGGTTTCAATCTTATGTAATAAACTTATAACCAATACCTTTAAGTGTGCGTATATGGTCATTACCAATTTTCTCCCGTAATTTCCTGATGTGCACATCTATTGTTCGATCACCAACAATCACGTTGTTGCCCCAGACTGCTTTATATATTTCGTCACGGGTGAAGACTTTATCGGGTTTGGAAACAAGTAACGAAAGCAATTCAAATTCTTTTCTTGGAAGGGTAAGTTCCTTATTGTCTATCATCAGCAGGTATCGTTCCTTATCGATAACCATATCGCCTATAGTCAGTATCTTACTGTTTTCCGTACTTTCGGTTGTGATTCCGCCGGATCTCTTCAGCAATGCCTTAACCCGGCTGATCAGAACTTTCGGTCTTACCGGCTTCGTAATATAGTCGTCAGCACCTGCCTCAAAACCAGCAATCTGAGAATAATCCTCTCCACGGGCAGTAAGGAATGCGATTACTACATTTTTGCAACTTGGAATTTTTCGAATCTCCTCACAGGCAGCTATACCATCCATTTCAGGCATCATAACATCCAGAATTACAAGATCAGGTTTAACCTTTCCTGCCATCTCAATAGCCTCCACGCCATTGCGTGCTGAATATACTCTAAACCCTTCGCGTTGAAGGTTATAGCTTACAAATTCGAGAATATCCTCTTCGTCATCAACAAGAAGTATCCGCGGCGTATTATCTTTTTCTACCATTGTTATTTAATAAATAGAATTCGTCAATTTCAAAGAAATAAATATAGGCATATTTTGGATACCAGCCTTAAATAAGATATTTTTTTATTTATTGTATTTCTCAAGCATAAATGTAAAGGTTGTTCCCTTATCTACCTGACTTTTTACATGGATTGTCTGTTCATGTGCCTCGATAATGTGCTTCACAATTGATAATCCCAGGCCGGTACCTCCCTGCATCCTTGATCTGCTTTTATCGACACGGTAAAAACGTTCGAAGATACGAATCAGATCCTTTTTCTCGATTCCAATGCCATCATCACTCACTTCAATGAGTACCATTTTATCCATATCGTAAAAAACAACATTTACATTACCACCTTTTTTGCCGTACTTAATGCCATTGCCAACAAGATTACTGATGACCTCAAATATCCGTTTCTTATCTGCCATGACAAAAACTGGCTTATTGGATTGAGTAATGAGGTTCATACTAATCCTTCGTTCCTTTGAATCCCGTAATTCAAATTCAAAGACCTCTTCAGTAAGCTTTACGATGTCAAATGGCTCCTTGTTAATCTTTAATTCACCGGATTCAAGTTTTGTTATTGATTCGAGGTCCTCTACAACGCTTATCATTCTATCGATACTTTTCTCCGTCCGTTCGAGATAGAGGCGATTGATTTTTGGGTCTTCGAGTCCTCCGTCAAGCAGAGTGAGGATATAACCCTGAATATTAAAGATGGGTGTTTTTAATTCATGAGAGACATTACCAACGAAATCTTTGCGATATTTTTCAAGCTCCCTCAACCTGTCAATCTCCGCAAGCTTATCCTCGGCCCAAAGTTTGACTTCCTGGTCGACTTCGGAAATAATATCTTTGTTCCCATGGCTCAGCCTTGTAACACGTTTCATTTCAATGGGAACTTCGCGGATTGTTTTATATATGGGCGTAATTTTATCGTTAATGAGGATAGAAAGCATGTACAGATTTGTAAAATAGGCTATTAAAAAAAGGACAGGAATAAATACGACTGACCATAATGTCCATCCAAGCAAATGGGCAAAAACCATTAACAAAGCACTAAAAATTGTAATAATAACAGATGAGGTGATCGAGAGCCTTTGGGGTGTACTGGTTTTTACAGGAACCATCTTCATTGGATATTAAGATTCGGGTAGCAAAGTTAATTTTAATTACTCTTTCTTCCAATTTTACAATGTTATTCACTAATTAACATTTATTTAATACAATTTGTGCATTTTGGTTGACTGACCCGAAATACATTTGTCGGCTGGATAATTTAAAAAGATTAATGGAGAAGTTTTATCCTATTTTTTGGTTTCTTCTGGGAGCGTTTTGTGCATGGATGATATTCAAATTTCCTCGTGGACAAAAGAAAAGCCCTAAAGGTGAATCGGGCAACGGTGAAAATGATGAGTTTTCAGAACCATTAATTAAGGCTGAAAATGTACTTGTTAAGACTACTGAAGATTCTTCGAACGCAATAATAATGATTTCGAAGGCCTACTATCTTGGAATTTCAGGTTTTCAATCCGGAAACATGAAACTCCTTGATGAGATTGAAGTTGAGATACAGGAATTCAATCAGAGGGCAAGAAAGCTCAAAGCCAATACTTACCGGGTAATACAGCAGCTTCAGCACGATTCGATTGAGACCGGGCATTATTATGTGCAGATTGTTGATTATCTGCGCGAAATGGCTCATTCGATAAAGTATGTCGTTCACCCTCTGCAGGAACATCTTATGGAGGATCATAAACCATTTGCCGAAGATCAGAATGTCGAATTAACCGAATTCAGCAATCATGTAACCGACTTTCTTAATTTTGCACTTCATATAATCAAAGTTTCACGTTTTGAACAACTTGACGAGTTAATCCTTAAACGAAAAGAAGTTCTTGGATTGATGCACGAACAGGAAAACCGTCAAATTCGCCGGATAAAGAGGCGTGGTATTAATAGCCGTAATTCATTACTTTACTTTGGCATTATGTCCGAGACCAAACACCTCCTGCTTCAAACAGTAAACCTTCTTAAGGCTACCCGGGATTTTGTCTCTTATACCAAATCTTAAAATGACATTGGAGCTTTCCTTTAAACGTTAATGCATCAATATTTCTTTATATTTCATCCAAATTACATAAAAATAGCCTCTTGAAGCTAAAAACTGGCTTATCCTCTTTGAGAATGTTATAATTTAGCGCAATTTTATTGTTAAAACTAATTAAATCACGAACAGTATGAACCTGGACAAAATTTTTGGATTTCTTGTTCCAAAAGATCGCAAATTCTTTCCATTGTTTATTGAAGCTGCGGATAATCTTGTTGTTGCCTCCGACTTACTAATTAAACTAATGGGTGAAAATGACCTTGTCCAACGTGAAGTCTATGGTAAACTGATCAGGGAAGCTGAACATAAAGGTGACGAAATAACACATAAGTTACTAATTGAGCTAAATGGTACATTTATTACACCTTTCGACAGGGAAGATATGCACATGCTTATTTCGGCTATTGATGATGTAGTGGATTATATTCATACGGCGGCAATCAGGACGCATTTTTACAAATTACCTTCATTCCCTGTTGAATTTGCTAAAATTGCCCATTTTATTCATTCAGCTAATCTTGAGATTCAGAAGGTATTGAGGAGCGTTAAAAATGCTTCCGATTTTCTCAAATATGCCGGGTCTTGTGCCCTGATCAGTGAATACGAAAGCGAAGCTGATTATTTATACCAGGAGTATCTTTCCAATCTTTTTGAATTGGAAACCAACGCAATAAACCTGATTAAGAAACGTGATATTTTGGCCTCTCTGGAGAAGGCGATTGACAAATGCGATGACGTAGCCAATGTTTTTTCTACTATCATTGTTAAAGTATCCTAAGAATATATGAACTTTACTCTTCTGATTGCCATTATTATCCTGGCATTTGTATTTGATTTTATCAATGGATTTCATGATGCAGCAAATTCTATTGCTACTGTTGTTTCAACTAAAGTCTTAAGCCCTTTGCAGGCAGTTTTGTGGGCTGCTTTTTTTAACCTTGTCGCATTCCTGGTTTTCGAACTCCATATTGTGGATACTATTGCTAAAACTGTAGATACTGGCGCAATCAACCTTCAAGTGATTCTGGCAGGGATTATTGCGGCTATTATCTGGAATTTGCTAACCTGGTACTTAGGAATTCCTTCAAGCTCATCACATACTTTGGTAGGTGGATTTGCAGGCGCTGCTATAGCATTTTCCGGATGGGGAGTGGTTCATTCAGACAAGATCATAAAAATCGTATCCTTTATTTTCCTTGCTCCAATGCTTGGGATGATACTCTCTTACCTTCTGTCAGTTTTACTTTTATGGATATTTAAAAGCTTTAACCCATTTAGGTTAAAAAGATGGTTCAAGGTTGGGCAGCTACTCTCATCGGCCATGTTTAGTCTTGGCCATGGCGGGAATGATGCTCAGAAAGTTATGGGTATTATTACTGCGACCCTGATCGTATTTTATAAATCCGTGGATCCTTCACAAATCCCGCAATGGGCTCATATTACAATGACCGATGCTGGCAAAATACATTCGATTCCATTCTGGATTGTTATTGGTTGTCATTCGGCTATTGCATTTGGAACACTAATGGGCGGATGGAGAATCATCAGGACCATGGGTAGTAAGATTACAAAATTGACTCCTTTTGAAGGAGTGGCTGCCGAAGGGGCAGGAGCAATCATGTTATTTGGTACCGAGGCATTTGGTATTCCTGTAAGTACAACCCATACAATAACTGGGGCAATCATGGGTGTAGGATTAACTAAACGCGTTTCCGCTGTACGATGGGGTGTTACTGTTAACCTGCTTTATGCCTGGATTCTGACTATCCCTGTGTCGATGATTCTTGCGGCTGCTATCTATTGGGTTTTTAAACTGTTAGGTTTAGGGTAAAAGATAGCCCTGACAGGGTTTCAAACCCTGTCAGGGCTAGTTTCGTTATTTTAACTCCAATATCATCGAAGTCTTTGCAGGAACAACAATACTATTCAAATCGTTCACTACGGTTCCGGAAATTACCTCTTTTGCTGTGCTAAACCCCTGAAGTGACTCCGCAAACCTGGCTGTGTTGAGTGTTTTATTCTCAGTATTCTTATTCAGAATGACCATCACAGTTTCTTTCTCATTATATCTGAAATAGACATATAAATTTTCCATTGGATAGTAATGTTTGAGTAATCCATTATGAATTACACTTTTACCTTTTCTCCAGTTAATAAGTTTTTTCAAAAACTGCTGATAGTCTGCCTGCTCCGTTGTTAAGCCGGTTCCGTTAAATCCATTGATGTGATCGCCATCCCAGCCTCCGGGAAAATCTTTTCTGAGTTGTCCATCACCCTCACGTTTAAGCCCTTGCATTAATATTTCCTCTCCGTAATAAATCTGAGGGATTCCTCTTGTGGTCATAAGAAAAGTCATTGCAGCCTTAGCCTTTGGGATGTCCGCCCCAATGGCTGTGAAATATCGCTCAGTATCGTGATTTTCCGCAAACACTACAAGGTTATCCGCTTTGGGAT
>CAINLJ010000139.1 GCA_903850335.1 uncultured Bacteroidia bacterium | reverse complement strand
TTCAACGTAAAACGTTATGTCAGTAAAGATTCGTTTGGCAAGGCATGGCCGTAAACAACATGCCTATTACCACATTGTGGTAGCAAACAGCAGGTCACCACGAGATGGTAGGTTTATTGAGAGGATTGGTTCATACAATCCAAATACTAATCCTGCCACCATCGATCTTGACTTTGATAAAGCCATTGCATGGCTAACTAATGGCGCACAGCCTACAGACACTTGTCGTACAATCTTGTCTAACAAGGGTGTAATGATGAAAAAGCACCTTTTAGAGGGTGTTAAAAAGGGTGCATTTGATTTGGCTGAGGCTGATAAAAGATTTGACGCATGGTTAAATGCGAAAGAAGCAGCAGTACAGGCAAAGAAGGATGCACTTGAGAATGGTCTCAGCGAAGATGCGAAAAAACGTCTAAAGGCAGAGATTAAAGTAAATGAGGCAAGACTCGCAGAGATCGCCAGGAAGAATGCCGCTGCTGCAGCTGCAGCAGCAGCTAAACCCGCAGAAGATCAGTCTGAAGTTGCTGAAGAATCTGACAACTCTGAACCAGTAACAGAAGCATAATATTGTTATTTAGAAGATAGTTAATACTTAAAAAGGGCGTTGGTTATTTTAACCAGCGCCCTTTTTTTGTAACTTTGCCAATGTTATGGATCAAATAATTAAGAGTGATTGTATTGAAGTCGGCTATATTCAAAAACCTCATGGACTGAAAGGTGAAGTAATTGTCGTTTTTGAAGCAGAGTATAGTGAGACATTCGAGGAAATTGAAATTCTTTTGATTGACATCGACGGTGGACTGGTTCCATTCTTTATTGAAGATCACGAGCTTCGCTTTAGAAATGACGAAAGTGTAATCTGCAAATTTATGTTTGTAGATTCCCTTAGCAAGGCAAAAGAATTGGTCGGATGTAAAGTATACGTTTCAGATGAAGATCTTGTGAGTCGGGAAGGCAGTGGAATAGAATCGGCACTAATTGGAATGACCGTTTTTGATACAAAATTCGGGGAAGTAGGGAAAATTGGTCGGGTAGACGATTTTTCCGGCAACCTGGTCATTACTGTAAATCATCTGAAGGCTGAGATAATGATCCCTCTTTCGGATGAATTTATCTTATCCCTTGATGAGGAAAGCCGGGAATTGCATCTTAACTGTCCCAATGGCCTTATTGATATTTATCTGGAATAATTTTTTTCTTTGCCGATGCAACATTTCTGTTTATTTTGCATCATTTAATTGTAAATTTAATTTAGACTGTATATGAAATCAAGATTTATTGCATTATTGGCATTGCTTGTTTTTGCCGGATCTCAGACAATTATAGCTCAGGGGAGCCAAAAAAGAAATGTATCAGCATTTACACAAATATCAATTAAAATCGATGCTGAGGTTCATCTAAAACAAGGAAACACACAATCAGTAGAGATTTCCGGTGATGAGAGTTCACTAAACCGCTTAATTACCGACGTGAGCGGCAGGACACTAGTTATAAAGTATCCGGTTGATACATGGTTTAGCAAATGGCAGCCTGGTAAAGTTGATGTTTATATTACAATTCCCCAGATTGACGAACTGATTGTTTCCGGATCGGGATCCATCCTTTCGGAAGATAAGATAAATACCAGAATTTTAAACCTGTTTATTAGCGGTAGCGGTAATATTAAATTGGCAAATCTACTCGCCGAAAAGGTTATAGTAACACTATCAGGTTCAGGTAATGTAACATTAGCCGGAAATGGAACAGCAAGTGAGTTTAAATCAATTATATCAGGTTCCGGTAATGTAAAAGCAATTGATTTCCAAGCTAATGACGTTGATGTCAAGATCAGTGGTTCTGGAGATTGTTATGTAAATGCACTTAAAAACCTTATTGCTAAACTTGCTGGCACCGGAGATGTTATTTACCGGGGCAATCCTATGATTGAATCAACAATCTTAGGTACCAGTACTGTTAGAAAAGAATAGGGGTTATTTTCTGATAATTTCGATCTGTCCGCCGAGTCCAAGTTTAATGATCCCGGAAGGTTGTGATTTTGTAGGATCATCCTGTCTGTATGAGACTATAAAGTCCACTGAGTTTTTTATTTCATCACTGATTCCAGCATAATTCAGGGGAGAACGCTGGCCGCTTAAATTTGCCGAGGTTGAAACCAGAGGTTTCCTGAATCTTTGTATCAACTGTTGTGTGAATGGTTCAGTAGTTATGCGGATACCAATACTTCCATCAGGTGCAATTAGATTGGAAGCAAGGTTTTTCGCTCCCGGATATATGATTGTCAGTGGATTATCAGCCACCTCGATCAGATCCCATGCAATTTCAGGCACTTCAGAGATATAGGAATTAAGTAGGTTAGGATTTTCCATGAGGATAAGCATACTCTTTGTATCGGTACGTTGTTTGATCTCATAGATTCTTTTTACGGAAGCAGAGTTTGTAGCGTCGCATCCAATTCCCCAGATTGTGTCGGTAGGGTAAAGAATAACGCCGCCTGAACGAAGTATTTCGACTGCTTTGATAATATCGTCATTAAAACTTGTATTCATCATCCTCTGTATTCAATGAAATGTTTATTTTCAAAGGGGCGGTAATTGAAGATTTTCTCAAACCAGTACAAAACAAAATAACGGGGTTTGAACTTTTTCTTTCTGATTGATAATTCAGGATGCCAGTTAAGTGAATTAATTCGCCGAAGCATAACTTGAGGATGGTCACTAACAAATAATTCCAAACTGTCTATTCCTTCTTCATATTTATATTCCTCGGATTGCTGTTCGATTGTTTTTATATGTTTTGAATGGACAGACCAATATTGCTTTGCCCCTTCCAATTTATCTTTCATCAGTTTGGGTGGTCTTACCCAACCATAATGGTACATTGTGACATCGATAAATTTCCCGGTAAGTTTTGTTGCATTTTTCCATCGAAATCCCTGTGCATCATTCCATGACCTTATGCCTTTGTCATTCTTTATGATTCGTATTTCGCTGCGATACCACCGTCTGGAATCAGCGTAATAATCATACGTGCCATAAAAATGCTTGTAATGCATAATCAATCCATCAACATCCTTGATATCAAGATATTTATGCATTGATGCTTCAATAACCGGAAGGTACTTTTCATGTATTACCTCATCTGCCTGAATATAAAAACACCAGTCATAATCAGCCGGAACAGCATCAAATGCCTTATTTGTTTCCGAAGAAAGTACACGACCTTTCTCCCGTAAGGTTGGGTCCCAGACCGTATCTATGATCTCGATCTTATCTGAATCAATCGATTTGATCAGTTCCCTTGTCCCATCTGAACAATCGCCAACGGCAACAATAAACTTATCGCAAACCGGTAAGATTGATGTTATCGCTTCTACAACTGGATAGTCGAATTTAACTGCATTTTTAACAAAACTAAAGCCGCAAACTTTCATTTTTCGGGGTTAATCCCTGTGACGAAGGGTGTTTATACTTTAAATCCTGGCACCTGATCGAAGTCAAGAGTCGCGAAATAATCATCCAGGGTCTCAGCTCTGCGAATCTCCACTACATTTCCATCCTCACGCAATAATAATTCGGCGGAACGAAGTTTACCATTGTAATTGAATCCCATAGAATGACCGTGTGCGCCGGTATCGTGGATTACAACAATATCACCAGTCGAAAGCTTAGGTAAAACCCTGTTAATAGCAAATTTATCATTGTTTTCGCAAAGTGATCCTGTAACATCATACATAATTTTTGTAGTGACTGATTCCTTGCCTGGAACGGTAATATGGTGGTATGAACCATAAAGTGCGGGCCTCATCAGATTTGCCATACTCGAATCAAGTCCTGCATATTTTTTATATGTGTCCTTAATATGCAATACTTTACTCACAAGATATCCATAAGGGCCAGTAATGGCCCGGCCCGATTCGAAGTATAATTTTAAGGGCTTCAGTCCGTTTGCAATAATATATTTATCATAATTTGCTTTAATTCCCCGGCTCATTCTTTCAAGATCAACTTCTGATTGATCTGGTTTATAAGGGATTCCGATCCCTCCACCTAAATTTGCAAATTCGAAATTAATATTTAATTTTTTTGAAAGATCGGCAATCAGCTCGAAAAGAATTTGTGCAGTTCCGGCAAAATAGTCAGGATCCAGTTCATTTGAGGCAACCATTGTATGAATGCCAAAACGTTTTACGCCTTTATCCAGCAACATCTGATACCCTTCGAAAAGCTGGCTTCTTGTAAAACCGTATTTAGCTTCTTCCGGATGACCGATGATGGCATTACCTTCTTTTAAAGAGCCCGGGTTATAACGGAAACATACAAGCTCAGGCAAACCAATATTTTCTTCGAGATACTGAATATGAGAGATGTCATCCAGATTAATGATTGCACCCATTGCAACAGCTTTCTGATATTCGTAAACAGGTGTATCATTGGAGGTAAACATGATCTCATCGCCACTCATACCTATCTTTTCTGCCAAAGCAAGTTCGGCTATTGAACTACAGTCGATCCCAAAACCCTCTTCGCGGAGAATTTTCATTAAAAATGGATTTGGGGCAGCTTTTATCGCATAATATTCTTTAAAACCTTCATTCCAGGCGAAGGCTTGTTTAAAACGCTTCGCATAAGCTCTCATTGCCTTTTCATCGTAAATATGAAATGGCGTAGGGCAAGTATCTATAATTTTTTCTAAGGTTTCTTTCGAAAATGGAAGTTTCTTCTCAGTCATAAAATATTAAAATTTAAGAGCGACAAAATTAGAAAATTTTTCTGTTTAATGGCAGCTCGTTAGTGACGGTCATTCAATGAAAAAGCCGGAATAGTATCCCGGCCTTTTCCTTAAACCTTTACATCCTGTAATTTATCTCGGAAAATTTTTGAATATCTCCTGAACGACGGCATTCAGTTTATCTTCACGGGTATTTGTGCGCGGATTGACAAGTCCTTCTGCAACACCTTCCCAGATCATCTTTTTTTCAGAAACATCAATCAAATCTATGAACAGTGTGCCTTCAACCGATTTGTTAATGTCAACATAAGTATTAGATGAACCAAAGCCCCTGTACATGAAAGGGCCTCCAAAAGAAGTGGTGTTGGCATTTGCCGTATACTTTGTCTGACCCTTGACAAAGGCATTCACCAGCACATCCGGGGTAGGAGAAACCTGAAACCCTTTTGATTCCATTTCTTTTGATATTGCATCTTTTAATCTGCGCCGGTTCATATCGTTTAACGCAGTCATCTTGTCTACCTCTTTACTGAAATTATATGTTTTATATTTCTTAAAATCAGCCTTGCGGTCAAAATCAGTACTAACCCTAAGTCCTGAACATGAGATAATTAAAATCATCGTCCCGATCGATAGCAACACTTTTAAATAATTAGTTTTCATGGCATTATAATTTAAGTTATACAATATTGTAAATTCCTCTTCAAGATCAGAAACTGAACTATCTTTCTCTTCTTCCCTCTTTTTCTTTTCGCAGATGATCGGAGTTGCCTGAGGACTTTGGCGGTGCCTGGTCGCGAACTACCTTATTATTCTGCTGCACTGCAGCCGGCCGGTTATTATTCTGTTGAGCCGGTGCCACTCTATTCGTGTTTTGCTGGGCAGGTGCTGGCCTTTGATTATACTGTTGTCCAGGTGTAACTCTATTATTATATTGCTGTACGGGTGCCACCTGATTATTGTTTGGCTGGGCAGCCGGCCTTTGATATTGCTGTACCGGAGCCCTGTTGTATTGTTGTCCGGGAACGATTCTGTTATCTCTGACTGCCGGATTAGCCTGATTATTTGTTCCGGGATTGGAATTTCCTTCCGATCTTCCTGGATTTACAGTATTAAACTGTCGCTGATTGGAATATCCTGCAGGTGTACCGGAATTCGTTCGATCTGTATTACGCTGAATAGCATTTCCTCCTTGCCTTATGCCATAGGATCCTCCGGAATTGTTTATACCATAGGAACCTCTTCCTGTAGTTTCTGATTCATATCTATTTGGCCTTTGAACGATATTATTTCCCAATTTACGGTCAATTCGTTGAAGTGAATGGTTATTGACCCGGGGATTATTTATAACGTTACTTTCTATAGACCGGTAGAATCCCTGGTGAGGGAATGACCTGGGAGCCTCATGAAACCGTTTCATATAATGATTCTCATAAAAGTTATAATAGTTGTAGGAGAGATGAGGATATAAACGGGGATGATAAACCGAGTTCCAGTGAAGGAAAAATCCTGAAGGAAGTCCTATGATCTCAACATTGCCATATTGATTTCTGTATATACCTGTATGGTAATATACAGGACGGGGTCGCCAGTACGGATCCGAATACCAGTAAGGATAACCAAACCAATACGGATAACAGTTGACTACTCTCGTTTCTACGATTGGGTCACCGTAACTGTCGAGGTACCTCACCTCATTTCGTTCTCTTGCAAATCTTTCTGAAGCCTCAAGCATCTCATTATATGCCTGAGGATCATTTTTTATCTGATTTTTGTATGCATCAAGATCCTGGCGGTTACGATCTGCAACTTCTCTTGAAATCTGGTCAATACGGTTTGTAACCCACACTGGATCTTCGCGGTATGCTTCACCCAGAAGTGCAGTAAATGGCTTATCATTAACCAGGGCAGAGACTATTTCCGGATAGCCAATCAGAACATTTACGCTCTCTCTTGTCTGCATGTCATAAGGTTCGAGAGCATTTTGAAATGCCCGGTCAATTTCATTATTTAACCGCTCAATTTGGAGGAGTACATCGAAGTACCTGACCGCATTATTCCTGGTTATCTCCTGAATATCCTGAGGATAGTTAGATATGATATGATCTGCTTCTGCATCAGTTGGTCTTCCACTCCTGACCAGGTCACTGATCATATTGGGATAACGGGCCATTTCGTAAAAGGCAGACTGAGTATCTCTGTCGTACCTGTCAATGATCGTCTTAAATTGATTCTGAGATCTTTGCTGAAGTTCTTCAATTTTATTTAAAAGCTCCGGAGTCTCTGAGATTCTTAAAATCTGAGGGTGTATTTTACGGTCGCTGCCTGCAATAACATCAATGGTCGTACGATCTTCATCAATCATTTGCTGCAGGCTATTCTTAACCTGAGATTGGGCACTTAGATGCAATGACAGCATCAACACAATCCCTGTCATCCAAAAGGATAACTTATTTATTCTGATTAGATTAGACGGTTTAAAAGTTTTCATGGCTTGTATATTCATTTTTGTATAAAAATACAATCAAAAAGTCTGCCAAAAATCAATTTGTAAGAGGTAATTATATAAATTTAGATATTGATGTTATTTGGTGGGAAAGATTATAGATCGTTAGGCAGTTTTGGCTATATACATTTTCCAACGGTTATAACCTTATAAATCCGAAACATGCCTGAATTTTTTGTTAAATTACATCGACTTTTATATCCAGTTACTTTACTATGATCCATTTTCAACTACTTTTGCGCGATTATTTTTGAGTTAATTTATGCGATTGCTGATTCTTCTCTTTCCGATGCTATTCATTAATCCGGTCATGGATTCCGATTCCTTCCGCGAGAAGCAGATGAATTTTACAAGGGTCAGGGAAGCCTATTCTTTAAAAGAAAAACTTGTTGACAAAACACTCTCCGGTCATTCTATCCCCCGCGACAGTCTTAGAATTTACCTTCGGGCTTTTAAAGCAGAGAAGACAATTGAGTTATGGGCAAAGAACCAAAGAGATACAGCATTTATCCTGTTAAAGGAATTTCCGATCTGTGACCTGTCAGGTTTTGAAGGACCGAAGAGACGCTATCGGGATTTACAGGTTCCTGAAGGCTTTTACCATATATCGAAACTTAATCCTTACAGCAAGTATTATTTATCCATGGAAATTAATTATCCAAATGCATCCGATAGTATCAGGGGGGTTCACGGCCACCTGGGAAATCAGATCTATATTCATGGCTCATGCATCTCGTCAGGTTGTCTTGCCATAACTGATGACAAAATCAGGGAGCTTTATGTATATTGTATTGAGGCATATAACAGTGGTCAGCAAGAGATTGGGCTGACAATTTATCCGGCACGGCTTAGTGATCAAAATTATGCCGAACTGATATCAGATTACAAAAAGGACAAGGATCGTGTCAGTTTATGGGCAGATCTGAAAGAAAGTTATGATCTCTTTGACCGGACAAGAATACAACCACAGGTAACCTTCTTGTCTGACGGTACCCACAAGGTAGAATAAAAATTAATTTACTTAAAATAATTTGTTCGATCTGACCTTGGTAAAACTAAATTTGAAATTCAAAATCCATTAAATTAGATTATGAAGCTGAAATTATTTCTTTTTCTATACTTGTTTGCAACCTTTTTTTCCCTTACGAAAGCTCAGAATACACTCCGCGGAAGAGTAACAGAGAACTCGAGGGACAGCTTGGCTTTAGATAATGTTACAGTTTACGTGCCTGATTTAAAAATAGGTGCCATTACAAAAGTGGACGGAAACTATATGCTTAAAAATATTCCCAATGGAACCTACCTGCTGGTTATATCTCGTATTGGTTACGGTTCTCAATACAAGGAAGTTACTTTCAAAGGGACCGTTACTTCTAATTTTGCTCTTAATCACTCGAATAGTGAAATCCAGGAGGTTATTGTGACCGGAGTCTCATCCGCAACAGAAAAGCAGAGCAATCCGGTACCCATAAATGTTGTCACCCAGGAAGAGATGCTTCAAAACAGCTCTACAAATTCCATAGATGCAATAGCTGTTTCGCCAGGAGTATCACAAATGACACATGGTCCAAATATCTCAAAACCTTTTATTCGGGGATTAGGCTATAATCGTGTCGTTACAGTAAATGACGGGGTACGGCAGGAAGGTCAGCAATGGTTTGATGAATTTGGTATCGAAGTGGACGAATTTTCGGTTGATAAAGTTGAGATATTAAAGGGTCCGGCAAGTTTAAGCTATGGATCTGACGCAATAGCCGGAGTAATCAATATGCTGTCGGCGCCTTCAGTACCTGAAGGACAGATCAAAGGGGCTGTTTTATCAAACTACCAGACTAATAATGGATTGTTTGCCGAATCATTTAACCTTGCCGGAAACAATAAAGGTTTTATGTGGGACTTTCGCTATAGCAACAAGATGGCCCACGACTACAAAAACAAATATGATGGGTATGTCGCCAATTCTGCTTATTCGGAAAGTAATGCCAAGGCTATCCTTGGTATTAACAGAAAATGGGGTTATACCCATCTTTCTCTTTCAGCGTTTGATCTTCGAATGGGGATTATTGAGGGGGTGAGAGATAGTGCGACTGGCAAATTCACACAGAATTTCCCGGGATCAAATCAGACCGACAGCATTGGTCTGGCACCTGAAAATGATTTTAAAAAATATAATAATTTCCCGGTTATACATCAGCATGTACGTCATTATAAGGCTGTTTCTGATAACTGCTTCGTTCTGGGGGATGGAAGGCTAAATCTTAGGATTGGAATTCAACAAAACCACAGACAGGAAGCAAACGACATAACCCAGGGAGACGTCTATAACAATTATTTTTTCCTGAACACGATTAATTACGATGCACGTTACACCTTCTCTGAAAAAAATCACATGGAATTATCTGTAGGAGTTAATGGGATGCAACAAAATTCCGAAAATAGGGGAACTGCATTTGTTATCCCTGAGTATTCCATTTTTGATATTGGAGGATTTGTAATCGCCAAAAAATCGTTTCAAAAACTAGCCGTTAGTGGTGGATTACGGTATGATTCACGTGTATTAAAAGGCAAGTCATTATGGGTTGACGCCACAGGAAAGCGTCTTCAGGGCAATGTAGCCGGTGCGGTAGCGGACTTTACAGCTTATACTTCCAACTTTTCCGGTCTCTCAGGAAGTTTGGGTGCTGCTTATGATATTAGCGATAATTTTTATTCAAAAATTAATTTAGCCAGCGGATATCGTGCTCCAACGGCTGCTGAAAGCGGGGCAAACGGAATTCATGATGGTACACCTTTTTATGAAATCGGGGATCATAACCTAAAGGCTGAAAGCAGCTTACAATTAGATTGTACACTGGGAATGAATGCACGGGATATTTCCGGAGAATTAAATGGATTTGTGAACAGGATCAATAACTTTATCTTTGCAACAAAACTTCAAAGCGCCCTTGGTGGCGACTCGATCCGCGAAGATCCGGCACTTGCTCTGACGCCCGGACCGGCCTTTAAGTATGTACAGGGCGATGCTATACTCTCAGGAGGTGAGGCTGTTTTAAATATTCATCCGCAAAGTCTTAAATGGTTGAATTTTGACAATAGTTTTTCCTTTGTGAATGCGATCCAAAAGAATCAGGGTGATTCAACAAAATATCTGCCATACACCCCTCCATATAAATATCGTTCCGAATTAAAAT
This sequence comes from uncultured Bacteroidia bacterium, assembly GCA_903850335.1. Lineage (GTDB taxonomy): Bacteria > Bacteroidota > Bacteroidia > Bacteroidales > Prolixibacteraceae > JAAFHB01. The sequence continues at coordinate 26,872 of CAINLJ010000139.1, read as the reverse complement.
TCGTTTTGGGTCAAAATGGATCCCATTTTCAGAATTCATATTTTAAACTTGGGATTGATTATTTTTTCAAACAGGATAAGGTATATTATAAATTTGGAAACGAAACAGTTACTCCTGGCTATACATTAATTAATGTGGGGTTTGGGACAACTCTTTGCTACCAAAAAAGAAAGGTTTGTTCAGTATATTTATATTGCAATAACCTGACGGACATTGCCTGTCAAAGTAATATGAGCCGTTTAAAATATGCAGATACAAATAATGTTACAGGTAGAACCGGTGTGTTTAACATGGGCAGAAATGTAAGCATCAAGGTCCTTATCCCATTTCAGTGGTACTTATAATTGTTTGGTTATCTCGTTCCATTTTTGTAAAATATTTTCTTCTCCCTTGAAATAGCTTACTTTAGACTCTTTTTCAAACACTTGCATCGAGGGAATAACAAGTGTTTTTCCTGAATCAGGGTATTCGCAAATATCTGCTCCGTAAAATGTGCGTATATCAAGATAAGTACATGGTTCATTAGTATGATTATAAACCTGATGAGCCCCGGTTTCACCCAATTCAAAAAACACCAGATCACCTGTTGAAAGTATCTCCAGCCCTTTGGGTGTCCGCAGTGTCATTGAACCGGAAATGACCATAAATAGTTCCTCTGCATTTCTATGAAAATGATAGGGCGAAGAAAATTGACCTGGATTTAGTAATCTCACATCAAAATTCAGATTTTTTGAGTCTATACCACTTTTTAACCTTGAAATATCTGAATATAGCCTGAAATCGTCTATTCGACCTGGATTCTCACTGAATTCCCTGTTTTCAATTTTTAGTACAGTTGCCATGATTTATCTTTAATTAGTGATATACATGTTAATCAGATTACACAATACTTTTATAATTAAATACTTAACCATCCCCGAAATCCTCGCACAGCATAATAGGAGGAGGCACCATTGTGATACACAAATACATGTTCGTAACGGTAATCAGCGAAGATGGCACCACCATGTTTTCTAATATCATCAGGTGTTTTAAGCCAGCTTGACGTTTTGGTGTCAAATTTTCCAAGTTTCTGCAAATCCCGGTATTGTTCCTCATTTAGAAGTTCAATGCCTATGGAAGCTGCCATGTCTAAAGCACTACTTTCCGGTCTGAACTCTTTTCTGGATTCAAGCCCTTCACGATCGTAACAAAGGCTTCTGCGGCCCTTAGGAGTTTCTGCCGAGCAATCACAAAAAATGTATACGCCGGAACTTGAATCGAGACCAACCACATCCGGTTCACCACCAGTCTTTTCCATCTCATAGAGCGACCAAAGTCCGGACATGTTCACTTCAAGTCTAGCTTGAATCTTGTCCCATTCAAGGCCCTGATGACGTTTCATGTTTTTCTCAAAACGTACTTTTAAGGTACTGATTAACTCCTTTGCCTGACCGGATGTTAATTCCTTATTATTTTCCATTTCTCTAACTGGTTATTTCTTTTTTGTAAAAATTACAGTCTTTCCATCATAAGTGAATTTACAACCGGTTGCAATTCCCTTTTCGTCAATGATGAACCCGATTGTTTGATCTGAAAATTCACGAATTCTATAGGTAGTTCCTTTATAAGGCTCAAGATGTTGGGGCGGAGCAGAATTTACAATTAATTCATTATTGCTGATTACAATGTTTAGAATATTTCCGTTAAGCTCATACTGCCCTGTCAGATTTTTTATGAATTCCGGGTCTGTGAGCCTCGCATCGGCTTTTTTAGTAAAGACAACTTCTTTTTCATCAAGACTTACTTTAATTTGCTGAACAGCTCCCTGGGCATCGGAATTGAACATAAGTGACCATTTGCCATTAATCTCGTCATCTGCCGAAACAAACCTATCGTAATGATAATGTTGCAATGGCATCATTGTATTATTAAATAAAAAGCTAAGGACACCATCTTTTTCCTTTATTTCCATCTGTCCGTATGCCGGGTCTTCATATTTGCCTGTATAATCAGAAAGGGGATGTGAAGGCTTTGTATTAGGCACTCTGTCTATATCAGGCTTACTTCGAGCCTCTCTATCAGTGGCTTTATCTTTTAAATAGTCTTTTAATGCTCTTTCACTCCATGGTGTCTTGTCTGTATTTAAAAGAAGATCATAAATTGTATTTGCAATGATACCGGGAAGTTGATAGGCATGAGCACCGTTTATAAATACAATTATACCCAGACTATCGGCTGGCATGAATGACAAGTTTGAATATATCCCACCAATAGCACCACCATGCATAGTTCGGTAATGACCTTTATAACTTGATGTTAATCTGCCCATTCCATAAATGGAATTTAAATTTTCATAGTACTTATCCGGGACCGATGCCGAAATACTGGCTGGTTGCAATGTCTCCTTAATGATGTTCGAGGGAATGACCTGTTGATATTTAAATTTACCATCATTCATTTGAGCAATTAGCCAGTTCGAAAGATCGTTAATGTTGGAAATAATTGATCCGCAAGGGCCAACTCCCTCCATTTGTGTATAAAATGGATAAGGTAATAATGTAGTAGTATCCCTTTTTTCATAGTAAGGGCTCATAAAGTCAGGCTGCTTTTGCATTTCGGCTACTACGAACATGGAATGGGACATACTCAAGGGACTAAAAATCTTATTTTTTATAAAGGCTTCCCATTTTTGACCAGACAAGTATTCAACAATTTGTCCGGCGGCACAATACATTAAGTTATTATACAAAAATCCCTGGCGCAGAGGAATGCTGGGCTCCAGGAATTTTAGCCGGTCGAATAATTCCTGACGGGTAAAATCAGATTTGTACCAGATATTGTCATGCCTTGAAATACCAGTTCGATGAGACAGCATATCCCGGATAGTTACATTCGAATTTAGTTCATCGTTGTAAAATTGGATTTGAGGTACATATTTTTTAATAGGTTTATCCCAATCTAATTTCCCCTCTTCAACTAAGAATCCTATCGCCGTAGCAGTAAAAAGTTTTGTGTTGGATGCAATTTGAAACAAGGTGTTAGGTGTTACAGGTAATTTTTTGTCCAAATCGCGGTAACCGTAACCCTTAGCGAAGACGAGCCTGTTTTTGGCAACAATTCCGACACCACATCCGGGTACATTCCAGTCCTTCAGGATTTTGTTAATTGTAATGTCTAAACCTGAAAGTTTTTGATCCATATCAACGGTTTGTGCATTGAGCTGGATTATACTGAACCATAAAATCGACAGGACAAAAGCGGTTTTTCTTGTTTTCATTTCTTTCTTAATTAAAATCAGGGATTACATCTGTTTATTTGATAGTCGGCCGAAGTACATATAAACACCTCTAAAATAAGTGCTTTTGGTTATATAACAGATTCTAAAACTTTTTTGTTCATAAAAGTGTTAATTTTTAAACAGTTGAATGAGATGTTACTATTAAGCATACTGAAATGAAGACCTATATTTCTATTTTACGCGGGATTAATGTTAGTGGCAAAAACATTATTAAAATGGAAGCTTTAAAGGAGATGTATACGGATTTAGGCTTTCGAAAGGTCACAACTTATATTCAAAGTGGCAATGTTATCTTTCAAAGCAGTCAACCTGACGCCATGCTAGTTAGTGATGTGATAACCAGTGGGATTGTCAGCCGTTTTGCCTTAAAGGTACCGGTTCTGGTTTTGCATTACAACGAATTTCAAGCTGTATTATCCAATAATCCTTTCCTTGAAACCTCAGGTGTAGATATTTCGAAGTTGCATATCACCTTTTTATCAGGTATTCCGGGGTTGACCAATGTGGAAGCATTGAAAAACACTTCCTGTCTGCCGGACGAATTTGTGTTGAGTGAGAGGGCTGTTTATCTGATGTGTCCTGACGGATATGGAAACACCAAATTAACGAATAGCTATTTTGAGAATAAGCTCAAGGTCACTGCAACAACACGAAATGTCAGGACATCAAACGAATTACTTCGAATTGCCGGACTGACTGATACCGATGAAGGTTGAGGAGAAAGGCAAATCCAAAGCGGTCCTCTGTATCTCCGGATTGAATACCCCGATATTTTTTTAATTTTGCCCTGTTGTCTGAAAAACATCCATATTGGAACTTAAGGAACTACTATCATATTATACAACCCATCCGTCGGTTACCGGATTGAAAGGAAAGATTGCCGATGCAGGACAGGGAAAAATCTCGCTTTCCGGATTATCCGGATCATCATCGTCTGTAATTTTTGCTGCGGCTTATGAGTTAAATCCTTTTAATGCCTTGGTGGTACTTAATGACAGGGAGGAAGCATCCTATTTTTTTGATGATCTTAATTCACTTGGACTCGGTGAAACTATTTTGTTTTTTCCTTCATCTTATCGCCGGAATATTGTCCATGAGGTTATTGAAAGTGAGAATATCATTTTTAGAACCGAAGTGCTTAATAAACTCGCAATTAATGAGACTGGATATCTCGTAATTACCTATCCTGAGGCTATCATGGAAAAGGTAATCTCAGACGAAGGTCTGTCGAGACATACTCTTCATATCAGGACAGGAGAAAAACTTTCAATCGCCTTCATCAATGAGGTATTACACGAATATGGCTTTGAACGTGTTGAATTTGTCTATGAACCAGGTCAATACTCGATCAGGGGCTCAATTGTGGATATATTTTCGTTTTCGAATGAAGATCCATACCGGGTTGATTTTTTTGGAGATCTCGTAGACTCAATTCGAACCTTCGATATTGAAGACCAGATTTCGAAGGAGGCACTCAACCGGATTTCTATAATTCCCAATATTCAGGAGGGGTTGCAAAATGAAAAACGTGTTTCATTATTTGAATTTCTGAACAAAAAATCGGTAATAGCCGCTCAAAGTTTTGAATATGTAACAGCACAAATAAAGGGTTTGTATAATGAGGCATCAGGTCGTATGGGTAATTCTGAAACCGATGATCTTGTAATCTCAGGAAATGAATTTAAAAGTGGTATTGAACCCTTTCTTTGTATCAGTTTCGGAAACACAAACAACTCCAAGACCGCAATTCAACTAAATTTCAATACAACAAGACAGCCTGTATTTAATAAGAATTTTGATCTTATTGGGAAGGATTTGAAATCGAACCGACAGAAAGGTTACCGGAATATTCTCCTCACTTCGAGCCCAAAACAAATTGAAAGACTTCATGCAATTTTTGATGACAAGGGTGATCCTCAGAAACTGGATAGTCTTCTTTTTGCCTTAAACGAAGGGTTTATTGATCATGATCTGAAGATCTGCTGCTATACGGATCATCAGATTTTTGAAAGGTATCACCGGTTTAAACTACGGTCAAAAAAATCCTCGCGTCAGGCTATTACGATAAAGGAACTTAGTAAGCTTCATCCCGGCGACTTTGTAGTACACATCGATCACGGAGTAGGTAAGTTTGCAGGTCTTGTCAAAACAGAGGTCAATGGCAATGTTCAGGAAGCTGTGCGGCTGATATACAGGGATAATGATTCACTTTTGGTGAGTATACACTCTTTACACAGGATTGCCAAATACAAAGGAAAGGAAGGGCAGGAGCCATCAATAAATAAGCTGGGAACTGCAGCGTGGCAGAATCTTAAAGCAAAGACGAAAAATAAGGTTAAAGATATTGCCCGGGAATTAATTGCCTTATATGCTAAACGGAAGATGGAGAATGGATTTTCTTTTTCTGCCGATTCTTATCTTCAGGAGGAACTCGAGGCAAGTTTTATATATGAGGATACACCGGATCAGCTTAAAGCGACCTTTTCAATCAAGGAGGACATGGAGAAACAAATGCCAATGGATCGGCTGGTTTGTGGAGATGTTGGCTTTGGAAAGACAGAGGTTGCAATACGTGCAGCGTTTAAGGCAGTCGCAGATAGTAAGCAGGTTGCTGTTTTAGTACCGACAACAATCCTCGCCTTACAACATTACAAGACATTTTCGGAAAGATTAAAGGATTTCCCTTGTAATGTTCAATATATTAGCAGATTGAGGCACTCAGGGGATGTTAAGGCTGTGCTTAAAGACCTTGCTGAAGGTAAGGTAGACATTATAATCGGAACACATAAATTGATAGGTAAGGATGTGAGATTTAAAGACCTGGGTTTGCTTATCGTCGATGAGGAGCAGCATTTTGGGGTTGCTATCAAAGAGAAGTTAAAACAGCTCAAGGCTAATATTGATACACTTACACTCACTGCAACTCCAATCCCACGTACATTGCAGTTTTCGTTAATGGGTGCACGAGACCTCTCGATTATAAATACACCACCTCCCAACAGGTATCCAATAAACACGGAAGTTAGTACATTTAACGACGAGGTAGTCAGAGATGCAATTATTTATGAGGTGGAACGGGGTGGACAGGTGTTTTTTATCAATAACCGGGTCCAGAATATTCTCGAAATTGAATATCTGGTTAATAAGTTGTGTCCCGGAGTACGCACAGTTGTCGGGCATGGCCAGATGGAAGGCGATAAGCTCGAAAAGGTGATGTTTGATTTTGTAAATGGAGATTTTGATGTATTAGTTGCCACAACAATCATAGAGTCAGGTCTGGATATCCCAAATGCAAATACAATCATCATAAATAATGCCCACAATTTTGGTTTGAGTGAGCTTCACCAGTTGCGCGGTCGTGTTGGCCGCTCGAACAAAAAGGCTTTTTGTTATTTACTTGCCCCACCATTAAATACTTTGTCTGCTGACGCCAGGAGACGTTTGCAGGCAATAGAAGAGTTTTCAGAAATAGGAAGTGGATTCAGTATCGCCATGCAGGATCTGGATATCAGAGGTGCAGGAAATCTCCTTGGAGGGGAACAGAGCGGATTTATTGCTGACATTGGTTTCGAAGCCTACCACCGTATCCTTAATGAGGCGATGATGGAACTGAAAAGCGGAGAGTTTCAGGATCTTTTTGAAAATACAGATAATGAAGCATCTGAGACTTTTCTTGATGTTAAATATGTAAATGATTGTAATATAGATACTGATCTTGAGCTCCTCTTTCCAGACGCGTATATTTCGAGTATTTCAGAACGTATGTTACTCTACAGGGAACTTGACAATATGGAAAATGAAACGATGGTTCAGCTTTTTGAAAAAGGACTTGTCGACCGTTTCGGGCCTATCCCTCAACCAGCGCGTGAGCTGATAGATGTTGTCAGATTGCGTTGGATTGCTATTTCTCTGAATATCGAACGGATCATTTTAAAGGAATCAAGGATGATCTGCTATTTGCCTTCCGATCCTTCGTCAAATTACTATCAATCAGAACACTTTCAAAAACTTATGCAATGGGTTGTGTTAAATCCGTCCAAATGCAGGGTTAAGGAAGGGAAAGGAAAACTTAGCATCAATTTTAACCAAATAAACTCCCTGAATGAGGCCGTTGGGATGTTACTGCAAATCACTGATAGGGTGATTAAGTAATTCTTAAAACCAATATTGCGATTTTGAGATATTTGATTAATACTAATAAATTCTCAGGTTTTCCGGATTTTGCGTGCTATCCCAAATATTGTGAATGACAATATTTCCTTATGTGAATTCATAGTATAACAAATTTATGAATACATTACTTATTAATAAAAAGCAAAAAGACGTCGCCTAAAAACCAAATTCCGCCAGATTTGAAATTTGTAACTGTCCTTGGTTAATAAAATTTGACCACAGTTATACGAAAATTAATCTTTCAGGTGAACGCCTGCCATTTCACCAGTCCAAATGCTGATATTTTTAATTCGCACGAATCATTATGTCAATATTTCAGTTTCGCCACCTTGTAGCAAGACAAAATGTCTGATAATCAGCGGTGGCAAGTATTTTGATCCATTTTTTGAGATTATAGGTTTTAAGATAAAAAAAACCAATATCATCAAAATTGGAAACTTAAAAAATCGAATATATGAACTTTGACAATTTTACAATTAAAGCACAGGAGGTGGTTAATCAATCGGTTAAAATAGCCGAGGGAAATTATCAGCAGGCTATCGAGACCGGACATCTTCTAAAAGGGTTGTTTGTTAATGCTGAGAGTGTAACTGGCTTTTTACTAAAAAAATTAGGTATTAACCAGCCGGTCCTGAGTGCCGCATTGGATAAGATTATCATCAGCTATCCGAAAGTAACCGGTGGAGAAACCTATCTCTCATCGGCGGCAAATTCGGCTGTACAAAAAGCTGCTGCTATTGCCCGTAAAATGGGTGATCAGTATGTTTCTGTTGAGCATTTACTGCTTGGGATTCTGGATGGCAACGATCAGGTGAGCCGCCTGATGAAAGACAGTGGAATTACCCATAAAGAGCTTGATGAGGCAATTAAAGTGTTAAGGAAAGGTTCGAAGGTGAATAGTCAGACGGCTGAGGATACGTTTAATTCACTGAACCGGTATGCGGTGAACCTGAACGAACGGGCGAAATCAGGAAAACTGGATCCGGTAATCGGTCGTGATGAGGAAATCAGGCGGGTGTTACAGATTTTATCGAGGCGAACGAAAAACAATCCTATCCTGATAGGTGAGCCGGGTACAGGTAAAACGGCTATTGTTGAGGGGCTTGCCCAGCGTATTGTACGGGGCGATGTGCCTGAAAATTTAAAAGACAAGCAAGTTTTTTCACTCGATATGGGGGCATTGATTGCCGGGGCAAAGTATAAGGGTGAGTTTGAAGAACGTCTGAAGGCTGTTATCAATGAGGTAATTCAGGCCGAAGGAAATGTGATCCTATTTATTGATGAGATTCATACGCTCGTTGGGGCGGGCAAAGGCGAAGGTGCCATGGATGCGGCAAATATCCTTAAACCTGCACTTGCCCGCGGAGACTTAAGGGCCGTAGGTGCCACTACACTTGGAGAGTATCAAAAATATTTTGAGAAGGACAAGGCATTGGAACGCAGGTTTCAACAGGTTCTCGTTGATGAACCGGGGACTCTGGATGCAATTTCGATCCTTCGGGGATTGAAGGAACGCTACGAAAGTCACCATAAAGTTCGGATTAAAGATAGCGCGATTATCTCGGCAGTTGAACTTTCGCAACGTTATATTACTGAACGCTTCCTCCCTGACAAAGCAATCGATCTCATGGACGAGGCAGCAGCAAAACTGAGGATGGAGATGGATTCACTTCCCGAGGAACTTGATGAAATAAACCGTAAACTCACTCAACTTGAGATAGAACGTGCGGCAATACAAAGGGAAAATGATCTGTCAAAGCTCGCTAAACTGGAAGAAGAGATTGCGAACCTCAAGGCTGAACAAACCAAATTTCGTGCGGCGTGGCAGGCTGAGAAATCTGTCATTGAAGGAATTCAAAATCTTAAACAAGTCATCGAAGACCTTAAGCTTCAGGCTGAACAGGCTGAACGTCAGGGTGAATATGGACGTGTAGCCGAAATAAGGTACGGTAAGATCAAGGATGCAGAGGCTGAAATATTAAATTTGCAACAAGAACTTGTCGACCTTCAGGCGGGTAAATCACTTATAAAAGAAGAAGTCGACAGTGAGGATATCGCTGCTGTTGTCGCACGATGGACAGGTATTCCTGTACAAAAGATGCTTCAAAGTGAGCGCGACAAGCTACTTCATCTTGAAGAGGAGCTTCACCTGCGAGTGATTGGTCAGGATGAGGCGATCGCAGCAGTTTCAGATGCAGTAAGACGTTCAAGGGCAGGACTTCAGGATGATAAACGTCCCATTGGATCCTTCATTTTCCTCGGTACTACCGGGGTAGGAAAGACCGAACTCGCAAAAGCACTGGCTGAATATCTGTTTGATGATGAAAATATGCTTACCCGAATCGATATGTCGGAGTATCAGGAGAAGTTCTCAGTAACACGGTTAATTGGCTCTCCTCCGGGATACGTTGGCTATGATGAAGGTGGACAGCTTACTGAGGCAGTGAGACGAAAACCTTATTCAGTTGTCCTGTTTGATGAGATTGAAAAGGCACATCCGGATGTTTTTAACGTTCTTCTTCAGGTATTGGACGATGGCAGGCTCACCGACAACAAAGGCAGGACGGTGAATTTTAAAAATACAATCATCATTATGACCTCAAATATTGGATCACATGTGATCAGGGAGCGTTTCTCGCACCTAAACGAGGGAAACCGGTTAAAGGTAATTGAGGATTTGCGAAGTGAACTTTTTGAACTGCTTAAACAAAGTATCCGGCCCGAGTTTCTGAACCGCATTGATGAAGTTATAATGTTTACTCCGTTAAATCACAATGAAATACGTGATATTGTTAAATTACAGTTCCATCTGATTTCCGACCGGTTAAAAAAGAGTGGTTATGAGGCTTTCATTACAGAAGAAGCTATTGACTGGATCGCAACGGCAGGATTTGATCCGCAGTTTGGCGCCCGTCCGGTGAAACGGATGATGCAAAAATATCTGCTAAACGACTTATCGAAAGAAATCCTGGCAGGGAAAATTCTGTCAGAACACCCTGTGAAGATTGATGTTGCAAATGACAAACTGGTGTTCAAAAGCGAATAAGGCCCGGGATTGTTTTTAAATTTGAAATGGGTTTTTTGTGAAAAGAAGGCAGGTCGGTTTTTCGAAACCAATCTGTCTTATCTGGTTGTCGGGAACTATTCAATAAGAAAACTCCAAATTAATTCTCCATTTCTTTTTTTCAAGAGCAGTACGTAGCCCATCGAGTGCTTGTAATCTGTTTAATTTAAGCCTGCTATTATTCAATCTTACAATTTCATTTATTTCATAATCCCAGCCTCGATTTGATGATTTTATTGAACCATCCTTTGAAGAATAAGAGATACTATTCTGCAGATTGATGTTGAAAAGAGGAAAAGTTATTGACTGAGCTCACTTTGATTTGTCACAATGTTCATAGCCATCTATAAATCCGGGACAACAGATTACCAGATTTTCATATTCCAATTCAAGATTACTATAATTGAATCTGCTTTTGATATGATCTATTCGGGTCGATTCTCTTTGACTGAAATCTGTGACCGGGATTTTTCGCATACAGTAAGCGCAAATAAAACCTTGTTCTGTAAGAAGTGCCTGACGAAGCTCTTCATTCGCCTGATAGGGCACACCTGGAGTAAATCTGTATTGTGACCATGATGCCGGCTCGTTTTGCTTATTAATCTTTATCATTACTTGAATTCAAAAAATCCATCATTGACTCTGCTTTTATAAGTTCAGGAAGCGAATCTCTATTTCTTTCTCTCATTTGGGAGATCATCAGGTTTGCCTCAATATACCGATCATGGTCTATCGCTTCGAAAAGTGAATTTAATTCATTATCAACTACTCTGGAACGAGGTATCGTATCAAGAGCTACTTGAATAATACTGGAGGCATCCATACCATATAGTTCTATCGGATGAACGTTATAATCCTTATCCTTCGAATAACTTAATTTGAATATCATACTTTCCTCATCCGTTTTTATTCCAGTCATGATCATAGGTGCATGAGTAGTCACTATAAACTGAAGATTGGGAAAAGCATTTTGTAACCCGGTTAATACAATGGACTGAAGGTTAGGATGCAAATGAAGATCAATCTCATCGATTAAAACGGTTCCTGATGTTTTAAGGCACGCTTCCTCACCATAAATGCCTTGATTTAAGAGTGCACAACGAAATGCCAGATCAGTCACGATATTTACCAACCTTGTATATCCATCAGACAGATTCTCTGCAATCACTTCTCGTCCATCAGAAAAGTAATAATAAACCTTACCCTGATTCGGGCGGATTTCAAAATCTACAATGATATTACAACCCTCACACCCTAATGCATTTATAATTGCTTGACGAACACAGTAAAGCTCTATATCACCTTTCCCTCCCTCCTTAAGAACCAGAAGTCGTTTAATCCAATAGTAAAAGAACCCATCACCTTGTAAACATTCATAATATCCAAAGGACGGTTTGTGAATATATTGTTTAAAAGGTGTCATCGACAACTTTCTGGTGCTGTGAATATCTTCAGTTGAGAAACTTGCAAATAATGGAAGGGGTTTAGTCTGGCTAAATGCTTCATTGAATAGGGTCTCCTTTAATTCTTTCCCATAATGAAGAATGGGTAACAGGGGTAATTGCAGAGTTCGACCTTTCGGGGAGTTTAAAATTAAATGGGAGGTTCTTCCAAATATTTCAAAACTAATCTTTATCGGAGCTTCATTAATAATTCCATTTTTTGTCTCCTTTAAGGTAAAATCAGCCTTTGATAAACTGTTAAACCTCGTATTTTCATCACTGTAACCAGTAAAGAATGAACTTAATATATGTCGAACAGCTCGAATGATCGTAGTCTTTCCACTCGAATTATCTCCAATAAATAAATTGACCCTTTTTTTAAAAGAGATATCCAATTTCTTAAAACACCTGTAATTTGTTAATTCAATACGCTCCATACCACATTTTTTTAAAATACTGAAAATCTATTCCATAAGAATTACCCAATGTCAAAGATACAAAATTGAGCTGATGAATACACAAATCTATAAAATCAGAAAATATAGTCTTAGATCCAAAGAACCGGTTAAATTTTAATATACAACTATGTGACATTTGGTAACAATTTAATTATCAATATTTAATTAAGAGAGCATTCACAGAGAATAATGCTTCTTTTGTATAAGGAATATTTCCCCTTACTTACTATAGTTGGGATTGCTGTTTTTTTAAATAACTTTGCATCGCCTTTCATAACCATTTAGAACCTCTCTTTGAATAAAAAAATGAATGAGTTGTAAATTAGTAAGATGTCCCAATTCATTTGATTTAAAGAGATATGAAAATGGATAAGTCAAGACTTCAAGGTCATATTGCCATGCTATTCACCTCCCTGATTTTTGGGGTGAATATACCCTTGTCTAAAAATCTCATGCCTGACTGGATTAGTCCTGTTGGTCTTACCTATTCGCGGTTTGCCTTTGGAGCAATTGCATTCTGGGCTATTTCGCTGTTTGTAAAGTGGGAAAAGGTCACTAAAAAGGACATGGGAACTTTGTTTCTAGGTTCATTATTAGGTGTAGGACTTAATCAGGCTGCTTTTATTTCAGGACTGGAAAGAACTTCTGTAACCAATGCTTCGATTGTTATTACAGTTACTCCTATTCTTGCGATGATAATCTCGTTCTTCATTCTTAAAGAACCAATCACAATCAGGAAAACAAGTGGAGTTTTGATTGGATTGATTGGCGTTTTGACAATGATCTTGACCTCACAATTGGCTGGTCATGGTCGGGAAGCTTCCTTAACCGGCGATTTGCTTTGTGTGTTAAGCAGTCTTTCCTATGCTTTTTTCCTCGTGCTTACACGCGGAATATCCAGACGATACAGCTCAATTACTTTAATGAAGTGGATGTTTTTGTTTTCTGCATTACTTTTCTACCCTTTGGGCTCCAAAGAATTATTTACCGCAAGGGTTTTTCAGTCAGGCACATCACTGGCTTGGGGTAGTTACCTTTATATGCTCATTGGTGCTACTATGATAACCTATTTATTAATACCAGTTGCACAAAGACGAATACGACCCACGACAATTGGTATGTACAATTATTTGCAACCGCTTGTGGCATCCTTAATAGCTATCATGTGGGGTCATGATACTTTTTCGTGGATCAAACCATTTTCCGCTGTTTTAATATTTACGGGAGTTTATTTTGTAACTACTAGCAAATCAAGGGAAGATGTGGAGACTGAACGGAAGAAGAATATTCTAATACTTGAGAATTTGTCAAAATTAGAATGATTTACAGCCCCTATGAAGTGCTGAAGGTCTTCAAATATTATTAAAATGTGAATTTTTTTCTGCCGTCGTGACAGGTTAGAAATATAATATACATTTGTTTGCCAATTTGTTTTTTAGGGGGAGACCTCATTCATAATAATTTAGTATTCAGCAAACAAAAAAAATTATTTTTTTTATGGAAAATTCGAAACGTGCCGATGCTTTAAACTATCACAAAAATGGCAGGCCCGGAAAAATTCAGGTAGTGCCGACTAAACCCTACAGTACGCAGCGCGATTTATCGCTTGCTTATTCTCCGGGAGTCGCCATTCCATGTCTTGAAATTGAGAAAAATCCACAGGATGCTTATGAGTATACTGCCAAGGGAAACCTTGTTGCTGTTATCTCAAACGGCACAGCTGTGCTTGGTTTAGGTGATATTGGAGCGTTGGCCGGAAAGCCGGTAATGGAAGGGAAGGGTCTCTTGTTTAAGATTTTCGCTGATATTGATGTGTTTGATATTGAGGTTAATGAAAAGGACCCAACGAAATTTATAGAGGTTGTAAAAGCAATTGCCTGCACATTTGGGGGTATAAACCTTGAAGACATTAAGGCTCCTGAGTGCTTTGAGATTGAAGAGAAGCTTAAAGAAGCACTCGACATTCCGATTATGCATGACGATCAGCACGGCACAGCCATAATTTCCGGAGCGGCGCTTATCAATGCTCTTGAACTTGTAAATAAAAAGATTGAAGATGTACGCATCGTAGTAAATGGTGCAGGTGCTTCAGCTACAGCATGTTCCAATCTTTACATCCGACTGGGTGCAAAACCTGAAAACATTGTAATGGTTGACAGTAAGGGAGTAATCTCAGTAAGACGTACAGACCTGAATAGCAGAAAACTTCCGTTTGCAACTAAATTACCCTGTAATACATTGGCTGAGGCAATTGAAGGCTCTGATGTTTTTCTGGGTCTTTCGGTTGCAGGCATCCTGAATCAGGATATGGTTCGCAGCATGGCACCAGATCCAATCGTGTTTGCATTGGCAAACCCTAATCCGGAAATACCTTATGATGAAGCAATTGCATCACGCCCTGATATTATTTTTGCCACAGGCCGTAGCGATCATCCTAATCAGGTGAATAATGTGCTTGGATTCCCTTATATTTTCAGAGGTGCGTTGGATGTCAGATCTACCGGAATCAATGAAGAGATGAAGGTTGCGGCAGCACTTGCGATTGCTGCTCTTGCAAAAGAAGCTGTTCCTGAGGTGGTTACGCTAGCTTATGATACAACAAGCCTCACTTTCGGACGTCAGTATATTATTCCTAAACCTCTCGATCCAAGATTGCTGATAACTGTTGCTCCTGCAGTAGCCAAAGCAGCCATTGAGAGTGGTATCGCCCGTAAAACCATTACGGACTGGGATGAGTATTCGGAGGCTCTTCGTCAGCGTATGGGTCTTGGCAATAAGCTAATCCATGGCTTAACTGAAAAGGCCAAGGAAAATCCGAAGCGCGTAGTTTTTGCAGAAGCAAATCACATCAATATGCTCAAAGCAGCTCAGGTTGCCAGGGCAGAAGGTATTTGCATCCCTATTCTTTTGGGTAATGAAGAAAGGATCGAGAAGATTATTAAAGAGAATAACATTGAATTTGACGGTGTAGAAATCATCAACCTCCGTCATGACAGGGAGGAAGCCAGTCGTCAGCGGTATGCCAAAATGCTTACAGCGAAGCGTGAACGTGAGGGAATGACCTACAGTGAAGCCTATGAAAAGATGTTCGACAGGAACTATTTTGGAATGATGATGGTTGAAGCTGGTGATGCAGATGCTTTTATTACAGGTGTTTATACTAAATATGCCGACGCTGTAATCCCTGCAATCGAAATTGTTGGTATGCGCGAAGGTCTGAAGCATATCGCAGGTTTAAACATTGTAAATTCAAAACTGGGAACTTTTTTCTTCGCTGATACGCTTGTTAATAATCATCCATCCAAGGAAACTCTAATAGATGTTGCGAAATTGACCTATGAAGCTGCAAGGCTTTTCAATGTGAACCCGGTAATGGCAATGCTTTCTTATTCAAATTTCGGAGAAAGAAGGGCAGGGAGTCCGGCAATGGTTCATGATGCCATTGATTACCTTCATAAGAATTATCCCGGTATGCTGATCGACGGTGAGATGCAGGCCAATTTTGCCCTGGATAAGGATCTCCGCCACGAGAAATTCCCTTTCTCCAAAATTGATGGAATGAACGTTAATACGTTGATATTCCCTAATCTAAGCTCTGCAAACATCTCTTACAAACTGATGCTTGAAATGGGAATGAGCGAAACTATCGGGCCAATACAGATGGGGTTAAATAAACCTATTCATATTCTGAACGTTGAAAGTTCGGTACGTGATATCCTGAACATGGTGACAATTGCAGTTATTGATGCTCAGGTAGAAGAACAAAAACTACGGCAGAAATTGGTCTAACACCATTTGAAAGACCAATATTCTCAGTATCATATTGAATGATAACCTTTCCCGCGGATTTATTTTCGCGGGATTTTTTTTACGCCTGTCAGGAAAATTGCAATTCGGATTTTATACCCGGTGGTCCTGAAACAGAAAATTATATCATAATATAATTCTGAAAATTCGACGTTTATTCTGAGATACTATATAATTTCGCATCATTATCATTAATCGATTAAAACAATTTTTTGGGTGCCATAGGCACTTAATATGGGTAGAATAAAGTATATCATAAAAATTTCGTCCCGGATGGGACGAGACATTGTCCTTTTACTAGTTTCTACCCGTATAATATCCCTGACGGGATTAAAAGACCTGAATTATACAGATAATTAAACTTTGCCCTTTCGCTTTGTAAATTAAATTGTTATGGCCAGAATTAAATTAAATCTCTACGCTTTTACGCTACTGCTTGTTGCTTTTACTACTACTGTCTCTGCAATCCAGACAATGCAAACTTCAGTTTTGGTAATTGGAGGAACAACAGGAGGAACATCTGCCGGTATCCAGGCTGCACGATTAAATATGCCCACCCTGATTGTGGAACAGACGCCATGGCTGGGTGGTATGATTACAGCAGCTGGTGTAAGCGCTACAGATGGAAATCATGAATTATACTCCGGAATCTGGGAGGAATTTCGTGTTGGGCTTAGGTCACATTATGGTGGTGCAGCTGCGCTTGCGACAGGGTGGGTCAGTTACACCCAGTTTGAACCTCATGTTGGAGATCAGATTTTTAAATCTCTGGCAAGTGCCGAGAAAAACCTTTCAGTAGTTTATGGATATCATCTGACCGAAATACTAAAAAAAGGGAATAAGGTTATTGGAGCCGTCTTCGAAAATACGATCAAAGAAAAACTTAAAGTGCTCGCAACTGTCGTAATCGATGCAACTGATTTGGGTGATGGTCTTGCTTTGGCTGGGGCAGGATATGATCTTGGGATGGAGGCAAGGTCTGTGACAGGAGAAAAATGTGCACCTGAAACTTCGAATGGAATTATTCAGGACCTTACATGGGGCGCAATCTTAAAAGATTATGGCAAAGGAAAGGATAAGACAATTCCTAAACCCAACCATTACAATCCCGAATTATACCGCGGTTGCTGTACGGCTAAAGATGACAATATGCTGAATGACTGCCAGAAGATGTTAAATTACGGTCGTCTTCCCAATAACAAATATATGATCAACTGGCCAATTAAGGGGAATGATATTTATCTGGATGTCGTTGAAATGGATTGGACTCACAGACAGGAAGCACTTAAACAGGCAAAGGATCGTACACTCGGATTTATCTATTTTATCCAGACCGAGCTTGGATTTAAACATATCGGACTCGCTGATGATGAGTTTCCTTCTACTGATAAACTGGCACTTGTACCCTACCACCGTGAAGGACGCCGGCTAAAGGGGATTACAAGATTAACAATAACAGACATCCTGAAAAGAGATGAAGGAAACCCCTTATTTCGAACAGGTATTTCAGTAGGTGACTATCCGGTTGATCATCACCATGGGTGTAATCCAAAGTCTCCTAAGATTAATTTTCCTGCTGTACCCTCTTTTAATATTCCACTGGGATCTCTTATCCCTGAGAAGATTGATGGTCTTCTGGCGGCTGATAAGGCAATATCAGTCTCTAATATTATAAATGGAGCAACACGCCTCCAACCTTGTGTTATGCTTACTGGTCAGGCTGCAGGAGTAATTGCGGCTCTGACTGTAAAGAATAACACTTTGATTCGCAAGGTCAATATTCACGAAGTGCAGCAAATTCTTTTGGATGCAAACGCTTATCTTATGCCTTTAATTGATGTTACTCCAAAAGACAGGGATTTCCAGGCCATCCAGAGAGTTACTGTTTCAGGGATCCTAAAAGTAAAAGGCGAATCTTTTCAGTGGGCTAACCGTACGTGGTTTTATCCCGATACAACCATTTCGATCAAAGAATTCAGCGAAGGCTTAAAGACATTTGACTCCAGGACAGTAGTGAAAGATGATCAATCAATCCTGACTCTTAAGAAAGCATCTGATCTTTTTTCCGAACTCCTTAAGAGGGATGTAACGAAAGATATTCAGGAAATTTGGAGTAAACACTTTGGCAGAAAGTATGATTTAAACTGTCAGATTACAAAAAGAGAGCTTAGTGTTTTGGCTGATGAGCTAATTCAACCCTTCAAAACTAAAACAATAGGATTTGATGGTAAATTCCTGTAATTTAGTATTTTTAGATAAGTTTGTTTCTGAATTAATTTATTTGATGAACATAAATGAGTCTCTCCTTCCTTTTAGATAGTACCGAAGACCTTTCACTTTCAACTCTTAAATCCATTAAGCTCAAAAAGAGTCTGATTAAATTGATGGCTTTAAATGGTGTTGCCACAATAGCAGAATTGTCGAAGGAGACCGATTTTAGTATACCTACAGTAACTAAAGTTATCTCTGAGCTCATTGGTGAAGGGATTGTTTCTGAAGATGGAAAAGCCGGTACGCCTGGAGGCAGGCGTCCATCACAGTATGGAATTAATCCCAAGGCATGTTACTATCTTGGTGTCGAGGTGAAGCTTCATTCTGTAAATATTGGAATTCAGGATTTTAACAATAATTTCGTTCATTTTTCTGAAAATGTTTCGTACACACCTGAAAATACAAAAGAATCGCTTTTTACGCTCTGCTCCATTATAAATCAGTTCGTTACTGACTCAGGTGTTCAACGTGAAAAAATTATCGGCGCTTGTATTAATTTAAGCGGACGGATCAACTCAAGGATAGGATTTAGCTATAGTTATTTTTTCTTTGAAGAGAAACCTCTAAGTGAAATTATTGAAAATCAAATACATATTAAGACATTTATCGAGAATGATACCAGAGCAATGGCTTATGGGGAGTATCACTCCGGGGTAGTGAAGAACGAAAAAGATGTGATTTTTGTAAATATAGGCTGGGGCCTTGGCATCGGTATTATCTGTAATGGTCAGCTTTATTATGGTAAATCAGGCTATTCCGGGGAATTTGGGCATAGTCCGGTCTTTGATAATGAAATTATTTGCCACTGTGGGAAAAAAGGGTGCCTCGAGACTGAGGTTTCAGGGAATGCGCTGCTAAGAAAATTTAAAAAGGCACTTGAAAATGGTTCTATTTCAATTTTATCCGGTAAAAAAGCTATCGAAGATATTACCGTAGAGGATATCCTGACCGCTATCACAAAAAATGAAGATACCCTTGCCATTCAGATTATCGATGAGATAGGAACTGAACTAGGACGGTTCCTCTCCATGTTAATTAATATCTTTAACCCTGAACTTGTGATTCTCGGTGGTGCCCTGGCTGAATCAGGTATGTATTTGCGACTGCCTATCCGTACAGCTATTCATAAATATTCCTTAAGTCTCGTAAGTCTCGATATGGAATTAAAGATGTCATCTCTTGGTTCAAAAGCTGGTGTAACAGGTGGCTGTTATATCCTGCGCGATAAACTCTTTTATAGTACATAAAATAAACATCAAATCCGCTTTAATTCCAATTTAACTCCTGATTTTAAATTATGGAAAGAAAGCGAGTCAAAGACTTGAAAAAATTAATTTATTAAATAATTTTAATAAATAGATGAATTTGTGAAAAATGTTTAATTTAGTATCATTGATATTAAAGTAAATTAAGATCATTTATAAATATTATATACATGGAATATAGCGGATTAGCCCAATATTCAGGCCAATACAAGAGTGAATTGATTGATTCTGTCATCCCGTTTTGGTTAAGAAATTCGAAGGATGAGAAGGGAGGCGGATATTTCACCTGCCTTGACCGAACCGGTAAAGTTTTTGATACGGATAAGTTTATGTGGCTTCAGGGGCGCGAAGTCTGGATGTTTTCCATGTTATATAACAAGGTTGAAAGGAAACATGAATGGCTTGAGATGGCATTACATGGAGCTGAATTCATGAAGAAATTTGGACGTGATGATAAAGGACACTGGTATTTTTCTCTTACACGTAACGGAAACCCTCTCGTTCAGCCATACAATATTTTTTCCGATTGTTTTGCTGCAATGGCTTTTAGCGAATTATACAAAGCTACAGGTGATGAAGAACATAAACACATCGCGCTGACTACTTTCCGGAATATTCAGGAGAGACAGGATAATCCTAAAGGATCTTATAACAAAGCTTTTCCGGGAACACGACCCTTAAAAAGTTTTTCCCTGCCTATGATTCTTTGCAATCTTTCATTAATTATGGAAGATATTCTGGGTATAGAGCAAGTGAACAAAACCATAGAGCCATTGATAAAGGAGGTGACAGAGGTCTTTTATGATTCTGAATCCGGGCTTATTCTGGAGAGTGTTACCCCGGATGGTAAATTCAGCGATTCGTTTGAGGGACGGCTTGTAAATCCTGGTCATGCCAACGAATCAATGTGGTTTATGATGGATTTGGCGGTTCGCAAAAATGATTCTACTTTGATTGATAAATGTATAAAAATCTTGCTCCATACCACGGAATTTGGCTGGGACAAGAAGCATGGTGGGATTTTTTATTTCCTTGATGTCAAAGGTTATCCCACGCAACAGCTTGAATGGGACCAAAAACTCTGGTGGGTGCATATCGAAACACTGATATCCATGGCAAAAGGATATCGTCTTACGGGAAATGAAGCATGTAAGCAATGGTTTGAAATTATCCACGAATACACATGGAAACACTTCAAAGACCCGGAATATCCTGAATGGTATGGTTACCTTAACCGCGAAGGAAATCCATTGCTTGAACTAAAAGGGGGGAAGTGGAAAGGTTGTTTTCATGTACCAAGGGGATTATATGAAATCTGGAAGATTCTGGAGGTCTGATAAAAAAAATAGCTGTAAACAACTGGCTTCTTGCTACTGGCAACTGGCTGTTTGCAGACTAAATTGGGCGCATGTTACATTTTCCGTAATCTGAAAGATGAAATTAAACATCCGGGCAATGGTATCTTTGCCAGTTGCCAGCAGCTAAACAGCCAGCCGCAATTAACCGATCATCAACATTTTGTTTTACATATTATACATTGAAGAAACTGTTTAAATTTTATAATTCTTTATTATCGTTGAGTAATTCTATTTCTTAAGGTTGTGCCGTAGGCATAAAATATGGGTAGAAGGTGAGAATTTCGTAAAATATTTCGTCCCGGATGGGACGAAAACTTGCATTTTATTCGGTTTTCTACCCATCTTTAATCCCTGACGGGATTGAAAAATCTAATTTTAAACAGACTTTTTGTCATATTCAATAAATTTAATCATATGTCAACCGAACAAAATTCACGTCGTGATTTCTTTAAAAAAGCCTCTCTTACCGGGATCGCTGCAATGGCTGTTCCAATGGCCGGAATGGCCGGTTCCACTAATGAGGTGTTGCCCGTTGCGGATTCCGAGAGTAAGCTGATTGTTCCCAAAGCACGTGGTCTTAAAATTACCGGCACCTTCCTTGATGAGATTTCTCATGACATCCCTCACCAAAACTGGGGAGAAAAAGAGTGGGACGAGGATTTTGCCCACATGAAAGCCATCGGCATCGACACAGTAATCTTAATCCGGTCTGGCTATCGCAAATTCATTACCTATCCATCAGCCTACCTGCTTAAAAAACACAATTGTTATATGCCCTCTGTTGATCTTGTTGATATGTACCTCCGTCTTGCGGACAAACATAGAATGAAGTTTTATTTTGGTTTGTACGATTCAGGGAAATACTGGGATACGGGGGATATGAGCTGGGAAGTGGAGGATAATAAATATGTGATTGATGAGGTATGGAAAAACTATGGAACCAAATACAAGAGTTTTGGAGGCTGGTACATTAGCGGTGAGATCAGTCGCAAGACAAAAGGGGCAATAGGTGCCTTTCATGCGATGGGAAAGCAGTGCAAGGAGGTATCAGGAGGTTTGCCTACCTTTATCTCGCCATGGATTGATGGTAAGAAGGCTGTCGATGCAGCAGGGGGCAATTTAACAAAGGAAAATGCAGTTTCAGTTCAGGAGCACGAAAAAGACTGGGGCGAGATCTTTGAAGGTATACACGACGTTGTTGATGCCTGCGCTTTCCAGGATGGGCATATTGATTATGACGAATTGGATGCTTTCTTTTCAGTGAACAAAAAACTGGCAGATAAATATAAGATGAAATGCTGGACCAATGCCGAGACATTCGACAGGGACATGCCAATTAAATTCCTTCCAATTAAATTTGATAAACTGCGCATGAAGCTTGAAGCGGCTAAACGGGCCGGATATGACAAGGGGATCACCTTCGAATTTTCACATTTTATGAGTCCACAGTCTTCCTATCTTCAGGCCGGGAATTTGTACAACAGATACAGGGAGTATTTTGGAATATGAACAACACCTAAAAAAGAATTAGCCACCAAAGCACCAAACAACACCAAATGGTTTTTGTGGAATTTTGTGTTTTGGTGATTTAGTGGCAATTTTTAATTTTTTCAAATTTAAGTTGATAAAACAATAAATTTCGAACCAAAACTATCAAATATCTATATTCTATGGCAATTCAAAATAAAAACGAGAATATGCTCTATGTAATCTTCCTTGCAGCTGTTGCGGCTCTTGGTGGATTTCTTTTTGGTTACGATACCGCGGTAATATCGGGAACTATTGGCAGTGTAGCCACTCAATTCGGATTAAACGATGTCAACACCGGTTGGTATGTAGGGTGCGCATTGGTGGGATCTATTTTTGGAGTTGCCATAGCCGGTAAGATGTCCGATTATTTTGGCAGGAAAGGGGTAATGATCTTTTCGGCTATCCTTTTTTCCGGCTCCGGGATAGGTTGTATGCTATCCGGAAATATCTCAGAACTTGTGTTATACCGAATAATGGGAGGTGTAGGTATTGGAGTTGCGTCAGTAATATCACCACTTTATATCTCTGAAATCTCGGTAGCAAGATTCCGCGGAACACTCGTTTCCCTTTATCAATTGGCTATCACCATTGGTTTTATGGGTGCCTATCTGGTTAATTACTGGATCAGTGAATATGCAGTTCATATGAAAGCCATCGGCATTGTCGGCGGATTCTGGGGCAAATATATCGTTATCGAAACCTGGCGGGGGATGCTTGGAGCTGAATCGGTTCCTGCAATCGTGTTTTTTATCATCCTGTTTTTTATTCCGGAGAGTCCGAGATGGCTGGTTTTAAAATCCAAAGAAACTTCGGCAATAAAGACGCTACGCCGTATTTACGGCACTGAAAAGGCCAATGAGCAGGTTGCCGATTTGAAAAATGTTGTTTACTCGGAGGAGAAATCTGACTGGAAAATACTCTTTCAACCTGGATTTCGCGTTGCACTGTTTATTGGTGTAAGTCTGGCAATACTGGGCCAGTTTATGGGGGTGAATGCAGTTCTGTATTACGGTCCTTCAATCTTTCAGCAAACAGGACTTTCCGCAGGTGATTCACTGTTTTACCAGGTAATCGTTGGTTTGGTAAATTTTGGTTCAACAGTGCTGGCAATGGCAGTAATTGACAAAATCGGGCGTAAGAAACTGGTTTATTATGGCGTTACAGGGATGATTATTTCGTTAATTCTTATTGGACTTTATTTTACAGTGAACAAGACTTCCAATGTGATTCCGCCGATTACACTACTTATCCTCATCCTTGTTTATATATTTTGTTGTGCTATTTCAATTTGTGTGGTTATATGGGTGCTGCTTTCCGAGATGTATCCGGCAAAGGTACGAGGTTTGGCGATGTCGGCGGCTGGTTTTTCGCTTTGGATTGGCACCTTCCTCATCGGTCAGCTTACACCCTGGCTAATGACAACACTTTCCTCGGCTGGTGTATTCTGGCTTTTTGGCGTTATGTGTCTCCCATATTTGTATATTACCTGGAAGCTGGTACCTGAGACAACGGGTAAATCGCTGGAAGACATTGAGAGGATGTGGATGAAGAAATAAATTGGTGAAATGACTGAATTAACATTTAAATAGTCATTGTATTGACAAAATTTACAGTAATTCCAATCATCAAAATCAGTTCAAAATAATAGACTTATTGTTAATTGCGAAGACTTAGGATAATCATGTCGCAGGACATAGATTAAAACTAATTTTTGATTTTCATCATTCTACTGATTTTGAACGGAATCCTGTTTATCATCCCTTGCATGGAGTTTTTGATTGAAGTCAAAGTCATGTAATCTGAATTCCCAGTGGTGTGAGTAGCTCGTGCGATTATTCTAAACTTTTAATTTCCTGTTCAGTCAATCCGGTTAATTTTGATATATCAGAAACAGAGAGTCCCATTTTTTTTGCATTCATGGCAATGGCAAACTTTTCTTCTCTTATTTTTTGAACGGAATTTATTTTCTCCCGTTCAATTCCCCGTTCAATTCCCCGTTCAATTCCCCGTTCAATTCCTTGTTCAATTCCTTGTTCAATCCCTTGTTCAATCCCCTGTTCAATTCCCCGTTCAATTCCTTTTTCAGTACCAACTTTATAACCTTGTTCCATGCCTTTATCGAATGAATCAGCTTTCAACGTTTTTTCAGTACTGATGTAATCCCAGTATCTGTCATACGTCTCAAGCTCCCCTTTGGTCAAACCACTTTCAAGGATCAGTTCTGAGGCCTCCCTGAGTTCGGGAACATCCAGAAAATCGGGAGATATCCCCTCCTGCAAATCACTGATTTCAGACAAAAACCGCAGCCACAATACCTGTAATTTCTTGTCTGTAAATTTTTTAGCCTTAAACTTAGGGAGTTCAATAAAAACAAATTCCAGACCCTCCATCACATCTTCACTATCCTGAGTATGGATAATCTGATAATGATGGATATATATATCTGGCTTGTCGTCAAAATTCTCATTGATAATATTCAGTGAGTAAACAGGCTGTAGTCCTTTGTATTGAAACCCGCGACCCACTTGCTTGATATAAGCCTTGGAAGCATTAAATAGCACCCTGCTCTTGAAACTATCTGTCCAGATCATCTGCATTTCAACGATGAATTGTTGCCCTTTTTCATCGATACACCTCACGTCAACGATTGAATTTGCAAACATAGGTATCTCGGGAACCAATTCAGCCGGCAAATATTCGAGGGAAACAATTTTCTTTCCTTCTGCAAGTGGCATCACTGCATTAAGAAAGCTCTTTAGAATATGCGGGTGTTCACCAAACACTTTCTTAAAAGTCAAATCATTTTTCGGATCAAGATAACGCATGTTACTTTCAGATTTTAATACAAATATACAACAAAAATTCACCCTTGCTGATAGGCCATCATGAGGTACCTGACTGAGAAATTGAAACTCAGGCAACCAAGCCTTGACAGGTAAATATTAAATTTCAAAACTAATTCCTACCTTCGCCATGAACCTCTCGTTCATATAATTTGTAATTAAATGATACTTTTGGATAGAACAACTAATCTCCTTTACTATGAAACAACTTCTTTTTTATTTTCTTTTTAGTTGCCTGATTAATTCTGTTGCTGCCGAAAATAAGGATAGTATTTGGGTATTAACAAATTACACTAAGCTTGAGAAACAAATCAGGATGCGTGATGGTAAAAAATTATTCACTTCTATATACGTTTCTAAAGATACGCTTCAGAACCATCCGTTCCTGATTTGGAGGACTCCATACTCCGCTGCTCCTTATGGTGAAAATATTTTTAAGGAATTCTGGAACTCTTATCAGCTTGCATACCTTAAGGAAGGTTATACGATGGTCATTCAGGATGTTCGTGGTAAATGGATGAGCGAGGGTGAATATGTAAATATACGTCCATTCAATCCGGATAAAAGTTCGGATAATGATATCGACGAAGCAAGTGACACTTATGATACAATTGATTGGCTGATCAGAAATATAGCCCATAATAATGGCAAGGCGGGTGTTTTTGGAATCTCATATCCTGGATTTTATTCTACTATGGCCGCAGCCTCTAACCATCCTGCATTAGTTGCCGTAAGTCCGCAGGCACCTGTAACGAATTGGTTTATAGGCGATGATTTTCATCACAATGGAGCATTTTTTCTTATGGATGCTTTCAGCTTTTATTCGCCTTTTGAGTTTGGATTTGGTTTGAACCGGCCCCAGACAACGAGTGTCCAACCGAAAACTATCGGTCTCCGGGTTCACGATAATTATAAGTTTTATCTTGAAACGGGAGCATTGCCCAACTTTTCAAAATTGTGCGGCGATAGTATTGCCTTTTGGAAAGATCTTTATGCTCACCCAAACTACGATAAATGGTGGAAAGCACGCGATGCCAGCAAGGCGACACTTAACCTAAAACCTGCCATGCTCTGGGTCGGAGGTAACTTTGATGCCGAAGACAACTGGGGAGCGTGGAATTCTTACAGGGCAGCCGAAGAAAACAATCCGAATAAGGAATTTAACAAAATTGTGATGGGACCATGGTATCATAATCAATGGGCAACAGCAGATGGTACTCATTTAGGAAATATCAATTTTGGGAGTAATACTTCAAAATGGTACCAACAAAACATCGAAATCCCTTTTTTTAACTATTACCTTAAAAATCAGGGTACTAAACCTGAAATTGCTGAGGCAACTATCTTTATTTCCGGTGCCAATGAATGGCAGCTATTTAGT
>CAINLJ010000138.1 GCA_903850335.1 uncultured Bacteroidia bacterium | reverse complement strand
TATTGCTGTTAATAAGCCATATTAACGTTTCAATACGCGTTGTCTGATCTTCAAAACTCATTGGTCCTGATTTTCTTTTATAAATATAAGGAAAAAAAAGGAAATTTTGGGAAATTTCATAGATTAATCTTTTACCAAATAAAAAAGGAGCCTTTAAAGTCCCTTTTACTATTTGATAATTATATTTTCTCACTTACTTACAAAAGGTTCCTGATTGTAATTTTAAATCACTTTACGGATTAATCTCTTCAACTAATTCATTGAATGTAGTACTATATAAATTCTTTGTAAGCATAAGTTCATTATGATTTCCCATTGAATCGATAATGCCATTCTCAAGAACACAAATTTGATCAGAAAAACGAGCAACGTTAATCTTATGAGTTACGAGAATAATACATTTGTCGCCTTTTATTTTATTTATAAATCCAAACACCCATTTCTCCATTCTTTTATCCATGCCTGATGTTGGCTCATCCATAATCAAAAAACCAGGATCTCTCCATAGAGCTCTTGCGAGTCCAATCAATTGCTTTTGTCCTCCAGAGATATTTATCCCTTGTTCACCCAAAAGAGTGGTGTAATTCTGCGGGAACTCCATGAAAAAGTAGTGAAGTCCACTCTTTTTGCAGAATTCCAGGCATCCTTGTATCTCATCCATCTGGCAGCTCAGGCAGATATTGTAGATCAAAGTTCCATTAAATAAAGTCACCTCCTGCGGCACCACTCCGGTATTTCTTCTCCACTCAAGGATAGAAATTTTATTAGCTGAATACCCATTTACCGATAATTCTCCCTGTTCTGGTTCATAATAACGCTGAAGGATATTCAAAAAAGTGGTTTTACCACAACCACTTTCACCGAGCATGGAGATCATTTTACCTTTTGGAAGTATCAATGAAATGTTATTCAACAATTGTTTCCTTCCTGGGAATCTAAACGAAAGATTTTTCACCTCTACAGTCAGAATATTTCTAAATGACTCCGTTTTTTCAAGTGTATTCTTTTCAGTTTCAGGTTTGATTGCTGAAAATTCGTACATTCGGTCAAAGGCTACTTTAGCTCCCTGAAGAGTGATATTGGCAAATGCCAGACTCACAATCGCAGGGACTATGCCACTATTTATGCTTATAACTGCCATTAACTCCCCAATAGTCAAATTGCCGGCAATAATCATCCATGATCCTGCAGAGATTAATGTAATAGTTATAAGGACAGATGAAACCTCTGCAACTAATTGGAGCGAAACTGCGATTTTTCCTAAAGTAACTATCTTTTCCTGATAATATCCATAAATCTGTTGATTGAGTAATGAAAACTCCTTTTCTTTATAATTACTCTTAATAGTGGAAATACCACTAATTGAATCTACGTAGTTGCTTGATTTATTTGCATTTGCAATCATTACATCCCTTTGAGCCAGAATGATCACCTTATTAAATTGCCAGGAAATAAATCCAAAAACGGGAATGGCAACTAATGATATTGATCCCAATACCGGGGAATAAAAAAATAGAATTACTTCACCAACAATAAACAAAAGGAGATTCTTAAGAAGGTCTCCAACTACTGCTCCAATTGCAAGCTGTATTCTGGATGTATCATTCATCCTTTCCACCAATTCACCTATCCGACGATTATCAAAGAAAGATTTAGGCAAATAAACGAGGATGTTAAAAAACCCAGTGATCAATCTGTTGTTAAAATCACGTCCCTGCCTGATAGCAAAATGTCCTGCCAGATATCCAATACAACCACGTGCTATGAGAAGAAAGGTAATTAGAATTAGGCTTAAAATTAGTTTCTCAATGTTTTTTGAAGGAAGAATATCGTCGATTAATTTTTGTGAAAAGACAGCCATAATCAAACCCAAAATTGCGACCACCAGACTTAATCCAAAAATAATCGCCAATAAGCCTATATCTTCCTGAAGAATTGATTTAATCCAATTCAATTTCTGCTTGTTGATTTGGCTAAGTTTTTCGAGGTTTTCTGTTGGAATAAGCTCCAGCATCGATTTTGATTTCCAAATTTCTGTTAATTCAACTTCTGATAATCTCCGAATACCTTTACCTGGATCACCAATTGTGTATTTCCCATTTTCAAAACCATAACATACCACATAGTGTTGCAGCCGGTTGTCCAGAATTACATGCAGTATAGAAGGGTTCTTTAGCTTTTGAAGGTAATCAAAACTAGCATCATATCCAGTTGCTTTAAAACCAATGTTTTGGGCGGTATTGTACAATCCCAGTAAAGTCGTTCCTTGTTTTGATGTTCCACTCAATTCTCTTAAACTTTCCAGACTTCGGTTCCCACCATGGTATCTTAAAACGGACAAAAGACAGGCAATCCCACAGTCAGATTGATCCTGCTGTTGAAAAAAGGTTCTTTTTATTGATTTTTTACCCATTTGATATTCTGAATAAACTAATAATAAGAAACATAAGGCTGGAACTATCAGTAATAAAAACGCTGTATAATTACATTCCGGTTAATTAAAAGAAGCTAATTGTGCTAATTACAGCTTTCATCTGAACCTCTCCTTTCCAAATTTTAAGCAGCTTTCTGTCGGGTCCATAAATAAATATAGAAGGAACAACGGTTGTCCCAAAGTAATTTATAAAGTGCCTTTTTCTGTCAATTAAAATAGTCAGATTGTCAACCTCCCAAAGGTGGTATTTCATCGCGAATGCCTCTATCCTAAGAGTTGAGTCATCCGAAGTAACCAAAATCATATTTGCCTTTTCAAATTGATCAGAAGACTTCCCAATTTCTGATGCTTCGTACTGGCAGTGTTCACATTCAGGATGAAAATAGATTATTACAGTTGGTTTCGCTGGATTATATTCGTCAATGCAGATTTCTTTACCGCATAGCGATTCAAAACTGCAATGTTGTAATGTCTGAATCTGGTTTCCGATCTCCTTTTTTACTTTGCGCGAGTTCCAGTTACTCATCCCAAGCCAAATTCCAAAAGCCAGCAAAACGACGACGATGAAATATTTCAAAAACGATTTCATTGAAGTAGATTTAGGGTTAAAAACATCCCAACTAAAACCCATAACAACAGTCCGGAACCATAAGAGAAGATGACTGTTTTAAGTGACTTTATAAATGGTTTCTCAATTACTTCACTCAGTAAACCAGTTAAAACCAGCCAGTAAAGCAGTTCAAAGAGATTTATCACCGAAAGAGGGTAAATATAACAAGGTTCAATTGCAGACCGGTCAAATAGTTCCATAATAGATAAGGGTTGAAACTGTAAATCATCAAGTGTACTGATATCTTTGAAAAAGATCAGGAATACAAGTTTCATAATTCCGGCTACTACAAAGACAAAGTCTGCAAGCAGAGCGATTTTAAACAACTTACCGAAATGAACTCTAATCTCTGCAATAAAACAACCCATATAGAGGCATGCTGCAGTATAGCCAACTCGTATTAAAATCATAACTGGTATAAGGACGTAACCAACCCATTGCCATTTGTGGGAAAGTTCGATCATTCCGTTGATCCGATCAGATGCTAAAATCCCTTCAAATGAAAGAGATAACAGTTCATCAGACAGAAAGATATAATTGAAGGCAAAAGCAGTTATAACGGACAAAAATATAAGGAGTAGAAATAATTCAAAGCTTTTATTTTTTACATTAATTCCTCGAAAAATAATTTCTTTACTCATTTTGATTCAATAATCTAAAATAGAGATTTCAAAATCCTTGTAATTATTTTTAATCATTGGGCAAGATGCAAATCTAACCCAATGAAGAAGATAAGTAAATTTTAAAAATTTAACTTTTCCAATTTAACCAACTTCTCCTCAAGAAAAATAAACATGTTTTCATCTATAGTGTTGGATAACAAGACAATTGGCTTATTATTCTGAGAGTAATAAATTATTATCTCATAATGCTTCTTTCTATATAATACAGTTACTTTGTCTATTTCAGAATAAGTTAGTTTCTCCGGATAATTATTCACAATTATTTGTCTTATAAAATAAACAACCCAGACCCCGAATAAAATGGTCCAGAGACAAATGAAGAAATTAACCTTAGAGCTTGGTTGCAATAATATTCCTATGATCGCAAAAATCATCATGAATAATGCAAATAGAATACGGTCCTTCCTTTTAGGATCTTTTTGATTGAATAGAAAGAGACCAGTTTTATCAAATAAAGCTACCTTATCTGATAATGTTTGTATTATAATCATTTGTCAATTTGTTAAATCATCATCATGAAAATAACTAAAGTTTAGTGGACCTCAGGTAATCAGATAGACTTTTTCAATTATTTTAATAATTCTGCTCACTTTCGGCCACTCAGTGAATTTCTGATAAAAAAGGTTATCAAAAAAACGACAAATATCTTCATATACAATAAAGCGGATGAAAAAGGGCAGATAAATAAAAACACTCCATAATCTAATGTGCTTTATATCAAGTAGTTATCTTAATATCATCCATTATAGTCGCAATTAAATCTCTTTCTTTTTCCAGGTTAAACTGAATATAATTATGGACAACATAAAATAAGATACTCCAATTATATACTTATTAGTAATAATGTTCATTAATGCCATAATAAGGATAGCTGCAATACCAAATAAACAAAGAATTCGAATAGTTTTCATAAACTTATTTTTTAAAAAAGAGCCTAAATAGAATTCATTTCAAATTGTTATAATCTGTTCGATAGAGTAAGATTTTAAATTCTTAAAAATTTTGATTCTAAAATAAAAAGATCAAACAAAATCATCGTTAATGTATTTATTAGATTTTAACTAATTATAACATTCTTAAAATATTTCAGAAAAGACCCTATTATGTTTCGCTAAAATCAAAAACTTAATTTTATTTTCCAGAAGTATTAACTAAATGCGTATATCCCGCATACTAGATCTGCTGAAAGTGCAGCCGCAGAAACCCAACCTATTGGATTCCACCAATTTAATGCAGCTCCTACACCATATACTACACTTCCTAACGCTAAAACAGCACACGTTTTTCCAATTAAGGTCAATCCCCCTTCAATTTCTTCCATTCTTTCAAAACTTAATTCTTTCATGACTAACAATTTTTGAAAATATAAACTAAATTCACGGATAGTTACCAACTCTTATGTGACATCGTGATTACCACATAAAGCCAGCCCATTGAAAGATGGAATTTCTCCAACTCTTTGGCCGCACCGGCGGGCAGTTAATACCTTGTAAGTTTTAGAGACATAGCAGGGTGATTTAGCCCGGTGCGGCCTCTTAAATAAACTTATTTTGGCTCCAATCTGAGTGAAAGCTTTTTCTCATCATTGAAAATCTTAAACTTTTTTAATAAATCTTTATAATTTCTCTGTGCTCCTCCGTGTACTCCATGTCTCCGTGGTTATTTTTCTCTCTGTTCTCATTTTTACTCCTTAGGTAACTTTGCGAACTCCTTGGTAACCATCGATACCACCTGGTTCTTAATAACCTCGCAATTAAAATTGATCAGTAACCCTTTTGGCTTGCCCGAAAGTTTCAGATAGGATAAAAGCTGCGCCTGAAATAATGGAATCATCACCTCGACTGCCTTATCCTCGACTATGATTAGATCATTCACCAAAAGATCAAGCTTAAGCGATCCTCCTAAATCCTTGCCCTTATATTGGATTGGGACATAAAGTTGAGATCGAACCGACAATCCTGCATTTTTCAGCTCATCAATAAAGCATATCTCATATACCGACTCTAGTAAACCAGGACCAAGATGCCGGTGCACCTCAATGGCGCAACCAATTATTTCAAAGGAGATCTCATTGATATATTTCTGGGTGAGCATCTGGGTTATTTTTTTATTAGTTGCGATATTTTACCACGGAGGCACTGAGGACACATAGGTTCACGGAGAATTTCACCACGGAGGCACGGATAGCACGGAGGTTCACAGAGTTTTATTAAAAAATTTCTCTGTGTTCCTCCGTGTACTCCATGTCTCCGTGGTTCCCTTTCTCCTTGCCTTCCTTCTCTCGCCGATCTTTTCATACTATTTAATGTATTAAAAAGAGCCGAAAGTTATAGCAGGAGAGTGCAACCAAATTGCACTCATTCAGAAAAGAAAGAAATTATTTTGCTTAATGCCGAAACGGTAGCTGTCGGCGGAATGACAATAAAAAATGGGGTATCCTTTGCCTTTTAAAAAGTCG
>CAINLJ010000137.1 GCA_903850335.1 uncultured Bacteroidia bacterium | reverse complement strand
TTTCCGAGGGTGATGCCAATGTAAAGGCTGCCAAATATGCCGAAGGGATCACCAACTTCAAATCAGCACTTGTCATTCGCCCTGGTGATGCCGGAGCAACAGCAAAACTTGCCGAAGCAGAGAAATTGCTTGCCCAGGCTCAGGACAAGGCCAAGGCAGATGCTGAGTTTGCAAGGTTGATTTCCGAGGGTGATGCCAATGTGAAGGCTGCAAAATATGCCGAAGGGATCACTAACTTTAAGTCAGCACTTGTCATTCGTCCGGGAGACGCCGGTGCGACTGCAAAACTTGCCGAAGCAGAGAAATTGCTTGCCCAGGCTCAGGATAAGGCGAAGGCCGATGCCGAATTTGCCCGTCTGATTTCCGAGGGTGATGCCAATGTGAAAGCTGCAAAATATGCCGAAGGGATCACCAACTTCAAATCAGCACTTGTCATTCGCCCGGGAGACGCCGGTGCGACTGCAAAACTTGCCGAAGCGGAAAAACTTTTTGCCCAGGCTCAGGATAAGGCGAAGGCCGATGCCGAGTTTGTCCGTCTGATTGCCGAGGGTGATGCCAGTGTGAAAGCAGCCAAATATGCTGAAGGGATAACCAGTTTCAAATCTGCACTATCGATTCGCCCGGGTGATTCACCAACTCTGGCCCGCATTGCTGAAGCTGAGAAGATGCTCGCTCAGTTACAGGATAAGGCCAAGCAGGATGCCGAGTTTGCCCGTCTGATTGCCGAGGGTGATGCCAGTGTGAAAGCTGCAAAATATGCTGAAGGGATAACCAGTTTCAAATCTGCACTTACAATTCGTCCTGGAGATGCACCAACTCTGGCCCGCATTGCTGAAGCTGAGAAAATGCTCGCTCAGTTACAGGATAAGGCCAAGCAGGATGCCGAGTTTGCCCGTCTGATTGCCGAGGGTGATGCCAGTGTGAAAGCTGCCAAATATGCTTTGGGAATTACTAATTTTAAATCAGCACTTTCGATTCGTCCTGGTGATGCACCAACTCTGGCCCGCATTGCGGAAGCTGAGAAAAAGCTCGCTCAGTTACAGGATAAGGCCAAGCAGGATGCCGAGTTTGCCCGTCTGATTGCAGAGGGTGATGCCAGTGTGAAAGCAGCCAAATATGCTGAAGGGATATCCAGTTTCAAATCTGCTCTTTCGATTCGTCCGAGTGATGCACAAACCCTGGCCCGCATTGCAGATGCTGAAAAGCTTATGGCGCAACAGCTTGAAAAAAATAAACTATATCTTGATGCACTAAACAGAGGTGCAGCTGATTTTGCTTCAAAAAAATATAATGATGCCATTTCGGCCTATCGTGAGGCTCAGCAAATTAAGCCCTACGAACCGGTCCCGCCACAGAGGATCAGAGAGATACAGGCAATCTTGGATGGTATTGCTGCCAAGGCGATGGCTCAGAAATACCAGGAAGAGGATAAGAATTTATCGCCGGTTGAAAAATTGTATTTTGAAAAAACAAGGCTTGGTGACGAGAATTTTAAAAACTCACAATGGAAAATTGCGAAGTTTTATTTCTCAGAAACACTGAAAGTTAAGCCAGGGGACAAGTATCTGACAGACAAAATTGAATATTGCGATAAGATGATCGAATCAGATATCAGCTCTGAAAAAATCAAGGAATACAATGTTACTATATCAAGTGCAGATGTTCAGATGAAGGCTCAAAATCTAACTGCAGCTAGATTTTATTATCGGAGTGCATTAGAAATTAAAGCATGGGAACCCTATCCACTTGAACAACTAAAAATTATTGATAAATTGATTACGGATCAGTTATCACAATCGGATCAGCGATTATTTGCCGATTATGTCAGGAAGGCAGATAATGGATTTAATCAGAAAGAATATCCTACAGCACGGTTCTATTATCAAAAAGCGCGTGAATTAATTGAAACTGATTACGTTGTGTCTCGTTTAAAGGAGATAGAATCTATAATAAAAGCAATTGAACTTCAAAAATAACTTAAACCTGAATGATTTGAATTGTAATTTTCTGATACTATGAATCAAGTTTTCGTACAATTGGCAGAAGGCTTTGAGGAGATTGAAGCTGTGACAATTATCGATGTTTTACGTCGGGCTGAAATGGAAGTAATTACTGTATCCATTACCGGGAATTCCTTAGTGAAAGGAGCTCATAATATTGTAATTAAGGTAGATACTTTATTTGAAAATGTTAATTTCAACGATGGGATTATGATTATCCTTCCAGGTGGAATGCCCGGCGCTCAAAACCTAAATGAACATTATGGATTAAAAAGTCAAATTTTAGAGTACGAAAAGTCAGGAAAATTTCTTGGAGCTATTTGCGCTGCACCGATGGTATTTGGAAACCTTTCAATTTTTAAAGGACGTAAAGCTGTATGCTATCCAGGGTTTGAAAAGTATATTAACGATGCCGAATTACAAATGGTTCCTTTTGTTTCTGACGAACGAATTATAACCGGAAGAGGAGTAGGAGCTGCTTTAAAATTTTCTCTCGAAATTGTAAAAATAATGAAAGGAGAGGAGATAGCCGAAAAACTTAGACATGCAATGCTTGTTGAATGAATTACTTATAGAATCCTCGTCATTCAAAATCCTTTCGCACACCTTACACGAAAAGAATGACGGGGATTCTTACATTTATTTCAGAATTCCACTTATTATGATTTGGTTTTACCGGATTTGAAAAGTAGAACCTCAACCTTTTCGAGTGTGACCAGACACCCATATCTCATTTTTTCAAGTTCTGGTAATATTGATTCATAAAAACTTCTGATTTTTTCATCCTCATCTATAATTTCTACGACTACGGGTAATTTATCACTGATTTCCCAGAATTTATAGGATTGAATTGCAGAACTTGCACCATATCCAATGATTCCTTTAAATGCTGTTGCTCCGGATATCCCTGAATTTTTTGCCTTTATGATAAGGAACTCAGAAAGCAGATTTTGTTTAATCTGATCCGTTGAGCTGATAAATATCCTAAGTAAGCTGTTTGTCGAATTTTGTATCATGTCAGATAGATTTAACAATTAAACGGCCTCCATACACTGCCAGAAGGCCTAAAAAAAAGCTTAAGCTAGTATATAAACTAAGTCGTAGCCACTCCCTTTCCTGAAGCAGCACAAAAGCATCATTTGCTAAAGATGAAAAAGTTGTAAATCCTCCGCAAATTCCCACAGTCAGAAATATTCTTACATCAGGGCTTAGAAAATTCCCACGCTCTGACAATCCAAAAAAAATTCCAATAAGTAAACTACCCACCAGATTAACAGTAAATGTGCCCCAGGGGAATAGAGAAATTGTGTTTTCCTGGAAATAACGGGATACTAAGAATCTCATTATGGTTCCAATAAATCCACCGATGCCGGCAATTAATAAAGTCTTAATCATTGCAGTTAAAAATGTTCGTATAGATTTTGAAATATAGAATACAATATGAACTTAGTCATTTAATTCTCCAAAATTAGAATAAAGTCTGAGAAGTAAATATAATTCATAAAATTGAGTTATTTTTAAATTTGTAAAATTGATCATTTCCCTGACATCAACTTTTTATGAATGAGATAATTAAGGAGTTTATAGCAGAGTCTGTAGCTTTGGAACTTAACATAGGAGACCTATATCAGCAGTTTAGTGCCAAGTTTCAACAGGATGCTGATTTTTGGTGGAAATTGTCCATTGAAGAATTGAACCATGCGGCATTAATTGAGTCAATAAATGATATATTTTTGACTGATAACCTGCTTTCGGCAGGTTCTATCGAAAGACAGATGAGTGAGCTAAAAAAAATGAATCTTTCATTAAAAAATCAAATAGACTATTTTAAACATCATTCGCCATCCCGGCTACAAGCTTTCGAGATAGCTTTTGAAATTGAAAATTCTATTGGAGAATCTCATTTTGAGCTTCTTATGACAGTACAGCCAAATTCTACAGTTTTAAAAATAATGCAAAAACTAAATGGAGACGATGTTAATCATGCCAGGAGAATGGTCAAATATATGAAGGAAAATGACTTAAGCTTTTCCAAATCAGAATAATACTGCAAATCTATTTAGATTAATCGATTTTTACCCAATCAAATTAAGTCTGGATTTTTATTTGGGTTGTGCTTTTTCATCAATAAAGGATTCATTCAAATTTGCATAATGAAAATACATTTTCTCGATTGCGAGTCGTATAGCTTTATGAATCGGTAATTGCTGAATTGAAAGCTCAGGATGGATACTAAAGAGTTGCATTGCATAGTTTGTGAAAAGCGGAACCGATTGTTGTGATTTATAACCAATCTGTCTGGCTGTATTGACTGCATTCGGATCAGATTCCTTCAATACCTTGCAGGTGACAATTTCAGCTATCCCTTCACGGTCAATTCTGTAACCGAAACCAAATAATCTGCATACAAGGCCTCTTTTATCATAGTTTAAACATCCACCTTTTCCCTCTTTCCATGCATCCGGTAAAAAGAGAGGACAATAGCCAGTTTCATTACTCTCGTCCAGTCTGCTCATGAACTCATCTACAATTTTATTCTCATACAGCCATGCAGCAAGAGGAATAAACTCCACAGCACTTGCCTCAATGTTGGTTTTTCTGCAACATACATTACATAAATGTTTGCATTTCATGCCAGTTTTAGTAGTAGTTTCCTGAATGTGCTCCTCCAGCCTTTGATAAACAGCTTCAATTGCTGAAACCAATTCATTTGATACCATCTTTTGATTTATTTTTAAGCGTTGCTAAAGGTTTATTTTACAATGATACGTATTCCCAGGTTAAAGTAAACGTCAATATACATTTTTATTTACCTTATTTTAAGTAATTTGTGAGTTTTATTTAGAATGAATACATATAAGTATCACAATTATAGACATTTAAAAAATTCAAAATATTTTGTTGAAAAATGAATGAAAATTGCCAAATTTGATTGTTATTTGTGTAGGAATTGGCTTCGCTGTTTTGTCAGGGTTTTAGAAAATTGTTTTAGCCAAACCATAAAATGATTAATTATTTATATAAAATTTTTAATGATGAAAAAGTTAATTTATTTATTCGTGATGGTAGCAGGGATGACCCTTGCTGGTGTAAATGTTAGTGCTCAGGATAGCAAACCTAAAGCTGCTACTGCTTGTTCAAAAGATTGCAAAAAAGCTTGCTGCAAAGACAAAGCTGCTTGTGAAAAAGGTGGAGACAAGGCTTGCACAAAAAAAGATGCTGATAAAAAGTAAATCAAATATAAGTAATTGCAAATTAGCTGCTTAGCTTCCATATTTGATTCTTTTATAATTTTTTGACAATCCCCGGAAAAAGTAAGATTTTGACGGGGATTTTTAATGTTTACATTTTAGTGGAAAAATAAATACCCGATTAAAATAGCAGCAAAAAGACCTGCTAAATCAGCCAGTAGGGCACAAACAAGTGCATGTCTGGTATTTTTAATTCCAACAGATCCAAAATAGACTGCAAGTACGAAAAAAGTAGTGTCACCCGCTCCCTGCACAATGCATGATAATCTTCCAATAAAGGAATCAGCTCCTGCCGTTTTCATTACATCAACCATCATCCCCCGTGATCCACTGCCGCTGAGAGGTTTCATTAAAGCAGTTGGCAATGCTCCAATGAAATCGGTGTTAACACCAATTGCCTCGATCGTCCTGCGAAAACCAGCAATCAGAAAATCCATGGCGCCTGAGGTTCTAAAAACTCCAATGGCTACAAGTATTGCAACAAGATAAGGAATAATTTTTATAGCTGTTGTAAAACCTTCTTTAGCTCCATCAATGAAAGTTTCGTAAACATTTATTTTTTTGCGAAGCCCAAGTAATAAAAATCCGATGATAATTGAGAACAACAGTAAATTGCTTACTACCTTTGAGTAGTGAGCAAGATTTGTAGGAGAAAGAGTATGCGTTAAATAAATCAGGGTAAAAACAAAAACAAACATCCCTGATAAATAAGATATTATCGTTTTATCCCACAGATTTATGCGTTGGTAGACCGACACTCCAATTAGTCCGGTTAGTGTTGAAAAGAAAGTGGCAAGCAAAATCGGAATGAACACATCCGAAGGATCATGGGCACCAAGCTGAGCCCTGTAAACCATTATGGATATTGGAATTATTGTTAATCCAGAGGCATTCAAAACAAGGAACATGATCTGTGCGTTTGAAGCAATGCCTGGGTTCGGATTCGACTTTTGCATCTCGCCCATTGCCTGTAATCCCATTGGAGTAGCAGCATTATCCAATCCAAGCATGTTAGCAGCAAAATTCATCATCATAGGGCCATAGGCAGGATGGTTTTTTCCAAGTTCAGGAAAAAGCTTGTTGAAAAAGGGACCTATCAGACGTGAAATAATCGTTACAATTCCCCCCTTTTCTCCAATTTTCATGATTCCGGACCATAAAGTCAATACACCTGTCAGACCAAGTGAAATTTCAAATCCACTCTTTGCCATATCAAATGTGGAATTGATCATTTCCGGAAATACTTCAGCATCACCCAAAAATACCAATTTTACGATCCCAATTACAAATGCAATCAGAAAGAAAAATATCCAAATGTAATTAAGTGCCATGCTGAGCAGAAATTACTTTAGTATCTTTTTGCAAAATCATCTGAGTAAGCATTAATCTCAGCATCTTTCAAATCTCCTCCTGAATAAACGATAATCCTGTACCTGAAAATTACTGATTTTCCTGCTGGAACAATATAGTTGAGAGACTCTTTTCCCTTTGTGAAAATACTCCATCCAAGCGGGTTAGCAGCAAAAAGACCATAACCTCTGGCATGCCAAAAAGTTGGATAGCTTTGATTTTTAGGGTGATCACATATAATAAGTGCAATTTTCTCGTTACCTATGATACCATTAAGATCCATCCATTTTGCCCTCGTAGACCATACTGCATCATCTTTTATTCCTTCGCTGCTTCTGTAACTTCCTGACACGCCTTCGTTAGTCATCTTCTTAACATTTGTCGGATTTCCCTGCGCGTCAGTCATGATTACTTCATCCTTTGAGGGTAGTTCGAGCTGCCTGGCAACACGTATCGCGAAAACACCCTCTT
Organism: uncultured Bacteroidia bacterium; assembly: GCA_903850335.1. Lineage (GTDB taxonomy): Bacteria > Bacteroidota > Bacteroidia > Bacteroidales > Prolixibacteraceae > JAAFHB01. Next base: position 61,298 of record CAINLJ010000137.1, on the reverse strand, counting down.
TGTTATCTTTCATCATAACGGCTCCACCAGTGGCAGTAAGGGTAGCAATTCTATCAATAATTCTTGTTTTCCCTTCAGCAATGAAATGAAATTCAGTCTTCTCCTCAATAATTTGTTTCCCTGATGGATCGATCCAACTTGAGGTTGTTTCCAGATATCCTTTCCCATTTCCTTCTTCTAACCTATTAATTTTGACATGTTTAATAGTTCCATACCCATTTTTTTTATCCGGGGAAATTGCAGGAGAGTTATTCCAGAAATCAAACCCGTTAACATCTCCGTAATTGAACCAGATTCCAACATGGTGCGGGTGATCTACCCGTTCGCCAGGTCTTGGGTTTATAGGATAACCGCGTGTTATCTCTGTTCCTTCAGAAGACATGACAGGATATAATACTGGTTTCATTACATTGTCAGGCCAACGGTAGGAGGTAAATAATTTCCCCTCAATTAAAACATCGACTTTTTTTTCGTCTTCCTTGACATTAAATCGAAAAGTAAGACCTGATTTTTTTCCTGTTTCTGCTTTTACATTGTAAAGTGATATAAAGCATGTTAATACTATTACTATTGATGTCAACTTCATCGCGTTATTTGTTTTAAGATTGTCCTGGTTGTAAAAATAGTTATTTATTGTTATTTTCACGGATCAATAAACATACTGACCTATGAAAACTTTACTGTGGATTTTTGCCTTGATATTAACACTTGCAGCCGCTGTATATCAGCGTATGACTGGTCCAACCTATCCATTAAAGACCTCAGTTAATACCGGGGTTAAGAGTTATTCGATCCAATTTCTACGTTCTCATTCAACTACAACAGATTGTCCTGTAATTCTGGAGATTTCCGATATTACAGTTAAAGGGACACTAAGTTACCGTAAATATCCAACCCGTGATGAGATGACTAAATTAGATCTCAAACGTGAAGGAGATAAATTGGTTGGTTATCTTCCTCACCAGCCACCAGCAGGTAAACTTGAGTATAAAGTTGATCTTGAAAGAAATGGATCACAATTAAAATTAGCAGCTAACTCTCCTGTCGTGATCAGATTTACCGGAGATGTGCCCAAAATAATCCTTGGCATCCATATTTTTCTCATGTTTTTAGCCATGTTTTTTAGTAATATCTCTGGATTTTTAGCCTTGTTTAAAATGTCCAACTATAAAAATATGGCAGTTGTGACATTTATTGTCCTTATTGCAGGCGGCTTTGTTTTGGGACCGATTGTTCAAAAATATGCATTTGATCACTATTGGACGGGGGCACCATTTGGATGGGACCTTACAGACAATAAAACTTTGATTGCAATCGTTGCCTGGCTTGTTGCAATTGTTATGATTCGCAAAAAAAATGCAAATATTTGGATAATTGCTGCCTCACTGGTAACTATTATTGTGTTCTCTATTCCACATAGTCTGCATGGCAGCCAGCTAAATGTTGAAACAGGAAAAATTATTCAGGGCAATATTATTCCTTATATTGCAACTTTTCTGAACTGATTATTGTCTTCTTTCAGGGAAGTAATTCTTCCGGTAAGGAAAGACGAAATTGTAATTAAAAAAATATTCTGGAAATGAAAAAAATATCAGTTCTTTTTGTGTTCATCATGTTGTCAATTAGCAGTATAGCTCAAACAGATAACTGGTATTTCTCTTTTACAATGGGAGGTTCCTGGCCAGACGGGGCCTTTGGTCAATCAGATAAAAACGCCAAATCTTCAGGATATGCCCAAAAAGGGTTCGCAATCATGTTGGATGGGACCTATCCATTAACTAACCATTGGGGATTTAAAGGGCTTGCATATATTAATGCGAATTCAGTGGATAATCCTGCTATGGAATCCATGATTAAAAACAGGATTGACCCCTCTGTCATTGTCACAAATTCCAGTTATTTATCATACACTTCTAATCCTTGGATGTGGAATGCCTTACTCGTTGGCCCAGTATTCACAGTTCCCATAGGCCGGTTTTACTGGGATCTGCAACTACTTGGCGGACTTAACCTTACATACCTGCCACAACAGAAACTTCAGTATAACGACCCTCAGAATAAATGGTATTACACTGATAAAAACACAACCGCTACAGACCTTTCCTGGGGCGTTCTTTGCGGAACTGCTTTTAGGTTCCCAATTTCTGAACGGTTAAATCTTAAAGCTGGTATTGACTATTACCTTTCGTCTGCCAGGATAAAGTACCAGCAAACAAGAATCTCACAACAAGCCGAATCAGTCCTGACAGAAACACTTGGATCTGGTAATGATCTCATATCTATTAAGATGATTTCAGGTACAATTGGATTTGTATACTATTTGAATTAAACTGGCCGAAGAAAAATCATAAAGCTGAAATAATGTAATAAGATGCATAAGAACGTATTTAATAATTTGTTAATTATTTTAATGTTTTGTCATAGTAACCCTATAATTGCAGGAGCAACCAAGTCTGGCGAACCTCAGCATTTTTATGTTGGAACCTACACGAATTCAGGAAGTAAAGGGATTTATTCCTTTAGTCTAAACCCAATGAACGGAAAGCTTTCCGATCTCGGATTAGCCGCAGAATCTACTAACCCATCTTTTTTGGCATTAACCCCTGATGGAATGTATTTACTTGCTGTGAATGAAATCGCAGATGGGAAAAATAGTAATATGGGTTATATACAATCATTTGCAACAAACAGCAATGATCATATGCTTAGGCCGGTTAGCAAGGTAGTAAGCGGCGGGGCTGATCCATGTTTTATTTCAGTTAATCAGGCCGGAAATGTTCTGACAGCAAACTATTCAGGGGGAAATGTTGCACTATTTCATTTAAATAAGACTGGTGAATTAAGTCCTCCCTGCGATATTCAACAACATTTTGGGGAAGGCCCGATTAAGCAAAGACAAAGCCAGCCACATGTCCACAGCTCATACTTTGAACCAAATTCCAACCGAATATTTGTTGCTGACCTTGGGACAGACAAAGTGGCTTTATATAATCTTCCGGAGGGGGGTACGAAACTTGAAAAATCAGAAATTCAATCAATTAACCTAATCCCTGGAAGCGGTCCAAGGCATCTTGTATTTCATCCATCCCTGAAATTCGTATATATTGTAAATGAAATATCAAACAGTATATCGGTAGTGAATTTAAATAAGGATGGTTCATTTACAACAATTGAAACTATATCGACACTTCCGGATAAAACATCCACAACTAATAATTGTGCAGATATTCATATCTCGAAAGATGGTCGGTTTTTGTATGCCTCAAACAGGGGCATTAACACTATAGCTATATTTTCTGTAGATCCACAAAAGGGAAACATTAGACTAATCGGACAAGAACCCACGAGAGGTGAAATCCCCAGAAACTTCACCTTATCGCCAAATGAAGATTTTTTATTGGTCGCAAATCAAAATTCTCAGAATATTGTTTCGTTTCGACGGAATCAAGAAACTGGTAAACTAGAATATGCTGATCAAATAAAGGCATTAAAACCGGTTTGTCTCCTTTTTTGTAAATAACTCAAAATTGTTCCATTTCGGAGAAAAAGAAAGATCCCTCACGAATCGCATTTTCATCACTATCAGCACCATGCACTGCATTTGCAGTAAAAGATTCGGCAAAAAGCCTTCTGATCGTTCCTTCTGCAGCTTTTTCAGGATTTGTATTGCCTATTAATTCTCTGTAATTTTCAATTGCATTTTCTTTTTCGAGTATTGCTGCAATAATTGGTCCCGAAGACATGAAATCAACCAGACCGTCGAAGAAGAACTTACCTGCATGAACACCATAAAAAGCCTCAGCACGTTCGCGAGTAAAATGGGTCATTTTTATGGCTTTGATTCGAAATCCATTTTCGTTAATAATCTTAAGAATAGGGCCGATGAAGTTATTTCTTACCGCATCAGGCTTAATCATTGTAAATGTGATATTTCCACTCATTTTGGAACGTTTTTTTGATAAATAATTTCTTTAAAATGAACGATATAAATGTAATTAAAATATCTTTGCGTGTTCACCAAAAACATGAAATTCGTTGAATAGATTTGATAAAAATACCTGCGCAAGAGTGAGTGACTGGCTTAAAGGATCTGTAAAAAAGGTGGTTATCATTCCTCATGTAAATCCTGATGGTGACGCAATTGGCGCTTCAATTGGATTAAATGACATATTCATAAATGCCGGATTCGATTCCTGTGTTATTGTTCCAAATGATTTTCCCGGATACTTAAATTGGTTGGATAACCATCATCACCCTTTGGTATATGAAAACAATACCAAGCTATGCCAGAATATACTAGCTAAGACCGATGCATTATTTTTTCTCGACTTCAATGATCTTAAAAGATTGGGAAAGATTGAAGAATATTTGCATTTTATGAAAAAACCAATTGTTTTAATCGACCATCATCCCGACCCTAAGATTAATGCCGAATATATTTTTTCAGATACAGATGTTAGCTCAACTGCAGAATTGGTTTATGACTTTGTCGAGGCACTAGGTATGTTAGAACATATTGGACGCGTTGGCTCGAATGCTTTACTGACTGGAATCATTGCAGACACAGGTTCTTTCAGTCATAATGCCTCACGCCATTCGACTTACCGGATTGTTGGAGAGCTTATAAATAAAGGTGCTGATAAAGAGCGTATTAATGATTCATTGTTTAATAATTTTTCCGAGAAAAGAATGCGACTTTTGGGCTATTGTCTTTCTGAGAAGATGGAGATTTTTCCCCAATACCGCTCAGCCGTTATATGGCTTACGGCCAATGAATTAAAAAAATATGATTTTCAGCCCGGTGATACGGAAGGATTTGTTAATTATCCACTTTCAATAAAAGGGATTGTTTTTTCTGCCTTTTTTATGGAGAAAAATGGAATTGTAAAAGTATCCTTTCGTTCCAAAGGGAATTTCGCAACGAATGAGTTTTCGGGAGAGCATTTTCACGGAGGCGGACACCGCAATGCTTCAGGAGGTGAAACAAAACTTTCAATTAAGGAAGCCCTTGAACTTTTCAGATCTTTATTGCCTAAGTATGCCCTGCAATTAGAAACTGACTAAACTATCTTTATATCAAAGCTATTTATAATAAGCAGTTGATTATTATGCAATTAGATGTCTGCATTACAATTTGAGATAAATTAGTATGAAAAAGTCAGAACTAATTAAAAAGTTGCTTCCAGGTTTCGTGCCACTTTTCGTCTTTATCATTGCCGACGAATATTGGGGGATGAAAGTTGGTTTAGTTGTAGCCTTGATTATAGGAGTAGGCGAAATGGGCTATACCTGGATTCGTGAAAAACGACTCGATCGTTTTGTATTATTGGACACTGCTATGCTGGTAGCCTTATCAGGAATCTCGATTTTATTGGAAAATGATATATTTTTCAAATTAAAGCCTGCACTAATTGAGTCAATTTTATGCATCATCCTGGGAGTCTCGGTTTATTCGTCAATCGACATTGTCGGGACTATGACCCGCAAATATATGAACGGGATTGAGATGAATGACAGTCAGGCTAATCTGTTCAAGCGAAATTTACGAAACCTTTTTTATATCGTTCTTATTCATACAGGATTAGTTTTTTATTCTGCTTTCTTTATGAGTAAAGAAGCATGGGCATTTATCAGCGGTGGACTTTTTTATCTTGTTTTTGTTGTTTATTTCATTTACGAATTCTTTAAAAACCGAAACAATGTAAAACGCGTAGAAATCGATAATGCAACTTTGTTAAATGAGCATGAAGAATGGTTACCAGTAGTTGCAGAGAATGGAAGAATAATTGGAAAAGCTTCAAGATCTTCATGTCACATGGGAGAAAAAATCCTTCATCCGGTTGTCCATTTACATGTAGTAAACCCCAATGGTCACATTTACCTCCAAAAAAGACCGCTGGAAAAATTAGTTCAACCCGGGAAATGGGACACTTCAGTCGGCGGACATATATCCTACGGTGAAGATCTTGAAACAGCCCTGCGTCGCGAAGCATTCGAGGAAATTGGACTTCATGATTTTAGTGCCAGGTCTCTTGGTAATTACAAATGGGATTCCGAAATAGAGAGTGAGCTTGTATATTGCTTCCTGTCTTATGATTATAAAAAGATAAAATTACATAGTGACGAGGTTAAGGAGGGGAGATTCTGGAGCCCAACAAATATAGAAAAACATCTTGGCCAGGATATTTTTACACCTAATTTTGAATTCGAATACAATTTGCTGAAGAATAAATTAAGGCCTTAGTCGGGAATATTTGAATTGTTTAACAGGTTAGACTTTGTTTGCTGACAAGAGGAATATTGCCGGACGTTTATTTAAATCCGGAACTTCCTTTATCCAGCGACTAACCGTTAATGTTTTTACAAATTCAGTCTCCAGTGTCAGATCGCAGGCTATGCATAGTCTGGTCTGTTCACCAAGATTTTTAACTAAGTCACTAAATAATTGATTATTGCGATAAGGAGCTTCGATAAATATCTGTGTCTGATTTTCAAAAGCCGATCTTCTTTCAATTTCTTTGATCGTCTTAATCCTTTCAACGGGTTTAACGGGAATATATCCAATAAAAGCAAAATTCTGACCATTCATCCCTGATGCCATCAAAGAAAGCAGAATAGAGGAGGGGCCAACCAAAGGAATGACCCGGATTTTTCGGATATGAGCATATCTAACAACCTCAGCACCAGGATCAGCTACTCCGGGACACCCGGCCTCCGAGATTATACCAACGTCATGCCCATCCTGGGTTGGATTCAGATAAGTTTCAATAATCCGGCTATCTGTATGTTGATTTAATTCAAAGAATTGTAATTCGTCTATATTCATATTTGGATCCAGTTTCCGAAGAAATCGTCTCGAGGTTCTAATATTTTCAACTATAAAATACTTTATATTCTTAATGATCACTGAAACATCGGAAGGTATTACATGACTGGTTCCTGATTCACCCAGGGTGGTGGGTATTAGGTATAGATTTCCCATAATTCAAATTTCGGCAAAGTTAAGCTTATAATATCTAATTAAGAAAATATTAAGTGATGAAGATATCGCAGATTCTCAATTCGAATTGTCAATTAAATATTGACCATTAGCGATTTTTGAGTAAGTTTGAACATCAAAAAGTAGAAAATGAGAATTACCCTTTTGGGAACCGGCACCTCTCAAGGTGTTCCTGTAATAGCTTGTAATTGTGATGTGTGTCAGTCTGATGATTCAAAGGACAAAAGACTACGGAGTGCTTTGATGATTGAGGAGGGGGCAACACGAATAGTAGTGGATGTTGGTCCCGATTTCAGACAACAAATGTTACGTCATAAGGTAGATAACTTAGATGCCATATTACTTACCCATGAACATGCAGATCATATTTTCGGGCTTGATGATATCCGAAGTTTTAATTGGATAAGAAAATCACCTATGGATGTTTATTGCGAACCCAGGGTGCAAAAAAATCTGCGTTCCATTTTTAATTATGTTTTTGATACTAATAAATATCCGGGTATACCACAAATGGAATTAATAGATTTGGATAGCAGAGCATTTAAAATCGGAAGTATTTCTGTAATCCCTATCAGGGTTTATCATTTTAAGTTGCCGGTTTATGGTTTTCGTTTTGGTAATTTTGCCTATCTCACTGATTTTAATTTAATTGAAGATAGTGAGTTAGAAAAACTACATGGAATTAAGATCTTGGTTATATGTGCTTTACGCAAATCTCCTCATATTTCTCATCTCAATCTTTCAGGTGCAATTGAGTTGATTCAAAGAATAAATCCTAAAACTGCTTACTTCACTCACATGAGTCATGAAATTGGTAAGCATTCAGATCTATTGAAGGAACTTCCGCCAAACGTCGAACCTGGTTACGATGGATTAACATTTACAATTTAATTTCACGTTCCCGAGCAAATTAAATTTTTTCACAGACTATGTTTTGTGTGTCAATCGCAATCATTAACTCCTCGTTAGTTGGTACTACGATCACTTTTACTTTAGCACCTGCCTTACTGATTAATCTTTCTTCTCCTTTTAATCCTTCATTTAAGTTTTGATCAATTTCAATCCCCAGAAATTCAAGGCCTTCGCAAATTCCAGCTCTCGATACATCTGAATTTTCACCAATCCCACCTGTAAAAACAAGCAAATCTATACCACCCATTACTGCAGCATAGCTTCCAATATATTTTTTAATGCGGTAGTCAAACATTTTTATTGCCAGTAAACAGCGTTCGTCGCCTTTATCAGCAGCTGCACGTATTTCACGCGAATCAGATGAAATTCCTGAAATTCCTAATAAGCCACTATGTTTATTGAATAGGGTAGAGGCTGATTTGGTTCCGATCCTCTCCTTATCCATAATATACGCCACAGCGCCCATGTCTATATCACCCGATCTTGTACCCATTATCAGACCTTCAACGGGGGTGAATCCCATCGATGTATCAATTGATTTTCCATTTTTGATGGCACAGGCCGACGCTCCATTCCCTAAATGGCAGGTAACAATTTTTGCCGAAGATGGATCAATATCAAGTAACTCACATGCACGGTTTGAAACATATTTGTGACTGGTGCCATGAAAGCCATAACGCCGAATCCCATATTTTTTGTACAAAGCATAAGGAATTGCATACATAAATGAATGCTGTGGAATTGTGTGGTGAAAAGCGGTATCAAATACTGCAACCTGAGGAATATCCGGAATAAGTGCTTTAAGAGCGTATATTCCTTTAAGATTAGGAGGGTTATGTAAAGGCGCAAGGTCAATGAATTTCTCGAGCTTGTGAATAATCTCATCTGTAATTAATACACTTTCACTAAATTCTTCACCTCCATGAACTACCCGATGGCCTACTGCGTTTATTTCCTCCAGGGAATTAATGCAACCATGTTTTTCACTCGACAAAACACCCAGAACATATTCAATTCCAATTTTATGATCGAGTATTTCACCTTCGAAAAGAACCTTTTGTCCGGTTTCTTTTTCATGCTTTAAGAATGAGCCTTTCATTCCTATCTTTTCAACAATACCTTTTGCGAGTATATGGTGCCTTTCGAGCGAATATAACTGATATTTTATTGATGAACTTCCACAGTTTATAACTAATATTTTCATAACATTAAATTTAAAATTCTTTGTAAGGGTTTATACCCTTTCAGTAGACATCGGGCTGTTCCCTATAATTTTCCCATTTTTATCGTATGTGTAAAAGCCGCAGCAGACATGAACCCCAAAACGACGTGCGCGAACTAATTTTTTTATCACCGGAGAAGCCATATACCGGGGATCACCAAACTCTGAATAAAGGTTTTCCATCCAGCGGTTTATTTTGTCAATTCCCAAAATATCTGCTAATTCAAAAGGACCAAATCGCATGCCAAACCCTACTTTCCAAACAGTATCAATATCAACCATTGATCCAACTCCTTCGAGAAGAACCTCACATGCCTCGTTCAGAAGTGCAGTATATAATCGAATTGAAATCAACCCCGCAGACTCTTCGACTGGAATAGCCTGTCTGTTTACCATTTTGACAAATTTCAAAACCTTATTGTAAACTTCCTCAGTCGTATACAATCCCTTTACAACTTCACATACTCTGGCTTCCGGCGACTGTACAAAGAAATGGAGGCTCACACACCTGTCCCTGTATTTCAATTCAGAAGAAAGTTCTGTTATGATTATAGTCGTTGAATTTGTGGCTATTATACATTCTGGTGACACGACCTCTTCGATTTTCCTGAAAACTTCCTTGCGCTGAGTAATTTTGCGTTCACTTGATTCGGCTCTGATAGCCTCGATAACAAAGTCGCAATCCTTTAAATCCTTGTAATTTAAGCTCCCTTTTATTCTGGAGAGAATCAATTTCTTTTCTCCCTGAGTCATTCCCCAGTTATCTATTCGCCTGTCTAGAACAATGCCTAACCTGTTATATGCATTTTGAATGCGGTCCTCCGAAAGTTCAATAAAGACAACTTCAATTCCATTTGCACTTGCAATCCGAGCAATATTTTGTCCGTCTTTTCCACACCCAACAATACCAATTTTTGAGAAAAGAGTTCTTTGTTGCTGTTTTTTGCTTAATCCGAATTCTTCAATAGGTTCTATTATAAGCTCTTCCATTGGTGAAAATTCCTTTAATTATTTTTTTCATTCTTAGTTTAATCTTTTCTGCCGATGACACCCATTTATAATTTATGTACCCGGCTCTTATTCAGCCTGGGTTGCAGTTATCGCAACCATGTTAACAATATCACTGACTGAACAGCCTCTGGATAAGTCATTTATCGGTGCTGCCATTCCCTGAAGCACGGGTCCGATTGCTTCGGCACCTCCTAACCTTTGTACTAATTTGTACCCGATGTTGGCAGCTTCAAGACCGGGAAAAACAAGTACATTTGCCCTTCCCGCAACCTTGCTTCCAGGCGCCTTTAATTTACCCACATCTATATCAAGAGCAGCATCCAGCTGCATTTCACCATCAATCATTAAATCCGGTGCCAATTCCTGAGCCAATTTTGTTGCATTAGCGACCTTGTTAACAAGCAAATGCTGAGCACTTCCCTTTGTTGAAAAAGATAGCATCGCAATACGGGGCTCCAGATTAGCAATAGATTTGGCAGTTTTCGCAGTAGTTATTGCTATTTCTGCCAACTGCTGCTCATTCGGGTCCGGCATCACGGCGCAATCTGCAAAGACCAAAATACCCTGATCTCCAATTGATTTATTTTGAAAAAGCATAAAAAATACACCTGACACAACACTCACACCAGGCATGGTTTTAACATATTGTAAGGCTGGGCGAAGAACATCCCCGGTTGAATTAATCGCCCCGGCAATTTCTCCGTCAGCATCTCCTGCTTTAATCATTAAGGGTCCAAAAGTCAGCGGATCGTTTAATAATTCCAGTGCATCACTATGGGTTAATCCCTTATTTTTTCTTGCTTCAACCATCAGACCAGCATAATATTCTCTTTTTTCATCTGATCTCGGATTAATTATTTCAGCTCCCGAGATGGATATATTTTCTTTGGCAGCAATATCTTTAATCTCTTGAGGATCACCTAGTAATATTATCTTAGCAAGATTCTCCCGAAGCAATATCTCAGTTGCCCGGAGTGTTCTCAACTCAGAACCTTCAGCTAACACAATCCGTTTTTGAAGGCTACGGGCCTTCTCTTTTATTTGTTCAAGTAATTCCATTCCGAAGATTTAAAACTTTTCAACTTATCATTCAAAATATATGCAAAATTACAGATAATTGCAACAAAAGGGTTTAAAAACGTATTTATTTCGATTTTTCTCATCAAACAATAAAATAATCAAAAATTAACCTTTGAAAAAAAGGAAAAACCATCACTTTTTATGATATTTGTACGCTAAACAATCAAACTCTTAAACAGTTTAATATGTATAAAATTCAGACACTTAACAAGATCGATGCCGAGGGTCTTCAGGTATTTCCAACTGACAATTATGAAATTTCCAATGAAATTTCGAATCCTGATGCAATCGTTTTGCGCAGTTTTAGTATGCATGATATGGAAATACCGCAATCGGTAAAAGCCATAGCCAGGGCAGGTGCCGGGGTTAACAATATTCCAATTGCTAAATGCACTGAAAAAGGTATTGTCGTTTTTAATACACCGGGTGCCAATGCCAATGGAGTAAAGGAATTGGTTATCGCGGGTCTGTTACTTGCATCCCGCGATCTGATCGGAGGTGTTCAATGGGCTAAGACACTTGTTGAAGAGGGTGATAAAGTTCCTGCTCTTGTTGAAAAGGGGAAGGCGAATTTTGGTGGTTTCGAGATTAAAGGAAAAACTCTTGCAGTTATAGGACTTGGCGCTATTGGTGTGTTGGTTGCCAATTCAGCTCAATCTCTTGGAATGAACGTAATTGGTTATGATCCATATATTTCAATAGATCATGCATGGAATCTCCATCATGATATTATTCGTGCATTCGGTGTTGAATCAATGCTTTCAAAGGCTGATTTTATCACGTTGCAAATACCATTAATGGCAGAGACAAAGGGTTTTATTAATTCAGACAAGATAAAATTAATGAAAAACGGAGTGAAGATATTAAACTTTGCACGTGGAGAGCTAGTCAATGATTCTGATCTTTTATCTGCACTTGAAACCGGAAAAGTAGGGGCATATCTTACTGATTTCCCAAATGCCGAACTTCTTAAATCAAATAAGGTTATTGCAATTCCTCATCTTGGCGCTTCTACAAATGAATCAGAAGTTAACTGTGCAATAATGGCTGCAGAACAAATACGAAATTTTTTCGAAAATGGAAATATCCGTAATTCAGTCAATTTTCCGGCTGCAGAGCTTGAGCGAAATAATGGAGCGCGACTGCTTGTTACTAATAAAAACGTTCCGAATATAATTAGTCAGATTACGACGATTCTGGCACAGGCTGGTATCAATATTGATAATATGCTGAATAAGAATAAAGGGGATATTGCCTACAATATTATTGATGCCAGCACAAGCAGTCTTTCCGAAGAATTAGTAGATAAAGTAGCGGCTATTGAAGGAGTCTTTATGGTTCGTACGCTAAATGCCAGGTAGTTATACGAAAGTGTACTTTCTTTTAGTCTCGCCGACAGTTTAAATGGCCGACAGTGTAAATGATGATAAAAGGTATTAAAATTTAAATAGTTATAAATATTTTTTGAATGGTAAGTTCAGCAACAAACAGAGCAGCAGATAATATTCGGATCCTTTCTGCCGCCATGGTAGAAAAAGCGAATTCAGGTCATCCTGGAGGGGCTATGGGTGGGGCCGATTTTGTGAATATTCTATTCACAGAATTTTTAAATTATGATCCAAGTGAAATGACATGGCCATTTCGGGATAGGTTCTTTCTAGATCCGGGGCACATGTCTCCCATGCTTTATTCAGTTTTGGCACTTGCCGGCAACTATTCTACGAGCGACTTAAAGGAATTCAGGCAATGGGGGTCAGTAACTCCAGGGCATCCTGAAGTTGATGTTGAACGTGGAGTAGAAAACACCTCCGGACCACTGGGCCAAGGTCATACAATGGCAGTAGGAGCAGCAATTGCCGAACGCTTTCTCGTTGCACGCTTCGGTGAATGGATGGCTCATAAGACGTATACTTTTATTTCAGACGGTGGCATTCAGGAGGAGATTTCACAAGGTGCAGGACGTTTGGCCGGATATCTCGGGCTGAACAATCTTATTATGTTTTATGACTCGAATGATATTCAACTTTCTACTGGTACTGAATCTGTTACATCTGAGGATACCAGGATGAAATATGAGGCCTGGGGATGGAATGTACTTACTATTGCTGGTAATGATGCTGAAGCAATCCGCGATGCACTTCGGATTGCAGTAAGTGAAAAATCGCGACCTACCCTGATTATTGGAAAAACAATAATGGGTAAAGGAGCAATAAAGGAAGATGGTTCTAATTTTGAAAGGCAATGTTCCACTCATGGACAACCCTTGACACATGCTGGCGCATCATTTAAAAAGACTATTTCAAATCTTGGGGGTGATCCTGAAAATCCATTCGTGATCTTTCCTGATGTTGCTGAGCTGTATGCCAAACGACGTGAGACACTTATAGAATGGGCAAATTCAAAAAATGACGAAGAAGATGTCTGGGCAGAAGCTAATCCTGAACTTGCAGGCAAGCTTGAGAAATTTCTTTCAGGCGATGTACCTGAATTTGATTACTCTAAAATTATTCAAAAATCCGGAGCTGCTACCCGTAATGCTTCAGCAACTGTACTTGCTTCGTTTGCGAAAGAGATTGAAAATATGATCGTCTCTTCAGCTGATCTTTCCAACTCTGATAAGACTGATGGATTTTTAAATAATTCCAGGGCATTTAAAAACGGAGATTTTACAGGTGCTTTCCTGCAGGCTGGGGTATGTGAATTAACAATGGCTGCAATCATGAATGGTATTGCACTCCATGGAGGTATTGTCGCAGCCTGTGGAACATTCTTTGTGTTTTCAGATTATATGAAACCTGCATTAAGGATGGCAGCCCTTATGGAGCTACCGGTTAAATATATCTGGACACACGACGCGTTCAGGGTAGGGGAGGATGGGCCTACACATCAGCCGGTTGAACATGAAGCTCAACTCCGTCTAATGGAAAATCTTAAAAATCACCACGGTGAAAATTCAACACTTGTACTCCGACCCGCTGATGCACAGGAAACTACTGTTGCATGGCAACTCGCGATGGAAAACATAACAACTCCTACTGCATTAATACTTTCAAGACAAAACATTAAGGACTTGCCTGCAAAATCAAATAGATATGAAGAGGCTAAACAGGCAGCTAAAGGGGCTTACATTGTAGAAGATTGCTTTAATCCGAATGTAATTCTCATAGCATCAGGTTCCGAAGTTGCTTCATTAGTTGAAGGAGCTGCTCTTTTGCGTGAACGCGACGGATTAAACGTAAGGATCGTATCTGCTCCTTCAGAAGGTCTGTTCCGTGAACAGGAAAAATCTTATCAGGAAGGAGTCCTTCCTGCAGGTGTGCCTAAATTTGGACTAACTGCCGGATTACCTGTGACTTTACGAGGACTTGTAGGTGACTCAGGTGCAATCTGGGGATTAAGTTCTTTTGGCTTTTCTGCTCCGTATGATGTACTTGACAAGCAGCTTGGCTTTACAGCTGAAAATATTTATATTCAGGTGAAGACACTATTGTCTTAAAATATAATTTTCAAAATAAAAACGGGTCCTGAAAAGAACCCGTTTTTATTTTGTTACTATTTTTTCAGTTGAGAAATAATTCGTCTACAAAGATCCACGCTGGTTTCCCTTTTCTCTCTTTTCGCCATACCGGCATCTTCTTGAAATTTTCAACACTGAATTTATAAAATTTGTAGGAAGTACCTTTAGGGAAAGTACATTTAAATGTTCTCGCACCAGAGGGGTCATCTTTTAGCGGTATCGGAAATTTAACTTCACTTATCTTCTTAAATTGTTTTCCATCATTACTCCCTTGCGCAGCAATTCCTGAAATAGGGAATATCTCGGCTCCCAATTCAACATAAGCATTAAAATAAACCGAATTTAAAGGCCTTACTTCATTAAAACCAATAAGCACATCCATATTGGATTCTCTGTAACCCAGCCATTTGTCTGTATACCTGTTGTTTTCTCCTAAATCATAATCGATTAATGTCTTAGAGCCGTTTCCACGATGTTTTGCATCGGGTTGAGTGAGCAACAAAATTGAGTCCGGATGAATTTCAGATTTAAAGTAGGTACGCTGAACAATATCGCTGCTCTTCCATCCAGATCTAAAAGCCTTAATCTTCAGCATTGTATTTTGTGAAAGCCTGAAAACATCTTTGTATTCCGGGCTTTTCAAACTATCAGGATCACTGCCGTCGGTAGTATATCTGATAATGACTCCTTTAAGCAAATGCTTTAGTTTTATATCCACATGATCAGGAATAATCAATGAATCCTGTTCAATGGATGGATTACTGATTTTCAGGATTTGATCCTCCATATTATCGCCCGCAATAATTTTAATATCAGGATATTTTGAAATGATTTTTGCGAATTTTTTCTCTGATCCTTCTTTTGTCCAAATATGAAGTTCCGCGAAACTGGCTTTCTCAAGAAACTTATCTAACGACCTATCATCAAATTCAATTCCACAAATTGAAATTACTTTTAATGCTGATAAAGATTTTAGAACCTCAAGCGATCCAGGATCAAGTTTAGTATTGTTAAGGTTCAACTTTTGAAGATTCTTAAACTGAACAATAACATCCAAATCCTCCTTTTTCAAAGGCATTCCCTGCATATTTAAAATAGCAATCCTGGTTTTTATTTTTTCCAACCTTTTAAGATTTTCATGGTTGTAAAATGACCCTTGGAAAAAAATAACCTCTACTTCATCAGATCCATGAAATAAATAATTAGCTGTACAATAATTGGAGTTAAATTCTGAAAGATCAGGCAAATTACTTTTAGAATCAGCTTTTTGAGGTGATACAGGTTTGATTTTATGGATCAAGACCAATAAACTGTCTGTACTTGCCAATTCGTTAGGTTTAATTTTGAAGTTACCTCCGGTCAATAACCATTTGTTTAGAATAGTAATTTCGTCAGAAGTAAGTTGTAATTTTCCATCGGGAGGCATGTGCTTTTCATCAGAAACCGGCAAATGAATCCTTTCATAAAATAGTGACGATTTATTTTTAGTGCTCTTTAAGATATCACCTTCCTTACCTCCCTTCAGAATATTCTCAGGTGTATTTAGTTGTAGATCCCCTTTTACTTTGTCGGGTCCATGACAACCTATACATTTTTGGGCAATTATAGGAGCTACAATTGACTCAAAGACAGTGGAGTTAACATCTCCTGAGACTTTTAATTCAGGTTTTGATTGAGGAAAACTTAAAGCATTTATCCCATGAGTAAGCTGTGCTCCTTTATGTGTGGATCCTATAAGTACTGTAAGGAACAGGATAGCGATTGTCCTCTTGGTCATTAAGTTAAGATCCAGAATATAAAGGAGTAACCAGCTCAAAAGAGAGATCCCAATACCACCCCATTTGTGAAAATTCAAAAGATCGTTATCATATGCAGTCTGTTTGGAAAGTAAAATCCCACAAATGACAACACCACCAGCAATAAAGGCATTGATGGATAAAAGCAATTTCTCGGTCTCATTTGGAAACCTTCTTTTTTGAAAAAAAAGAAAGTAAATCACTATCAACATCCCAAAAACAACCGGGAAATGTAAAACTAAAGGATGAAGTTTACCTATCCACAGAAAGAAAAGTCCAGGTTGAATTTCCTGATTAAAGATGGCAAGAATAAGGATTAAAGGATTAAGTGCCCATAAAGACAATTCAAGGATTTGGCTGATTCTTTTTTCAGTCATAATTAGCTGATTATATCATGAACAACATTCCCTGCAACATCGGTTAATTTATAGCGTCTCCCCTGATGTTTGAATGTGAATCTTTCGTGGTCAATTCCCATTAAATGCATCACTGTGGCATGAAAGTCATGAACATGAACCGGAAGTTTAGTAATGTTATATCCAAATTCATCGGTTTCGCCAAACACACCGGGTTTGATCCCGCCACCTGCCATAAAAATTGTAAAGCAACGTGGGTGGTGGTCCCGCCCGTAATTATCCTTAGTGAGTGCTCCCTGACAGTAATTGGTTCTGCCAAATTCGCCACCCCAAATAATCAGTGTTTCATCCAGTAATCCACGTTGTTTTAAATCTTTAATTAAAGCAGCGGAAGATTGATCTACGTCCTTACATTGTCCTTCAATTTCTTTTGGAAGGTTTCCATGCGTATCCCAACCCTGGTGGTAAAGCTGCACAAAACGGACTCCATTTTCAGACAATTTTCTTGCCAATAAACAATTAGCTGCATAAGTTCCCGGGATCAGACAGTCTGGTCCATACATTTTTATGATTGACTCTGGTTCATTTTGAAGCGAAGTGAGCTCTGGAACGGCCATTTGCATTCTGTAAGCTAATTCGTATTGCTGAATTTTAGTAACAATTTCCTGATCTCCAATATTTTTGTAGGCAGCTTCGTTCAAGGCTGAGATCTGATCAAGCATTGCTCTCTTATCCGATCGGTTTATAAATTCAGGATCTGTCAGATATTTTACAGGTTCTTCACCACTACTGAACTGTACACCCTGATGAATGGAATCTAAAAATCCATTTGACCACAATTTTGAATAAACTCCCTGTCCATTTCCTTTTCCTTTGCTAAGTAAAACACAAAATGCAGGTAGATTTTTATTTTCGCTTCCCAATCCATAACTAATCCAGGATCCCATACTTGGACGGTTTCCTACCTGTGCACCAGTCTGGAAGAATGTAAGGGCGGGATCATGATTTATTGCCTCCGTATAAACCGAGCGCACGAAACACAAATCATCACTAACCGTGGCTAAATGAGGCAATGTTTCACTGAACCAGGCACCACTTTGGCCATGTTGTGAAAAATTGAACTTTGTTCCTGCAAGTGGGAACTTTGCCTGATTGGCGGTCATGCCCGTTAACCTTTGACCCATTCTGATACTTGCGGGTAAATCTTCTCCCTGCATTTTTTGCAGTAAAGGCTTATAATCAAATAGATCCAACTGCGACGGGGCTCCATTCTGAAATAAATAGATTATTCGCTTCGCCTTAGGTGCAAAATGGGGTAGGACATTTGAAAAAAGTTCATCCTCATTTTTCCCGTCAAAAATGCCAGGTACCATAAGTGAACCTAGTGCAAGTCCACCAATACCAAGACTTAGCTTTGATAAAAATTTACGTCTGTTTTGATTTAACCCGTGTTCCAGAAATTCTTTCATACTATTAGCTTATGATTTTGTGATCGCTTCTTCCAAATTATATATGATGAGAATCGTTTTCATTAATGCTCCGGCTTCTATCCTATTAATGTCTCCTTTGGGATGATTATATTCTCCGACCTTTAAAGATAATTTTAATAAATCAGAATGTTTACTGAAGTATTCCAGTTGATTTCTGAAATAATCCAAAAGTTTATTTTTCTCAAATTTCGAGGGTTTTCGTACAAGAATTAATTCAAAGGCCTGTTCGATTTTTTCATCAATATTTTTCTTATCCAAGGATATTTTCTCAGCCAATACTCTTGCTGCTTCAAGAACAGTCGGGTCATTTAGCATTGTTAAGGCCTGAAGAGGTGTGTTTGTACTTACCCGTCTTGTCTCACATTGGTCTCTGCTGCTGGCATCAAATATCATGAGGCCAGGGGGAGGTGCAGTAAGCTTGAAAATGGTATACAAACCTCTTCTATAAATCATTGGTCCATGATCTTGCTTGTATGTTGCAAGTACTCCTCTGCCTGATGATGTGCTTTCCCAGACTCCTTTAGGCTGGTAAGGTTTAACACTTGGTCCGCCTATTCTTGGATTCAGTAATCCACTGCTACTCAATACCCAGTCACGTATTATCTCAGCTTTAAATCTTAACCTGGGTGATCTGGAATAATAAATATTCTCGGGATCAAGCTCATGTTGTTTTTTACTGGTTACACTGGATTGGCAATAAGTATTACTTGTAAGAATCTTTTTAATCAGATATTTGATGTCCCAGTTATGCTCCATAAAGTCTACTGCAAGCCAATCAAGTAATTCAGGATGTGTAGGTAATTCTCCCTGTAAACCATAATCGCTGGAAGTTTTGACTATACCTTTTCCAAAAATCTCTTGCCAGATAAAATTCACAAAAACGCGGGCTGTTAAGGGATTATTCTTATTAATGGTCCATTTTGCTAATCCGAGCCTGTTTCTTGGGTAAGCAAGAGTATCAAAAGGCATAATTGACTCAAGTGCTGAAGGCTTTACTTCAATAGATGAAGGAGCGTCGTATCTTCCTCTGCTAAGTATATAGGTGTGTTTCTTAATTGAATCATCTGCCATTACTGAAACCTGTATTGTATTGGTATCTAAAGGATTAATATATGACATTGATTTTTTTATCTCATCACTGCTGATAAAAAGCTTGGGTGCCTTGGCTGGTGTAGAGGTACTTACGTCTCCCTCAAACCCCTTTTCCTTACTAATATTGAAGAATGCATATAACTGATAATAATCTTTGTTTGAAAATGGATCATATTTGTGATCATGGCATTGAGCACATTCAATTGTGACGCCCAGTACTGCTTTCCCATAGGTGCGGGTTTTATCTATGTTATAGGAGACTCTGTATTCTTCGTCAATGATTCCTCCCTCTTCGGTGTATTTGTGGTTTCGCAGAAATGCAGTAGCCAGAATGTTTTCCTTGGTTGCATTTGGAAGTAAATCACCGGCGAGTTGTTCTGTAAGAAATTTATCGTAGGAAAGATTTTTATTGAAGGCATTTATTACCCAATCCCTCCAAGGCCACTGTGACCTGATATTATCATCCTGAAAACCAAAAGAATCTGCATAACGTGCTAAATCACACCAAAATATGGCCATTTTTTCTCCATATGACGGCTTTTGCAGAAGCGTATCTAAAAGTTGACTATACCATTCTTTATCCGTTAGATTAGTCCACTTCTTAATCTCATTATAGTTTGGTGGAAGTCCGGTAATATCTGAAAATGCCCGCTTAATAAGGGTTTCTTTCGAAGCTTCGTCGTTGTGATTAAATCCTTTTAGATCTAATTTATGGAGAATAAAATTATCAATTTCATTTTTCACCCAACTTTTATCACTGACCTCAGGAATCCCTGCTTTCACCGGAGAGACAAATGCCCAGTGTTTTTCGTATTTTGCACCCTCTTTAATCCATTTTCTGAACAGGTTAATCTCATCGCGACTGAGCCTTGTAAGATGACTTTCCGGAATTGGCATCACAATTGAGGGATCGTTGGATTCAATTCGACTAATTACCTCACTCTTCTCAGGTGACCCGGGAACTATAGCGTAATGGCCTTTATTTTTTTTCAATTCCGAATAAGCCCCGATCTGTTGATCAAGTCTTAATCCAGCTTTACGTTTGTTCGCATCCGGACCGTGACAAGCGAAACATTTATCAGAAAGAACAGGCCTTATATCACGGTTATAGGAAACCTCATTGTCTTTCTGATTTCTTTTGTGATTTAGAAAATGGTTAAATCCAAACAGAAAAATTCCAATTATGCAGATTATGAATATAATATAAGCATACTTCTTTTTTATCATAAAAATCAGACTTTTGTAAATTTGTAAGGATAAACCTTCCCGGACGCCCATTGAGCTACATATAAGCTACCTTCATCATCAATGCATACATCATGAGGATGAATGAAAATTTTGTCAGTTTGTGATAATGGTTGTAATTTATTGTTTTCGTAAACAGGTTCTGACCCGCCAAGATTTGAAACAACTTTATTCTCTTTATTCAGAATAGTTACAAATCCTGATTTAGCATTTTCCAGACTCGGGGACCGTAATACCGCAGCATACAAATAATCACCTTTGATGACAGGTCTGCAAACGCAGGCTCCAGGCAGATGTATTACTTCCAGTAACTTACCGTCTAGTGAAAACCTTTTAAATGCATTCCTCGTTCTGTCAGTTATGAGTAATGTTGAAACTCCGGAACGATTGTCAAGACAAATCCCATGGGCATTATCAAAATGTTCATCACCCTCTCCGCGTCCGCCAAAAGAATTTTTAAGCTGTCCCTTTTCATCATAATGCAGGATATGCTGCGCTCCGTAACCATCGGCGATGTAAAAATCGCCATTATCGAGAACAGTAGTTTCAGTAGGAATAAATGCATCTTTTTTACTGTATGCCGGAATATCAGACGGAGCATCTATAGTCAGAAGAATTTTCCCATCAATGGTTGTTTTGTAAACCTGATGCTTAACAGTATCTGTAATGAATAAAAAATCTTCTATACCTGTATGCTGTACTGTAAGTCCATGAGCTCCTGGAAATTCTTTACCCCACTTATCAATTAATCTGCCACTTTTATTGTAAATGATAATGTTATTCTTCGTCTCATTTGTAAGTAACAAAATGCGTCCTTTTACATCCTGAATCATCTCGTGACAATCATTTACAGGGGTTTTATTAGGATTAAGGCTACCCCAGGAGGTGTTTAAGCGATAAGTCATTTCATTATGACCATAAATTCGCCCTTTAGGTTTACTAAACAGGTCCTTGGAAATCAATAAGCCAGCAGCCGATAAAGCTGAATTTTTCAAAAAAGATCTTCTTTCCATTTTTTATTAGTTACGAGTACAACTTTAGACAGAGGTACAATTTAAAACATAAACAAATTTGTGATTACGGTCAGTTAAATAATTTAACAACAACCAGCATAAAAAAGTTTAATTCAATGTCTGTTGAAAACTATAAATGAAGGAAGAGCGAGGATGAAGATACAAAATCAGGCTGTTAAATAATAGATATTTAATTCTTTAATGGAATAACTTATTTCGTTGAAGTTTCGATTTTTTGTCTGACAAGCGTATTTAACTCATCAGGCAATAACCCTGCTGGATTAATGGCCGGAAGAAATTCCACAGTAATTTTAGTTCGTCTAACCCTAAATCGGTCAGATGGGTCGCCAAAATATGCACCTGAAATAGCAACGGGAACGATTGGAATATTTAATTCGGCACTTAATATGGCATAGGTTTTTTTGAAATGGCCGATTTGACCTGTTAATGTTCTGGTGCCTTCAGGGAAAATTAAAACCTTTTTTCCGAGTTTTACAACCTCAGCCATCTTATGTATAGAACCTTTCAGATCTTTCGACAAATCCATAACAATCACATTTGAATGGTGCGCTATATATCTACGAATAAAGTCGTTAACATGGTCTTTCTTCGCATACGCATAGGTATTTCCAAGTGTTACTGAATCAAGATAAGACAGAATAAGAAAAGCGTCCAACTTGCTTTGATGGTTCGCAGTAAAAAAGCAAGGGCCATCAGGAATATTTTCAAATCCTTTGCCTTCAGTTTTTATAAAAAGATTTGAAATAGACCGTACAGAGTTAACTATAAGTCTCAATAAAAATGATGGTTTAGGAAGGTCAACCTTTGTTTCCTCATTTAGACTCCCCAACCAGGTATCATTATCCTCCCGATAGAATTGTTTATGCAGATTTATATATTCAGAAATAGCCTTTACTGATGTAAACTGAATTAATTGCTCTTCACTAATTTTTACTCCAAATGTTTTCTCAATAAAATCAATAAGACCTAACTTCCCTAATGAGTCGAGTGCAATATCAAAGACCAAATGGTCCTCCGGGTTGATTTCCATCTCAACCTGCGCTTGAATAAAGGATTTTAAAGCCTTATATTCCAACGTTTCAGGTTCATTTAATTTAATTTTAGGAACAGCTTTATTTTGAATCAATTCCTCGAGTTTAAACCTTTGAAGTTTAGAAAGGCGGGTACGCGGCAATTCCTGATTGACCAAAGTAAATTTTTTTATTTGCTTTGAAGAACTTGTTCCAGCATTAAACGGAGTAATTACCGAATCTCTAAAAAAAGTCTGAATATTATCTATATTGTTGTCCGACAAATATTTATAATCTGGGTATATCACGGCATGCAACAAATCCTTATACATAAATATTCCTACCTCCTTTATAGCCACAAAAGTACTCTCAAGTTTCATTTCAAGTTCTACCGGGTTAATATTTTTCCCATTTGGCAATACAATTATTTCTTTTTTTCTTCCGGTAATATAGAGAAAACCACCCTTCTCAATTCTTCCGAGATCACCAGTGTAAAGCCATCCGTCCTTGATTACCTCAGCAGTCTCGTCCGGCCGATTGTAATACCCTTTCATAATATTTGGTCCCTTCGCAACAATTTCTCCATCCCTGATTTCCAGACTTAAACCGGGTAATGCCTGCCCAGTGGAGCCTATAATTATTTTTCCTGGCCTTGGAAAGGTAATCATTGGTGCAGCCTCAGTCATTCCAAATCCTTCAAGTATATCAAAACCAATTGAATAGAAAAACTTTCCGACTTCCCTATTTAAAGCTGCACCTCCTGCAATCATATACTCTATGCTTCCACCCAAACCAGCATGGACCTTTTTAAATAAAATTTTACCAAGTCTGCGACTTTTGGTCAAATAAACAAGTTTCAAAAAAAAGCGGGCGATAGGGCTTGAACTGATTTTAACCATTAGGCCGCGGAAAATTAAATCGTACAGCCTTGGAACGCCAATAATTACTGTTATTTTGTTATTTGCAAGTGTTTTCATCAGATCCGCAGTTTGCATTGACGGACAGATTACAACCGTTCCACCTGCATAAATTGGTACCATTAAGGATCCAATAAGCGGAAAGACGTGATGCAAAGGAAGTAGAATAAGAACCTGACTTTCAGAATGGAAAATACCGGCTTCTATAACTGCTTTCATGTTCGCAAGAATGTTTGTGTAAGAAAGCATAACACCTTTTGGACTCCCAGTGGTTCCTGAAGTATAAATAATAACAGCGGTGGACTCATTGTCATCAGGCCCAATCCAAAGGTTTTCAGGCACTTGTTCAGGAATAACACAATCTTCAAAAATTACGACTTTAGGTTGAAACCTGGTTTTAAGAGCAACTTTATCATAAGTTTCAGCCATTGCAGTACTTATAAATAAAAGTTCGGGTCTGCAATCATCAATTATATACGCAACATCTTCATCTGAAGCCATATAGTCGATGGGAACGACAACACAATTATTTTGTAGCGCACCATAAAATGAATATAACCATTCAACTCTGTTTTCCGAGTAAATCCCCACCTTCTCGTAGCCGTTATTGCCCGTTAAAAGTGAATAATATTGCGCGTTTCTCAAAAACTCATTTCCGGTTATTTGTTGATTATGAGTGATCAATAATGTTTTGTCAAGGTTTGATCTATCTATAATTGGTTCAATCATTAGCTTTTAATGAGTTTTATTAATATCTTTTTAAATAGTATGAAGTATCATTTAATTTAGTCAGTTTCTCAAAGATAATAATGTTTTAATAAAATAAAAGGGATCAATATAAACTAATAAGTACAACTAAAAAAACGAAATTTGACAGGTAGTCTAACCTTCAATTCATTTATTAATTTTGCAAAGTAAGAAAATTGCAGAATTATGTCCGGACATAGCAAATGGTCAAAGATTAAGAGAAAAAAAGGTGCACTTGATGCCAAAAGGTCAAACATATTTTCAAGGTTGGCTAAAGAGATTACGGTTGCAGTAAAGGAGGGGGGAATTGGGGATCCCTCAATGAATGCACGACTTAGGATCGCTGTTCTGAACGCGAAAGGACAGAATATGCCAAAGGAAAATATAGACAGGGCAATAAGCAGAGGTGAAAAAGATGGAAGTGATCTGCAGGAAATTTTTCTCGAGGGATATGGAACCGGGAGAGTGGCTGTGTTCGTAGAATGCTTAAGTGACAATAACAACAGGACAGTTGCAGATATCCGACATATCTTTACCAAAAGAGGAGGAGCTTTAGCAACAAAGGGTTCATTAAATTTTATTTTTGACAGAAAGGGCATTTTCAATATTCCAATACATGAACAATTCAATTCTGAACAGTTAGAACTTGAGTTTATCGAAGCAGGAGCAGAGGATATTGAAATAGAAGAGGAAATTATTACCGTCACTACAGCACTTGAAGATTTTGGGAAATTTAACCGAAAATTGGAATCCCTTGGCATTGAGCCACAAAGGGCAGAATTACAGCGTATTCCGAGAGTTGATAAACGACTTCAAATCTCAGAAGCCAGGGTATTGTTACGCATGATCGACGAACTTGAAGAAAATGAAGACGTACAGAATGTCTATCACAACCTGGAAATGACCGATGAACTCGAACAATCTCTTGAAAATGAATAGCTGTTGGAATATATAATTTTAATACTCTCAGGAAATGAAAAAACGTGGAATTCTTTTTGTAATTTCTGTTGTGCTGGTTTTGGCAATCATTTTGAAATCACAATATCCGAAACTCTTTATAGCCACCGGTTACGGAGCAAAGGCAATGGCTACTGCAGTTTTTGTTTCGAACAGGGATCCCCAGCTTGTTCAAAGGGTTGACTTAAATTATTCAATTGTCAAATATACAAGGAGCACAGTAGATTTTAAAAATAAATCTGTGACCACATCTCTTTGGGGTCTAGCTAAACAGACGGCAGTTTATCGCGAAGGTTTCGGTTGTTGCCTTCTTGGAGAGAGTACAATCGATTCCATTCAGAAAGATTCATTTTTACCTCCTGGAGTTAAACGGCAGAGCATCTGGAGGGTACCATGGCCAGCAGGTGACCTAAAAAAAGACACTCTATTTCCGGAAGTTGATACCCTACAACTTAAAAAGGCTATTGGTAACGCATTTGGTCAACCTGATTCAGATAAAAGATGGACTGCAGCAGTTGTCGTATTGTACAAAGGAGAACTTCTGGCGGAGAAATATTCAAAAGATTTAGGAGTTAGCCAGGATACAAGAATTTGGGGATGGTCGATGACTAAGAGTATCATTAATGCCATGGCAGGAGTTTTAGCAAAGCAAAACAAGCTCAATATTAATTCATTGGCTCCTGTTAATCAATGGATTAAAGACAAAAGAAGAGATATTACAATCAATGATTTAATGCATATGAGCAGTGGATTAAAGTGGGATGAGGATTATGGTTCAGTCTCTTCAGTAACAAATATGTTGTACAAATCGGCAAATTGTTATGCGGATGCAATCAATGTTCCTTATTCGACAAAAGCGGGAACTAAATGGGAATATTCTTCCGGAACATCAAATATTCTTTCGGGTATTATAAGAAATCTAATCCACGATGATAGGAAGTACCATGAATTTCCATATAGTGAAATATTTTCTAAAGCAGGGATTTCATCAATGATCCTTGAGACAGATGCGGCCGGGAATTTTGTTGGTTCTTCGTACAGTAATGCCACTGCACGTGATTGGGCAAGGTTTGGATTACTTTATTTTAATGACGGTATTTGTCTGGGGGATACAATTTTTCCAAAAGGATGGGTTAACTATACACGTACACCGGCATCAGATTCTAAAGGAGAGTATGGGGCACAGTTTTGGTTGAATTCCTCACTCAGTTTACCTGATGTTCCTGAAGATATGTTTTTCTGTGATGGTCACAGGGGACAAAGAATATTTATAATCCCATCGCGAAATGTTGTTGTTGTTCGTTTGGGATATTCTGAAGAAGGGTTTGACCATAATGAGTTCCTTAAAGAAATACTGGCTTCGATTAAAAAGTTAAATTAAGTGCATTAAACAATAATTGATTCTAAAGTGAATTCGTAACCTGATTTATCACTCCAATAAACCTGTCTAAATATTTATATTTTAATGAGTAAACAAATTATCAGATTTCCGGCGGAGTGGGAAGAACAAAGTGGAGTAATGCTTACCTGGCCTCATGAAAATACTGACTGGGCCTTTATGCTTAACGAGGTAGAGAGTTGTTTTATAGAAATTACTAAGGCCATTTCTGAACGGGAAAAAGTTTTAATTGTCTGCCAAAGCAAACAATTACTTTCAATTAAATTAAAAGAGTGTAATCTTAAAAACATCATTTTCGCCGAACTCCCTTCAAATGATACCTGGGCACGTGACCATGGTGCCATTTCGGTTGTAATTGATGATAAGATAACTCTTTACGATTTTACTTTCAATGGATGGGGAATGAAATTCGCCTCAAATCTAGATAACCAAATCACCCGGTTACTGTATCAGAAGAGATTTTTTAGTAGCGAAGTAGATTTTTGTGACATGCAAAATCTTGTCTTAGAGGGCGGAAGTATAGAATCGAATGGTGAGGGAACTCTTCTGACAACCAGGGAATGTTTGTTGTCACAGAATAGAAATCAATATCTAACTGAAGAACAAATTGAAAACAGACTAAAAAAACATTTTGGACTTCTGCAAATTCATTGGTTGTCGTCAGGCTACCTTGAGGGAGATGACACAGATAGCCATATTGATACCTTAGCAAGGTTTTGTGGACCTGAAACAATTGCCTATGTTAAATGTGATAATAAATTTGATGAACATTATGAGGCACTAAAGAGGATGGAGGAGGAATTGTTTATGCTTAAAACACCTGATGGTAAATACTACAATCTCATTCCCCTTCCTATGGCTGATCCAACATACGATGGGGATCTAAGGTTACCGTCAACTTATGCAAACTTTCTTATCATTAACGGTGCAGTTCTTGTTCCAACATACAATTCTTCCAAAGATAATATTGCTAAAGTTCAGTTGCAAAATGCATTTCCGGATAGGGAAATTATTGGTATTGATTGTCAGGCATTAATCAAACAAAATGGATCGTTACATTGTGTGACCATGCAATTTCCCAAAGGTGTTTTATAATCTATTTGACTACATTTGTTTGACACAATAATAATTGAAAAGATATATCAATGGCATCTACGAAATTGATCACGGGATTAATTCAACAATCCAATTCTGATGATAAGGAGGCGAATATGTCGAAATTAGCCTCGAGTATTGGATTTTGTGCTTCTAAAGGAGCTAAACTAATTGTTTTACAGGAGCTTCATAATAATCTATATTTTTGTCAAACAGAGGATCCGTCAGTCTTTGACCTTGCAGAACAAATTCCAGGATATTCCACTTCTTTTTTTAGCGCGCTGGCAAAGAAATATGGAGTCGTCATTGTAACATCACTATTCGAAAGACGGTCAGCAGGTATTTATCATAATACAGCAGTTGTTTTTGAAAATGACGGATCAATTGCAGGAAAATATCGCAAAATGCATATCCCTGATGACCCTGCCTATTATGAGAAATTTTATTTCACACCCGGGGATCTTGGATTTAAACCGATTCAGACTTCTGTTGGAAAACTGGGTGTACTTGTTTGCTGGGATCAATGGTATCCTGAGGCAGCAAGACTAATGGCTCTGGCTGGTGCCGATCTGTTAATTTATCCCACGGCTATAGGATATGAATCTACTGACCCTGACGATGAAAAGAAAAGACAATGCGAAGCATGGATGATTTCACAGAGGGGACATTCAATCGCAAATGGATTACCCTTAGTTTCAGTAAACAGAATTGGTTATGAACCGGATCCTTCAGGTATGACAAACGGGATTAATTTCTGGGGCAACAGTTTCGTCTCGGGACCTCAGGGTGAATTATTGTCGGTCGCGCCTCAATCAGAGGAGGCTAACCTGATTGTAGAAATCGATCTGGAGAGATCCGAATCAGTCCGAAGGTGGTGGCCCTTTTTACGGGATCGCCGTATTGATATGTACAGCGATCTTTTGAAACGATTTATAGATTGATTGTAGGAGAATTTTTATTTAGTATTGATTATCAGCGTTTATAATTTTAATCTTTCCAAGAATTCCTGAAGGTACAGGTTCCCATTTTGAAGCATCAAACGGCTTATAGTTGATATCCAAAATATTAGCATCATAAAACTTTTTCCAGTATCTGTGTTGCAAATCCATGTTCCTGATTTGATTTGCGGAAAGGTTTCTAACATTTAGGATTACAGTATTCCTGGCATTAAAGTCTAACCTACTTGCGGGTATGAAAATTTGGTAAGGAACCGCCCAAATGGTTCCAATTTCCTTGTTGTTAATTGTGACATTTGCCGTTTCACGTAAATCTTCAATATTCAGATAAACTCCTTTCGAATTAATCCACGAAGGTGGTAATTCAAAATTCGCAGAATAGCTGCCGTAACCATTGAAAGATTGTAAAGTCGAATCAGACCAGGTTGTCCAGCTAGTGAGAACTTTAGGACGATAGACACCAGCAGGAATTGAAGGTAAACCGCTCAAAAACTTAACATTCCAATTTGTTAATTCAATTGAATCTTTAGTAGGGTAGTGGAATGCAAAGGGTTTTCCCTCCTTTACCTGAGTGGATGATCTTAAAAAACATGAACTCCCGGGAGGCAAATAAATTTTTGTTTTAATGCAATTTGCTGAATTCTCAAAACTTATAAAACCACTGTCATTGTTCATAGGATTATAATATTCGAGTGATCCGGCATTTCCGGTTAGTGAGATTGAATCAGCTAAAAACCTGTTGGATAGGTTCGTTATAAACCACATTTTCTCATTTCCGGATTTCTTTCGAATAAAATTAAGACCAGAGGCTATTAGTGTTTCATGCCTGATATTCAAATTAATTAAAATAGAATCTGCATTTCCAATGTAAACATTCGGATTGTTTGCCAGTTTTTTCTTCAGTTTATCAAATTGTGATTTCTGGGAATTGCGCCCAATCCCTGGCAAATCAAGTGGAAGAGATTTATCAAAAATTATATGCCCTCCTTGCACGGAAAGGGCGTAGAGATATGATAGAGTCTCTAATGTCATGTACTTTGAGCTTGGTATAATTATGGTTTGGTAATTGTTTTTGCCGGCTGAAAGAAGATGGTCGGAATTGACATTTAAATTTCGGATTTGTAAATCGGATACGTAGTCGAATGAGAACCCGGCTTCCCAAAGACCGGATGACAATTTTCCACATGGAGTTTTTAGAAACCAATCTCCTGCATGATGAACCGAAAATTGAAGTAATAGGGGCTTCAATATATCTGACCAATAATCAAAAATAGGCAGGTATAGTAACAGATCGTTATCCGGCTGAGATTCCTGTAAAAGTTCCTGACAATTTTTTATATAAGAATTTAGCAATGGTAACTCGTTATTGAAATGAGAATGGGAGCCATAATTTGTGGAAGCGTAAAATAGCCAGCCCGGAAAAGGTTCATTTTTAGGTGAATAGGTTGTTCCATGAAAATATATGTGGTTAATGCCAGCAATGAATAATTCGTCCAGCTGAGGCTTAATTTGAGACAAGGCAACCTTAAAATGGTTTCCAAGCCATGTAGTTGATTCTGAAGCCACTAATTTTTTCCCTAAGAAATTAGCGGGTGAGGAGGCGAACTTCATCATCAGCGGATGAGGTCTGCCAAAATTTTTTTCCGAATAATCCGGATCAGTCCTTACATTTGGAATATTAAAACTACTCGAACCAAATGATTCAGTTTCAGGGATATCAGCCAACGCATAGAGGTCAAGCAAATTTCCTGGGGCTCCATGTGCCTGATACCTTGATATCATTTTATGGTGGTTTATCCAATCTGCCCATTTTTTCTGACTGTTATACAATAGGAATGAAAGCGTTTCACGGAAATCAGTTATTACTTTTTCTTTAAATTGACATGCAGGGTATCCGGGACTGACAACATAAATTATTTTTTCAATATCATAGTTATGCTGGAGTTTGAAAACACTGAAAAGACTTGTTGTCCAGTTGGCTTTATAGACCTCATAGGAGTCATTGTACATGGCTCTGGGATGACAATTCGAATCTTTTGCCAACAGGGTTAAATCGAAAGCACTTAGATATTGAGAAATAGCATTAGCATCAAAATGGTCTACAACCAAACCTTCGCCGCCAGGTGCTGCTCTCTTAACCATTTGATTTGTTGGTTCGTAAGTTACAATGAGATATTTATTTAACCTCTTGTTTTTTAGATTGTTATATAAAATAACCTTTTTAATTGGTTTAAATTCAGTTGGCGAATTACAAATAAAAATATCAGCCTTTTTATAGATACTTCTTTCCAGTATTTCATTAATTTTTAAAGTGTCAGCAAATGAAAAATCGTGAAATACAATTTGTTTGGCACAATTTTGAATAGTTACCTTTGGTCCGCCAAATGGCCAGCCAGTTCCGGTTGAAAGGTCAATACCTATTCCAAGTTTTGTTGCTTCGGAACAGGTGAAATTGAAAATATCGATCCAATCATTGCTCAGGTATGAAAGAAAATGCGATTCTTCGCCCTTTACCCCATATATTGGAATAATATGTGCACCTCCAATACCAATGGTTTTAAACCGTTCAAGTTGTGATAAAATGTCTGATTTGTTAACAGCATTTCCCTGCCACCACCAGTAAGTCCATGGAGAAGCTGTATTTATTACAGGTTTACTTACTGGTTGTGAATTGACATCCAATGCTTTCCATAGCATAAGCAGGATTATAAAAATCTTTTTCACAGGAAACAGGATAAAGGTTGACAAATCATAATAATCTGTATAATTGTATTTTATCAAACCAATCAATGGATTGATATAAGAGATATATTAGTCAGAAGAATAAAAATACAAATTAATTTCGTTTACAGAAGAAAGTCATTAAAAGCATCAAAAAAATATGGTTATTTTGTGAGCTGGTTTATTGTTTAATCCTAATTTATTGATATTTGACATGGGAAAGGTATTGATTATAGGCGCTGGTGGTGTAGGGACTGTCGTTGCACACAAAATGGCAGGATTACCTGAAGTTTTTACAGAAATAATGCTTGCAAGCCGAACCAAATCGAAATGTGATGCAATCGCAAAACGAATTGGTGGTAACAGGATTACTACTGCACAGGTTGATGCCGATGGTGTGAAACAACTTGTATCATTAATTGAATCCTTTCACCCTGATCTTGTTGTAAATGTGGCTCTTCCATATCAAGACCTGACAATTATGGATGCTTGTCTCGCGACGGGAGTTTCCTATCTTGATACTGCTAATTATGAACCAAAGGAAGTGGCAAAATTCGAATATAGCTGGCAATGGGCTTATCAGGACCGGTTTAAGGAGGCTGGCCTAACAGCTATACTGGGTTGTGGTTTTGATCCCGGAGTGACAAGTATCTTCACGGCCTGGGCAGCAAAATATGTCTTTGACGAGATTCAATACCTTGATATAGTGGATTGTAATGCAGGGGATCATGGAAAACCGTTTGCAACAAATTTCAATCCTGAGATTAATATCAGAGAAGTTACACAAAGAGGAAAATACTGGGAGAACGGTTCATGGGTTGAAACCGAACCACACGAAATTCACAAGCCCCTGACTTATCCGCACATTGGAGAACGTGAATCCTATGTTATTTACCATGAAGAGTTGGAGTCTTTGGTGAAAAACTTTCCAACGCTTAAAAAAGCAAGGTTTTGGATGACATTCGGGCAGGAATACCTGACTCATTTACGAGTTATTCAAAATATCGGAATGGCAGGAATTAAACCGATTATGTACCAGGGAATTGAAATTGTACCAATACAGTTTCTTAAGGCAGTCCTACCGGCTCCTGAAGAATTAGGCGCTAATTATATTGGTGAAACTTCCATAGGATGCAGAATCAAAGGAATTAAAGATAAAAAGAAAAAGACATACTATATTTATAATAACTGCAGTCACGAGGCGGCATACGCAGAGACTGGTACACAAGCCGTAAGCTATACAACCGGTGTGCCGGCCATGATAGGTGCCATGATGTTTCTTAAAGGGGAGTGGAAAAAGCCGGGAGTTTATAATGTTGAAGAATTTAACCCGGATCCATTTATGGAACAACTTAATATTCATGGACTTCCATGGTGGGAGCTACATGATGTAAGGCTTGAGATGGATTAAGTTACTCAGAAAGAGGTAATTTTTCAGTGGCGAAATTACCTCTTCCTTTTTTCTCCTGATTCTTCCGGACAGATCATATAATATATTTCTCCCCAGCCGGGAAAACCTCCGATATTCCGGTCATCAATAAAAAGGTCAGCATGAATTTTTCTGCTTATTGAAAAGTCGAAACGTTCCTCAGGGTAACTTCTGTTAACGGCATAAAATTCCACTCCACCTTTTTTGCAAAATTCTACTGCTTCCTCCAGTGTCTTCCCTGAACGGAATGTCCATAAAATAATCTGGTGCTGTTTTTTCTGAAGTGCTTTTATAGTTTCAAGCGCAAAAGGAAGTTCTTTCCCGATTGCGGGATACTTGTGTTCAACTATAGTTCCGTCAAAATCTATTGCAATAATCATAATTTTATTTTTTTGAAGACATCTTAAATGAGTTAAAGTCTTGCATGAATCAAATCCCTGGGTAAAATACCCTTAACATCATAAATAATAGCTCCGTTATCCTTGTACCCACTTATGTCAATTTCTTTAAATTGCTGATGCGCAACAGCAAGAATCACAGCTCCGTATTGCTCTGATTTATTCAATTCGTTACTAATTTCAATATTATATTCATGGATCACTTCCGAAGGAGAAGCCCATGGATCGAAAATATCAACCTCGATCCCATAACTAATTAACTCATGATAAATATCTGTGGCTTTGGTATTTCGGATGTCCGGACAATTTTCCTTAAATGTGATTCCTAACATTAAAACCTTCGAATTTTTGACCGGAATCTCATTTCTTATCATCAGCTTAACGACTTCAGTAGCAACATACTTTCCCATACTGTCATTCAATCTCCTGCCAGCTAATATTATTTCAGGATGATAACCTGCTTCCTGTGATTTTTGGGCCAGATAATATGGATCGACACCAATACAATGACCTCCAACCAAACCAGGCTTGAAATTCAGGAAGTTCCATTTTGTACCTGCGGCTTCAAGAACATCGAGTGTATCAATTTTCATCGCGTTGAAAATCTTTGATAACTCATTAACAAAGGCAATATTAATGTCACGCTGACTATTTTCAATTACTTTTGCTGCCTCGGCAACCCGAATTGAAGAAGCCTTAAATGTTCCGGCCTGAATTACTGAACGATAGGTTGAATCGACAATTTCAGCAATTTTCGGATTAGATCCCGAAGTGACTTTCTTTATTTTCTCAACTGTATGCTCTTTATCTCCAGGGTTTATTCTTTCCGGACTGTATCCTGCAAAAAAATCAATATTGTATTTCAGTCCTGATACCTTCTCAATTACTGGCAAACAATCGTCTTCAGTTGCGCCCGGATATACAGTAGATTCATAAACAACGATATCACCATTTGAAATCACTTTTCCAAGGGTTTCCGAAGCTTTAAGAAGTGGTGTAAGGTCTGGTCTGTTATTCTTATCAACAGGAGTTGGAACCGTAACAATGTAGAAGTTGCAGCTTGCCATGTCATTTTGATCTGCCGAACAATAAAGCCCATTCTCACCTGAAATAGCAGGATTTAAAGAAACCAAAACTTCAAGGAGAAGTTTCTTTTCTACTTCAAGTGTCAAATCCTCACCCTGATTAATCTCAAGTACTCGTTTATGATTCAAGTCAAATCCAACTACCGGAAATTTAGTGGCAAAAAGGCGCGCCAGAGGAAGGCCAACATATCCAAGACCTATTACGGCAATACGTATATTATTCATAATAAAATATAAATGTACAAAGTCAATGGCTAAAAAAGTCATAAAATAATGACCTTTAATTGGTGCAAAAATAGGCAAAATTGTCGGACTCTCAGGGTTGAGGTTTCACCTTTTTAATACAAAGGAATAAGACTCTTTAAGTCAGATCGATATTAAAAGATCGATTTGTCCTATTTAGAATCATTAAACTTAAAAATATTTTTCATCAATGCTAATTTATAATGAATTACATTTTTTCGTGAAGTGCATTGTGATATTGGTAATTATGTTTTTCTTATTTAGAATAAATTAATATAATCAGGCTGATTTGCGCCTGAAACAAGAATTGCTATTGCTTTTTAATAGTGTGTTTGATATCTTTGAATTGTTGTTTGATAATTGAAAACCTTTATTTGATCATTTATTTTGAAATATACATGCTATGACACAAATACAATTTCAGAATTCTCTGACCAGCCTACACAGTAAATTATATTACTTTGCTTTAAGTTTAACCAGTGATTCAGACAAGGCGCACGATCTTGTTCAGGAAACTTATCTGAAGGCATTAACTTATCGTGATAAGTTTTCTGCGGATACAAATTTGATGGCGTGGGTTTATACAATCATGAAAAATACATTCATAAACGATTACAGGAGAAATGTAAAAGCAAAGACAACCCTGGAAAGTTCCTCCCACAAGCTTCAAATTTCTTTCTCAAAGGATGATTACTCCCCGGCGGCAGATTCAATTCATGCTGAGAAGGAGATTTACAAGAAAATCGAAATGCTTGAAGATGAATTTAGGGAACCCTTTCAACTCTTTTTGAGTGGTTTTAAATATAAGGAAATTGCAGAGAAACTTGATTTACCATTAGGGACTGTAAAAAGCCGAATATTCTTCACCCGCAAAAAACTAGGCAAATGGCTTAGTGAATATATTAATTAGATATAGAGCTTATGATTAAAACATTAGATCATTAAGTCAGTAAGAGTATAATCAGTAAAAACGTAAAAACCGCTATAAAATAATATTTATAGCGGTTTTTATGTTTTCAAAAGTGACCCCGGAGGGATTCGAACCCTCGACCCATTGATTAAGAGTCAATTGCTCTACCAGCTGAGCTACAGAGTCTTTTGTTTGCCTTTTTTCAAAAGCACAGCAAAGATAACCTCATTTTCGTTAATGACAAATTGATTTTAACAAATAAGTATTTATTATTAATTCAAATATTAAGTTGCTGTTTTAAAGGGGAATCGGGCTCTTTGGACATATGATTGTACGTCAATTGATCAAGTAATGAAGGGAAAAACTTCCCAAGAAAAACCGAAAATTTTCCTTCAATAAAGGTTAAAATTAAAGTCCTTTTCCTTTTTTTTACAGCATTCACAATCAAACCTGCACATCTTT
Organism: uncultured Bacteroidia bacterium; assembly: GCA_903850335.1. GTDB lineage: Bacteria > Bacteroidota > Bacteroidia > Bacteroidales > Prolixibacteraceae > JAAFHB01. The sequence continues at coordinate 25,214 of CAINLJ010000137.1, read as the reverse complement.
GGGAACTCATCATAGAAGATTCGTCCCGGGGGGTTTCGCCTTGTAATGATCCATCTTCAATCAGGGCAACCCTTCGGATCTCAGAGGAAGTAAATCCGGGAGCAGCGACAAGGACATGCAGACCATTATGCAAATGTTCGATTCTTATCGTGTCAAGAAATCCTCTTATTGCAAATTTAGAAGCAGAGTATGCTGACCTGCAAGGCAATCCTATATACCCTGCTATAGAAATTATACCAACCAATGAACCCCTGGAAGCCAAAAGGTGAGGTAACGCAAATTTGGTGCAATAAACAGTACCGTAGAAATTTACATCCATTACCCGATGTATCACTTCAAGATCTAAATTATTGAAAAGTGCACGCATTGAAATACCTGCATTATTAATCAGAATATCAATCCGGCCAAATTCAGTTATGGTTTTATCAATCAAATTTTTGCACTCCAATTCAATAGAGACATCAGTCCTGACACACAAAATTCCGGTACTTCCAAGTTCCATTTTCAGTATTTCAAGCTGATCGAGCCGTCGTGCACCTAAGGCAAGCAGGGCTCCCTTTCTATGAAATTCAATAGCAAGAGCTCTTCCAATCCCTGAGGAAGCACCAGTTATAACAACAACCTTACCAGTCATAAAAAAAATGTTTGTCGATATGCCTCTTTCTAAGCAACATATCATTATTTAATATGACAAATCTACAAATAAAACCAAACTTTATGCAAATTTAGGTTAAAGGTATTTGTATAAATTAAAAAAACCTTATCTTTGCACCGCCTTTGAAAAACATAGGCAATATAATGATGACTCAGTAGCTCAGCTGGTAGAGCACATCCCTTTTAAGGATGGGGTCCTGGGTCCGAATCCCAGCTGGGTCACCAAAAAGCCTGTTAATCAATCGATTATCAGGCTTTTTTAATCAATGATTTTTTGCCTCTTCTTCAGTGGCAATTTGTAGGATAAATAAAACTTTTAATCATAAAACCATGTTGATTTTCGATTCAAAATATAGAGTTTGTTATGGCGATACAGATAGGATGGGAATCATGTACTACGGAAATTATCCTCGTTTATATGAAATTGGAAGAACGGACCTGATCAGGGAAATATGGAAATCATACAGGGAAGTTGAGGAGAGTGGAGTAATACTTCCGGTCAGATCATTAAGTTCAGTTTATCATAAACCAGCCATTTATGATGAGGTACTAACAATACGAACAATTATTAAAGAAATTCCAAAAGTAAAATTCAGGGTGTTCTCAGAGATCTATAACGAGAAAGGAGAACTAATTAATGAGGGAGAAGTTGTGCTTGGATTTATGGACGCAAAAGCAGGTAAACCCTGTAAAGCCCCTGAGGAGTTTCTCATCATCCTTCAAGAAACCAAACTATTCGCAGGGGTCTAGATTTCTTTTAACAGCAGCAGGAGAAACAAGCTTATAGCTATTAATATCACTCCAAGGCCAATAATCTTGTTAGCCCACCATAAGGTATTTATAGTTAGCTTATGCTTAAAAAGATAAGCCAATCCTGTAATTATAAACCACCAGGTGGCACCACCAATAAAAATTCCGCCAACGATTAAAAGGGCTTCAAATATTTGAGATAACTGAAGAACAAGACTATAACTGGTAAATATTGCAATAAAAATAAAAACTGAAAGAGGATTTGTGACTGTCAGAAGAAAAGCAGTAAAAAAATCCTGAAGATACGAAGTCCCTTTTTGTTTATATTTTTGAATTTCCTTCGCAGGATTAGACAAAAAAATGTAAAGCCCAAGAATCACAACCATCGTAGCTCCAAGGATTTTGAAATGGATTTCATATTGGTGTATGAAATTAATGATAATTGTGAGACTGAATCCTGCAATAATGGCATAGATAGCATCTGAGGCAGCAATTCCCAATCCGGATAAGAATCCTGATTTCCAATCCTTATTTACCGTCCGTTTTATGCATAACATCCCTAAAGGGCCTAATGGAACCGACACTGCCATTCCAATCATAAAACCTTCCCATAATAATTTAAAACTCATGCAGGTAAATATAGCTGATATTTATGATTTAGATATTCAAAATTGATCGACAAAGTTATAATTAGCCCTGATATTTTCTACTTTTACGACAACGAAGTTTACAGAATACATTACCAACATGTCCAATAATGCATCATACTTTTAATACACAAAGTTACCTATAATTTCATGACAAGCGAAACTCATCCCAGAAATGTAATTGGTTATTGCCCAAGATGCGGAAGTAAAGACTTTAAAACCACTAATGAAGGTCAGTCATTCAATTGCGAAGAGTGCCGGTTCGACTATTATATAAATAATTCGGCAGCTGTAGCATGTCTTATTTTCAATGAAAAAGGAGAATTACTTTTAACAAGACGTGCGATAAATCCTGCAAAGGGGATGCTTGATCTGCCAGGTGGATTTGTAAACCAAATGGAGAGGGCAGAGGATGCTGTTATTCGCGAAATTCGGGAAGAACTCGGAGTGAATATAACAAAATCAGAATACCTGGTTTCATTCCCTAACGAATATGTCTACTCAGGCTTCTCGGTTTTTACAGTTGACCTTGCCTTTATCTGTACCGTTGATAATATCGCGGAATTAGTTCCTGACGACGATGTTTCTGCTGTTGAATTTAAATTTCCAGAAAAGATCCAAAAGGAAGAATTGTGTTCGGAAAGTATGTTTAAAATAATAAAATATTATATAAACATTAGAAAATGAATATTAATGATAAGCTTACCTCTCTGCGTAATTTAATGGACTTTAATGATCTTAAAGGCATTGTTATTAATTGTACTGATCCGCATCTGAGTGAATACGTTACACCTCATTGGAGAACAATAGAATGGATAAGTGGCTTCACAGGATCCTATGGAAAAGTGGTAATCACAAAAAGCAGGGCGGTCCTGTGGACTGATTCAAGATATTTTATTCAAGCTGAATTACAGTTAAAGGGGACAGAATATCAAATAATTAAAGATCGTCTGCCGGAAAGTATCACTCTGGAGCAGTGGCTTGTATCAGAGCTCATACCAGGTGACAAGCTTGCGATTGACGGGAAAACGTTTACAGCAACCGAATCAAATGTTTTAAAGCAGAAATTAGGTGCGAATGGTATATCTTTAATCGAAAATCAGGATCTGCTCTCGATAATATGGGAAAACAGACCCCGGCAACTAAGTACTCCTGTCGTCGACTATCCAGTTCGTTTTGCTGGGCAGACACGTGTTGAAAAGCTTTCGGCTATCCGGACAAAACTGAGGGATTTTAGTGTAAATTCCACTTTGATCTGTCAGTTAGACGATTTGGCCTGGTGCTTTAATTTAAGAGGTAACGAAGGGAGTTTAAATCCTGTCTTTACCGGTTTTGGATATATAGATGAAGAGAATGCGTACTTATTTGTCGGAAAGGAGAGACTAAGTCCAACGTTAATTGGGAATTTAAAGAAGGATAAAATAGAAGTAATGGACTATGGCTCTCTATTAAAACAAATTGAAAAGAATTCGCCAAAATCGGTATACCTTGATCCAAATAGAACAAATTCAATTATATACTCTTATTTTCGTGAGAATTGTTGGGTAGTCGAAGGGGTAGCAATTCCTACGCTTCTAAAATCAATCAAAAACAAGGTTGAAATATCAGGAATGAAAGCTTCACACAGACGCGACGGGGCTGCGATGGTAAATTTTCTATACTGGTTTTATACCCGTTCGCAAAGTGAAATAATAACAGAACTATCCTTGGCAGAAAAACTTCGCCAGTTTCGCTCGGAACAAGGATTTTTTAAAGGTGAAAGTTTTAATTCAATAGTAGGATTTGGTTCAAATGGCGCAATCGTTCACTATAGTGCAACACCAGAAACGGACAGGCAGATATTTTCCAATGGTATTTTGCTGATTGATTCAGGTGCCCATTACCTTGACGGTACAACAGATATCACAAGGACCATTTCTACCGGAAAAGTTGAGTCAATCACCAAAAATGATTACACATTAGTATTAAAGGGGATGATTAAACTTGCGAATGCAAAATTTCCAAAAGGCACAAAAGGGCATTCGCTTGATATTCTTGCACGCAATGATTTATGGAATAATTACTTGAACTATGGTCATGGAACTGGACATGGAGTAGGTCATTATCTTTCGGTCCATGAGGGCCCAATGAGTATCAGACAAGAAATTAATGATCAGCCAATCAGAAACGGACAAATTATTTCTGATGAACCAGGCTTGTACAGAGAGGGTAAGTATGGGATCAGGATCGAAAATATTCTATTATGCAGGCAGGATAAGGAATCCTCATTCGGACAATTTTTGTCGTTTGAAACTTTGACCTTATGTCCGCTTGACCGGAGGATGATAAACACGAAACTTTTGAATAAGGATGAAATCAGATGGGTTAATAACTATCATAAAAAGATATCGAACAGCTTAAAACCATTGTTGAAGTCAGATGTTTTGAAATGGTTATCCAATCAATGTGCACCAATATAAAAATGAAGTAAATCTTCGGTATGATCAGACGCATATTGCTTATTATATATATTATATTTTGTCCATATATTATAGTAGCTCAATACTATGTACTTGGGGATGATCCTTCCGGAATTCATTGGAAGCAAATTAATACGGATAAATTTCAGGTAATATATCCATCTGAATGTGAAAAAGAAGGAATGCGAATGGCAAATCTTTTGAGAAAGGTGTATTCATTCGCAGGAAATTCATTGAAATTTAGTCCATCCAAAATATCAGTTTTACTTCATACAAGCTCTGTTCGCTCTAATGGCTTTGTTGCTTGGGCTCCTTCGCGCGTCGAGCTCTTCACAACACCTCACCAGGAGATCTATGCGCAGGATTGGCTTGAGCAGTTGGCTATCCACGAATTCAGGCATGTCGTTCAAATTGGTAAAATAGATTCAGAGTTACCTGATGTGCTTAAAATATTATTTGGTGAACAGGTAGCTGCTTTAGTAACCGGACTTTATTTACCATTTTGGTTTCTTGAAGGTGATGCTGTAACTACCGAAACAGCATTGAGTCATACAGGAAGGGGAAGAGTCCCTAATTTTGAAATGGAATTAAAAGCGCAGAGTCTTGACAAGGGAATATACTCCTATGATAAAGCATATTTGGGTTCATATAAAGATTATGTTCCGGATTATTATCAGTTAGGATATCAATTAGTAGCGGGAACACGAGCCCGGTACGGATCTGATACGTGGGCAAAGGTACTTAATCGTGTCGCGCGAAAACCATTTTCTTTAAATCCGTTTTCAAGGGGGTTAAGAGAGGTCACAGGGATGAATCAGATTCAATTGTATGATACAATATTTTCCGGTTTAAAAAAAGGATGGACCAATAACGACAAGGGTTTAAAATTAACACCCTTTGAGTATCTTACTAAAAAACAAAAGGGATATGTAAGTTATAGGTATCCATATCCAAAAACAGATTCAACCTTCTTCGCAGTAAAATATTCTATGGATGACCTCACAAGGTTTGTAGAATTAGGTCAAAAAGGTGAGGAGAAGGTACTCTTTACACCAGGTTCATTTTTCGAAGAATCAATAACTTATGGACAGGATAAGATATTTTGGATAGAGTCAAAGCCGGATATCCGATGGGCGCACCGCGAATTTTCACTACTGCGAATTCTGAATATTAACAATAGGTTGCTTATCCAAAGAAAATATATGGAAAAAATATATGCTCCATGTTTAAATTCAGATGGAACACACCTTGTTGCTGTCAAAATTAATAATGAAGATCGTTCTTCCATTGTAATTATTTCTCCAGAAACAGGAGAAATTGAAAAGGAGACCAGCCTGAGAGAAAAGTTATTCATTTTAACACCCTCATGGTCAGAAAACGGGAAAGAACTTTTTGCCATTGTGCTTGGCAATAAAGGTAAATCATTGGCTAAAATAGACCCATTTACAGGCCAAACAGACCTTTTACTCCCTTTTTCGTACAACGAGCTGTCAAGGCCAGTCCAATCCGGAAATTTCGTCTTCTATACCGCTGCCTTTAGTGGCAATGACGAATTGTATGCTTTCGATTTGAAGAATAAAATAAACTATCGTCTTACTCAGTCAAGGTTTGGTGTCAGGGACGCAAGACCAATGCCAGACAAACGAAATTTAATCTACAGCAGTTTCAGTTCAGATGGTTTCAGGATCGTCAAAATGCCATTACGCCAGTCAGATTTTGTTAATGCAAACAGTTTGTTATCATATAGTAATTTGTTGGCAGATAAGATATCCGAACAGGAGCAGAGTATTGTTGATTTTTCAGTTAATGATTCCTTAAAATATAAATCCCGTCCCTATTCCCGGTTTAATCATCTATTTAATTTCCATAGCTGGTCTCCGGTTCATATTGATGCCGCAAACGAGGAGATCAGGCCAGGTTTTTCTTTAATGTCACAGAATTTGCTTGGTACAGCGATAACGCAGCTTGGTTATGATTATTCAACCATCAATAAAACAGGTAAATGGGTTGCTGAATTTGATTATACAGGATGGTTTCCGGTACTTAAACTCAATGCAAATTATGGTCAGGAAAAGTCAGATTATTTCATGGTCACAACTCATAATAATCCATTAACGAATACCATAAGAAAAGATACTCAACAGGTGTTCTTTTCATATAAGATATTAAATATCAATGGAATCATCAATTTACCCCTAAATTTATCGCAAGGGAAATGGAACAGATTAGTTCAACCCGAATTTCAGGCAGGATACCGGCAAACCTGGCAGGAATCTTCAACTCCTTTTGCCAATCAAAATAGTACCTGGTTAACCTACAGGCTATATGTCCATAATTTGCTTGAATCAGGATTACGGGATCAACAGCCAGCGATTGGACAGGTAATTGATTTGAATTATCATTATTCGCCTTTCTCGTATAGTCGGTCCAGTCCAATATGGACAGTCGAAGGAAAATTGTATTTCCCGGGAATATTCCGTCATCATGGAATAAGGATTTACAGTGGATTTCAGCATAAACCATTAACTGCCAATACGCTGACCGATTACATTAACTACCCGAGAGGATATTCAAATATTACAAATAATCAATTGTTCACCCTTAGAACTGACTATGTCCTACCGATTGCCTATCCGGATCTCAGTCTGGGGCGAGCGACCTACATAAAAAGGATCTCAATCAGAATTTTTTATGATCAGGCGTGGGCTATTGTCCCTATCGTCCACCAGAACCTGCATTATGATTTCAATTTTGAATCCTTTGGAAATGAAATTTATGCAGATATAAATTTTCTCAGGTTGTATGTTCCTGCCAAAATGGGATTTCGAACATCATATCTTACCGGACAGAAAAAATTTAACTACGAATTTCTCTTTTCAATTAATTTCGGATCCCTGTAATGTTTGAATTTTTCAAAATCAAAATTTCTTTCTTCATATCGCTTTAAGAATTGAAATTATATGCATAGTTAGCTAGCGAATTTCTTTCGTTAAATTCTCAAGAGACAAAAAACGAAAGGTACTAAATCTATAATGTTTATATTTAATAGGTTATAGGAATAAATCGGGCATATATCTGGTTTGGGAAAAAATGCCAAATAGATTGAACTTCTTAAATATGTCGTTAGAGGTTATATTTCATCAAAACTCCTGAATAATACAAATGTATTCAATTACAATAAAGGTACAAATGTAACTTTCATACCATCTATGACATTTGTAAGTTCAATTCTTATGAGAAAAAGATGGGATTCAGAGCAAAATAATCTAACCATAAAATCAAAGAAAATACGTTCAAATTATATTCATAACGTAGACATAATCAGTATATTAATAATTATTACTAAATAATTAGTTTCAAATAATTAGTTACATATGTTATTTTTAAAATATAATTCGAAAAATGATCGATATTTATTAAGTTATATTCTTATATATCAGACATATATGCCGTTTAAATAAATTGAAGGTTCATGTTAGTGGCTAAATGCTGAATAAAAGTCAAAAGTTTTGCTTTTTAAATCTATATCATTATAATTCAATTAATTATTGATTATTCAAATTAATTATGGATTTTTGTCAGATCATATTTGTAATCCACTGTGGGCATTGAAAAATGTAAACGATTTGTCGCGAATTACTTATGTGAACAAAAATAAAATTTATAGAAATTACAAATATTAATTTTAAATTATATACATTTGTAATGTGTATAAACTTATCAAAACATCGTAATGAAAGATCGTATTACCGAATTTTTAAAGAGAGAAGGGATTACACCAGCAGAATTTGCAGACAAAATTGGGGTACAGCGGTCAAGTGTCTCGCATGTATTGAATGGCAGGAATTTTCCAAGTGCTTCATTTATTCAAAAGATGCTAAGTGCATATAAATCTTTAAATTCCCGTTGGTTGCTTTTGGGGGAGGGACCCGTATTTGAAGGGAAGCTACCTTTTGTTAAAGATTCTTCACTTTTTAATCAACCATTGGAACCTGAAATACGTGAAAACCGGGTACAAATTCACGACAATCTTGTATCTGAAACTGTTTTAGATCAAAATATTAAAACCCAGGCGGTAAAGTATTCTGCAAATGATGTTAAAGAACAAACACAAGCCTCTAAAAGTGCAGCCTCTATCCTGGATTTGAATAATTATTCTATTGATAATAAGGTTATTGAACGTATTGTCTTGTTTTATGAAGATAAAACTTTTGGTGTGTATACCCCTTCAAAATAGAATTTGACCTATCTTTGCATGAAATTTGTCAGGTTTCACGGTATGAATTAGTACTGAATTATGAGATCGGGTAGAAATTAATACTAAAATTCATGCAAATGAGAAAAACTGTCCGGAATCTAAAGGTTATTTCTAACCTGCGACTCAACGACAATCATCATTTAATACAATTGCAATCATCTGAACCACTGGAAACAATTTTTCCGGGACAATTTGCTAATTTGCTTGTCGAAAATTCAGCAATTGTACTTCTGCGAAGACCATTTTCTATATATTCTGTTGATTATAAAGAGAATACAGTATCTTTTTTCATTAAAATCATTGGTGAAGGAACCAGGGTTCTTGCAAATTCACCGGTTGGTAATTTCATCAGTACGATGTTTCCACTTGGAAATAGCTTTACGATTCCAAACGAAAGAGAGAAAATTCTTGTTGTGGGCGGTGGAAGTGGTGTTGCCTCATTAATGATCTTATCTCAGGCACTTTGCGATAATTCAAATGAAGTTTCAATTTTAATTGGTGCACGGTCCTCAACCGACATTGTCAGCCTTGATCAGTTTTCAAGATATGGGGAGGTATTTACCACTACAGAAGACGGTAGTTCCGGACTGAAAGGGTATGTTACAGACCATCCGCTTCTCGGGGCTCAAATAGGCAGATTTAGCCGAATTTATACCTGCGGTCCTGAGCCAATGATGAAGGCCGTCGCCCAAAGAGCAAATTTAAATTCGATTGTGTGTGAGGTGTCACTTGAAAATACAATGGCATGCGGCTTTGGAGTCTGCCTGTGCTGCATAACAGATACCACGCAGGGTCACAAATGTGTTTGTACAGACGGACCGGTTTTTAATATAAATGATTTAAAATGGCAGATCTAAGTACTACAATTCATAAGTTAAAACTTAAAAACCCTGTTTTAACTGCTTCCGGAACCTTTGGATATGGAGTTGAATTTGATGATTTTCTGGATGTTAGCATGCTGGGAGGCATCGTTGTAAAGGGAACCACCATTCATCCAAGACAAGGCAACCAGTATCCAAGAATGGCTGAGACAGCTTCAGGAATGCTTAATTCTGTTGGCCTCCAAAATAAAGGTGCAAAATACTTCGCTTCGGATATTTACCCGGTGTTAACCAAATATAATACAAATATTCTTGTAAATGTTTCAGGCTCAACAATAGAGGAGTATATATCCTGTGCTGAGATCATTAACGAGCTGGATCATATATCCGGCATTGAATTAAATATTTCGTGCCCAAATGTCAAGGAGGGCGGAATGGCCTTTGGAACAAGTTGTGCATCCATCGACGCAGTAGTTAGCGCGGTCAGGTCGGTCTATAATAAAACGATGATTGTTAAATTATCCCCAAATGTTACGGATATTGGCGAATTGGCCAAAGCGGCAGTTTCAGGCGGCGCAGATGGTCTTTCACTGATAAATACATTGCTGGGCATGGCTATAAATGCAGAGACCAGAAAACCTGTTCTTGCCACTGTAACAGGAGGCCTCTCCGGACCTGCAATAAAGCCTGTCGCTCTCCGAATGGTTTGGGAAGTTGCAAAAGCTGTTAATGTTCCAATTATAGGTATTGGTGGAATAATGAATGCGACGGATGCCATTGAGTTTTTTCTTGCCGGAGCCTCCGCAATTCAGGTCGGAACCGCAAACTATATTGATCCACTAATTACGCTGAAAATAATTGACGGCATAGATTCTTATCTTAATCGCCATAATTACAGCAGTATATCAAATATTGTAGGTGAGTTACAAATGTAAATTACAAATGTAATTTAATTATTTCCTCCCAAAATATAATCAATATCAACTAAAATTTTAAAAAAATTGAATCTCTATGTTTAGTTTTCGGGATCGGTTATTTATCGTTTTTTTCATTATATTCCTGTTAAGCCCGTTCAGACAAGCTTCTTTCTCTATTCGTAATTCACTTTTGTCACCTCTTAATGAGTCATTTAATAAATTGGTAATCAATAAGTTAATTGAAGAACAGAATAGCGGTATCATTGATGGGTACATCGAAAAGTTCAGAATTCAGAACGGACTAAAAGGTGTCGCCCTGGCAGTTGTAAAGGATGAGAAGCTTGTTTTCGCCAAGGGTTATGGCAATTCAAACGAGGAAGACCATGTTCCTGTAACACCAAATAACCTTTTTAGACTTGCCAGTGTTTCAAAGTTAATCACAGCAGTTGCTGTTATGAAACTCGTTGAGAAATCGAAAATTTCACTTGATTCTAAAGTCTTTGGTAAATACGGGATTCTCAACGATGAAAGATTTCTGGATATAAAAGATAAGCGGCTGGAGAAAATAACAGTTCGTAACCTTCTCAATCATTCTGGCGGCTGGACACAGCACTGGGGTGATCTTGCTTTTTTACCGAAGACCGTGTCAAAAGGCGTCGGCGATCCTCTTCCGGTTACAATTGATTCATACATAAAATTTGTCACGACTCACAGAGTGCATTTTGAGCCCGGATCAAGCAGTGTCTATTCAAATCTTGGTTATCTGATATTAGGAAAGGTAATTTCGCAAGTTTCGGGTATGGATTATGAATCATTTGTAAAAAAGGAAGTTCTTGAACCGGCTGGAATTACGGATATGCGTCTAGGCGGGAGTTTTCAGGAAGAAGCTCAGCCTAATGAGGTAAAATATTACCAGCCCGAAGATGGTCAGCCAGTTGAATCCTTTGATGGAAGTGGACGTATGGTGTCAAAAATTTATGGAGGTAATGATATTCACCTTTTAGGATCTGCAGGCGGTTGGCTTGCCTCACCAATTGACCTGATGAAATTGATTGTTGTGATAGATAATGAACCAAATGTTAAGGATATTCTCTCCGCGGAAAGTATTAATGAAATGACACGGATAGATTCTTTGCGGCTTGATCCACTGGGATGGAGAGGTACAAATGAGAAGGGCGAATGGTGGAGAACCGGAACCTTGCCAGGGTCTTCGGCACTTGTCAAGCGATTGCCGGACGGGGTTTCCTGGGTAATTCTTTCTAATACAAGCAATTATAAAGGACCCCATTTAGCCATTGAGATGGATCGTGTTATGGCGCATATTCTTCAAAAAATTGATAAATGGCCAGATTATAATCTTTTTTCATTTTTAGGAAATTAAACTAATTATGTACTATATTTAAACTAAATTTTAATCTTTTTGTTAGTTATTAATATTCACACGAAATCGTGTCTTTTTCTTTAATTGCTAATATAATGTAAATAATAAACAATGTCTGATTTTCAAGTACTAATACCAAAATTGGGTGAGAGCATCCAGGAAGCTACCATAACTAAATTATTTGTTAAACAAGGAGATACAGTAATTGAAGATGATATTCTTTTTGAAATTGCTACGGATAAAGTCGATTCAGAAATTCCATCACCTGTAGCCGGGACCATAAAAGAGATTAGATGTTCTGAGAATGATTTGATTCCTGTAGGTCAGGTTGTAATTGTCATCAGCCTGGAAAATGAAGAAATATCAGTTTCTGAGCCAGGTATTGAAGCTGTTACTGTCACTGTAACCGAAAATATTCCTGAACTGATTCCTCTAAAAGAAATAAAATCTCCGGAGGTGGCAGCAGTTAAGGACGAACTTAGAAATTCGGCGAATGGCAGATTTTATTCACCGCTTGTAAAGGGTATAGCTTCAAAAGAAGGAGTCACACTATCCGAACTCGATTCGTTACCAGGGAGTGGTCTTGGGGGCAGAGTACAAAAGAATGACATCATTCAATATGTCGAACAACGACGAAATAATAAGACAGGTGTCCCTTCGCAGCCAATTCAGACAAGTACGGTTCAGAATGTTGTGGTTAACACTGTGGCAGAGAGACCTAAAGTGTCTGTATCGATTGGATCAGAGGATACAATATTAAAAATGGACCGGATCAGGAAGTTGATTGCTAATCATATGGTGATGTCCAAACAGGTTTCACCCCATGTTACATCAGTTGTCGAGGCAGATGTAACAAATATTGTACTTTGGCGTAACGCAGTAAAAGATGACTTTGAACTGAAATATGGACAAAAGCTCACTTTTATGCCAATATTTGTAGAAGCCACAGCTAAGGCACTTTCAGAATTTCGTCAGGTAAATGCCTCAGTTGATGAAGATTCAATTATACTTCGGAAACACATCAATATTGCCATTGCTGTGGCGACAAATGATGGCAATCTTGTAGTTCCAGTCATTAAAGATGCTGATTCAAAGAATCTTGTAGGTATTGCAAGGGAAGTAAATGCATTTGGTAAGGCTGGACGTGAGAATAAACTCAATCCTGATGATCTTCAGGGAGGAACATTTACAATTACCAATTTTGGGTCATTTGGAGGGCTAATTGGAACTCCAATTATTAATCAGCCTCAGGTAGCAATTCTTGCAGTCGGAATTATTGAAAAAAAGCCGGCAGTAATGGAAACTCCTACTGGGGATGCAATTGTTGTTCGTCATAAAATGTTCTTGTCACTTTCCTATGACCATCGGGTCGTAGATGGTATGTTAGGCGGTAAATTTCTACGTAGGATTGCCGATATTCTGGAACAATTTGAACAACCAAAAAATATTTGATTAGATATAAAATGCATATTATGAAAGTATTACACGATATACCCGTACAAAAAGTCTTTACAATTAAAAACACAGATAAAGAGCTTCTCGAAAAATGGCTATATCTGATGACTGTCGGACGTATTATTGACGAGAAGGCTCCTAATTATTTAAAACAGGCAATTGGCTGGTCATACCACGCACCTTATGCAGGTCATGATGGCATTCAGCTTGCAATTGGACAGGTATTTAAACGGGAAGAGGATCATTTGTTCCCTTATTATCGTGATATGCTCACAAATATCTCTGCTGGTCTGACAGCTGAAGAGATTATTTTAAATGGTATTTCAAAGGCTGCTGATGTAACCTCGGGTGGGAGGCATATGTCGAACCACATAGGCAAACCAGAATGGAATATACACAATGTTTCATCTGCAACCGGTAACCACACGTTGCATGCGGTTGGAGTTGCACGTGCAATTAAGTATTATAAGGGAAAAGGGGTTGCAATTAGCTCTCAAGGTGAATCGTCCGTATCTGAAGGATATGTATATGAGGCCATTAATGGCGCATCTACGGAGGAGCTGCCTGTTATTTTTGTTTTTCAGGATAATGGATATGGTATCTCAGTACCCAAAAAGGATCAGACGGCTAACAGAAAAGTCGCTAATAATTTCACGGGATTTAAAAATCTAAGGGTCATTCATTGTAACGGAAAGGATGTTTTCGACTCAATGAATGCGATGACCGAGGCTAAAAAATGGTCACTCGAAAATCAGCAACCTTGTATCCTTCAGGCAAATTGCATACGGATACATTCGCACTCAAACTCAGACAGGCATGATCTTTACCGGAATGAGGCAGAATTAGGATATGTGCTTGAATCTGATCCTCTTGCTAAATTCAAACGGTTACTTTTACGATATGAACGTCTCACAAAGGATGAGATTCATGGTATTGAAGACAGGGCCAGGGAAGAAGTTAAACTTGCTCATAAATCAGCCATGGCTTCTCCCGATCCTGATCCGGCCTCAATTTATGATTTTATTATACCCGAACCTTACGAGGCCTCTAAATACCCAGAAGGAATACATGACTCCTCAGGAGAAAAGAAAAAGCTTATTGAAGGTATAAATGAAACACTTAAGGCAGAATTCCGTCTTAATCCAGATACTTTTATCTGGGGACAGGATATTGCAAATAAGGAGAAGGGCGGGATATTTAATGTATCAAAGGGTTTACAGCAGGAATTTGGTCCGGCAAGAGTATTTAATGGTCCAATTGCAGAAGATTTCATTACGGGAACGGCAAATGGAATGTCCCGTTTTAATGACAAAATCAGAATCGTTGTAGAGGGAGCTGAATTTGCTGATTATTTTTGGCCTGCAATGGAACAGTATGTTGAAATGACGCATGAATATTGGCGAACAAACGGGAAATTCAGTCCAAATGTAACTATTCGTCTGGCTTCAGGCGGATATATTGGTGGTGGATTATACCATTCACAAACAACAGAAGGTACGTTGGCTACATTCCCGGGAATAAGAATCGTTTACCCTTCATTTGCTGACGATGCCGCTGGATTGTTAAGAACTTCTTTAAGATCAAAGGGTCCAACCTTATTTCTGGAACCAAAAGCGCTTTACAATTCACCAACTGCAGCGACACCAATACCTGACGATTTCGAGGTTCCTTTTGGAAAGGCAAGAATTCGCCGTGAAGGAAGTGATTTAAGTTTAATAACTTATGGTAATACAACTCATCTTTCTCTTAAAGCCGCGGAACGTCTTTCCCGTGAGGGCTTCAATGTGGAGGTTATGGATATACGATCCCTGATTCCTTTGGATAAGGAAGCAATTCTAAATTCTGTTAAGAAAACAGGGCGGGTCTTAGTTGTTCATGAAGACAAGGTCTTTGGTGGTTTTGGTGGAGAACTTGCGGGTATTATTGGCGAAGAGGCTTTTGAATATCTCGACGCACCCGTTCGCAGGGTTGGATCGGCATTCACACCTGTTGGATTCAACCGGATTCTCGAAGCAGCAATTTTAATTAATGAAGAAAAAATTTACACGGCAGCACTTGATTTGCTTAAGTATTGATAATTTAAGTTTTATAAAAATATTATATTCGTGAAACAAACGGATCAGTTTCTTTCCAAAAAAGATATATCCGCCATATTTTAAAGAAATTCGAATGGGAAAAATAGGCCTTTTTTATAGTTTTAAGTCAAAAAAAACGGCAAAGATTGCCGGTATTATTCACAATGCTTTCTCAGGTATTGAGGTGCAGCTGGTTAATGTAGACGATGTTCACGAGGAGCACTTTCTCGAATTTGATCAGATGGTTTTCGGCGTTCCAACGTGGTTTGATGGTGAATTACCAAATTACTGGGATGAATTACTACCCGCCCTGGAGGAGGTTGATTTTAGTCATAAGAAAATAGCAGTCTTCGGTTTAGGGGATCAAAAAGGATATTCAGAAAATTTTTGTGATGCTATCGGAATTATGGCGACATTTTTTGAAGACAAAGGTGCCTTAATAATTGGAAGTGTACCAGTTGAAGGGTATACTTTCGAAAGATCAAAGGCAGTTAAAGATGGTCTGTTCAGAGGATTACCTTTAGATCAGGAAAATCAGGCAAGACTAACTCATAAGCGAATTGAAAGTTGGGTGGAGATACTCAAAAAGGAATTCAGTTGAATTACCCTTTGGCTCTTTACAATTTGCTCAATACACAATAACTCGCTGTATATAGTTATTGGCATTTTAACCATGCGTTTTTATGCTTAAAGTCATTAGGCAGGTTATATACGTTTCTATTATACTTTTTGCCTTATATTTAGCTATAAAGGTAAAGATTTACTATTCCGGTTACTGGCCGGAAGAAATTCGGATAAAAAGCGTTAGCCTTACCCGTGCCGACTCAATAATACTTCAAACAGACAGCACTTTAATACCTGTTAATTACAAGGGTTGTATCGATTTCCGCTATGTCGATCAGGATCACCGGAAAGATTTATTTATAAACTACATTCTTCCTGCAATCGTAATTACAAGAGAACGATTAATGGATGATTTTCACCATGTTGAATATATTGAGGAGCGCATCAACCAGAGAAAATCAATCTCCGGGATTGATTCATTATTTCTGGCTTCCATGAAAGTAAAGTATGAAACTGATTCTTTAGTTGAATTACGAAAACGTATTTATCCTCATCCTGTTAGCCTTGCTTTAACCCAGGCAATTCTCGAGTCCGGATGGGGAACTTCCAATATTTTCAGGAATGGGAATAACCTATTCGGAATTATGTCATTTTCGAGTGAGGATTCACGTTCTGTAATACAATATACAGAGGGTGATGAAGAACAATATTTGAGAACCTACAATACTATGAATGAATCTGTTGAACATTATTTTCTCCTTGTTTCAACAGTTTCATCCTACAAACGGTTCCGGCAAAAACGATGGGAGGGAAGAGCTTCAAATCAACTGCTACGCTATTTAAGCCGATATCATGACAGATCTCAACAATATGCAGGAATGGCACAGTCGATCATAGCCACTAACAACCTGAAGAAATATGACAATATTACAATTGATGCCAGATACAGGCAAAAATATTCACTTTTATCATTCTTAATGAAATATTAATATTTTGATAATCAAATAAATGATTTCAAATGTTTAGGTTGCATTACCTTTGTCAAAAATATTTGAAAAAATGAGAATGAAAATTAAGAAAACCATCGCCATTGTTGCGCACGATAACCGTAAGAAGGATATGGCCGAATGGGTTGCATACAATTGGAAGGAACTGGCTCACCACACACTGGTTTGTACAGGTACTACAGGTAAAATGGTTGATGATACCATAAGTCAGAAATGCAAGGAATTTGATGCGATGCCACCTCAGGTAATTATATTAAAGTCAGGACCTTTAGGTGGTGATCAACAGCTTGGAGCCATGATATGTGAGGGAAATGTCAATCTTTTGATTTTCTTTTGGGATCCAATGCAGCCACAACCACATGACGTGGATGTTAAGGCTTTGCTTAGAATTGCAGTATTATACAACATTCCAACGGCTTCAAACAGGTCAACAGCCGATTTTATTATTTCATCACCTTTGTTTCACCTCGAATATGAACCAATTATAAAGGATTATTCGGAGTATATTACAAGGAAGGTTTAAGCTGGCCGGGTAATCAATCGGTATTTAGACTATTTAATGAATTTTTACCTAAAATTTTGCCTTATTTGCTTGTCTTATAATTAATATTATGTTAATAATTGAATGCATAAAAAAGAGGGAACAGATCCCTCTTTTTTATATCTATTTTTTATTCAAAGCGTCAAATTTATCCATCATTTTAAGCCTGTAATACAAGTTCTTTAATTGATCCAAAATATAAGTATCCTTAGGATTATATTGCACAGCTTTTTCCAGAAAAGGAACAGCAGCCTTGAAAAAATCATCAGCCTTATTCTTTTCAGTTTCATATCGTGCCTGGTCGTTGGTTGGAACAGCATTAGCAACGTCAAATTGTTTTACACCACGATTGAAATAGATAACCCCGATGTTATAATAAGCATCAGGATTTTCAGGTTTGATCTCGGTAGCCTTTTTGTACACTTCAATGGCCTCATCCTGACGGCCTAAACGGTCAAGAGCAACGCCTTTTGCCAGATAAAAAGAGGCATTGTCCTTTTCCTTTTCAATTGCCCTGTCCAGGTAACCAATAGCTTCATTAGGTTGACCGGACATAATATAATAGTTAATCAACTGGACATTAATGCTTTGATCATTCGGATATTTTTGAAATGCCTGTTTCATTATTTCAACAGCCTTAATTGTATCCTCTTTAGTACCTAATTGCTGATATGCGCTGATAATCTGTGCATAAGCTGATCCTCCATTGTATCCGTATTTTGTACATTCCGTGAAATACTGAATAGCCTTCGGGAATAATTTAGCATTCATTGCAGCAAGGCCTGTGTTGTAAATGATAGCTGTATCAATAGTAGCCTCAGTTTTGAACAAGGATGTCTTGTCAATGAATAATTTTTTCTCGAAGTAGTCGGTTGCCCTTACATAATCACTTGCTTGATAAGCTGTTATTGCTGAACTGATCAATGTGTTTGAAAATGCAACAAGTTTAAGCTTTAAGACAGGGTTACCGCCCTTAGGATCCAGTTCAAGAGCTTTCATGTATGATTTATAGGCTTCTTCAACCGGATTTGGAACCAGTTTTTTAAAATTCTCATCTTTTGTCAGGATGATCGCTTCGATAATCTCACCGCGGGCCTGCCACGTGTCCGGCCAATTCAGAGTTTTTTCAGATTTTGGGTTGGCTGGATCCAGAGTCTCCTTTATAGTTTCCCATGCCTTATCAAGTTTCCCGGCATCCTTGTATGAAAGAGCACTTGCAACTTTTCCTTTCTGAGCAAAAATAGCAGTGCCTGACAACAGCAGCAGTGCTATGAAAAATAATTTTTTCATGTTTGTGAATTTTGTGTTAAAAATTAATGCAACTATTTAATCGAGTTCATTATCAGTTATTTCGCCTTCAATTATATCATCTTCAGCTTCATCTGTGACCGGATTAATCTCTTCTGATGAAATTTCGTCTACCTCTTCGATTTCTACCCGTGCAACAGATGCAATAGAATCATCATCGCGTAAATTAATAAGCTTAACACCTTGTGCAGCACGACCTGTCATCCGTATTTTAGAAACAGGTAATCTTATTGTAACTCCTGCCTGTGTAATGATCATGAGGTCATCAGTATCGGTTACATTTTTTATCGCTACCAACGATCCGGTTTTTTCGGTGACATTAATGGTTTTCACCCCTTTCCCACCACGATTAGTCACCCTGTAATCTTCAATTTGAGAACGTTTACCGTAGCCATTTTCGGATACAACCAAGACATCTTCAGAATCATTTTCGACACAAATCATGCCAACCAATTCATCATTTTCATCAGACAAGCTTATGCCACGCACCCCTGAAGCAGTCCGGCCAATAGCCCGTGCATGTTTTTCATGAAACCGAATAGCTTTTCCTGACCGGATAGCCAAAAGTATCTCATTGTTACCATTTGTCAGCCGGGCCTCTATCAACTGGTCATTTTCGCGTATTGTAATCGCATTAACGCCGTTTTGTCTGGGTCGTGAATACGCTTCCAACGGAGTCTTTTTAATTACACCTTTCTTAGTACAAAGAATAATAAAATTATTATTAATGTAGGCTTCATCTTTTAAAGAAGTAACATTTATGTAAGCCCTTACCTGGTCGTCAGCTTCAATTCCAAGAAGGTTCTGAATTGCTCTTCCCTTTGAAGCTTTAGTTCCCTCAGGAATCTCATAAACCTTGAGCCAGAAACATTTACCTTTTTCAGTGAACAACAATATTGTATTGTGCATTGTAGCAATAAACATGTGTTCAAGGAAATCTTCATCCCTTGTACTGGAACCTTTCGACCCTGTTCCACCTCGTGCCTGCGTTCTGAATTCCGTAAGCGGAGTTCTCTTAATATAACCCATGTGCGAAATGGTTATTACCATATCATCATTGGCATAGAAATCCTCAGGATTAAATTCCTCAGATGCATACACAATCTCAGTTTTACGTGCATCACCATACTGGGCTTTGATCTCGAGCAACTCATCCTTTATTATACCCATTCTGATTTCCTCATTTGCGAGGATTTCTTTAAGCCATTCGATGTGTTTGCACAGCTCTTCATATTCAGCGTGTATTTTATCTCTCTCAAGACCTGTAAGTCGCTGAAGCCGCAGATCCAGAATGGCCCTGGCTTGTATTTCATCCAGATCAAAATTATTAATCAGGCCTTCACGGGCATCTTCCGGTGTTTTTGCACTGCGAATCAGGTTAATAACTGCATCAAGGTTATCGATCGCAATGATCAGGCCGCGCAGGATATGGGCCTTTTTCTCAGCCTGTTCAAGATCATACTGAGTGCGACGTATTACCACTTCATGACGATGCTCAACGAAATAATGAATCAAATCTTTAAGGTTCAGCATTTGGGGCCGACCCTTGACAAGCGCAATGTTATTAACGTTAAAGGCTGTTTGAAGCTGAGTGAATTTATAAAGTTTGTTTAAAACTACACTGGCCATTTCATCGCGCTTAATATCCACAACAATACGCATGCCGGTGCGGTCAGACTCATCATTAATGTTTGAAATTCCGTCAATTTTCTTCTCATTTACCAGTTCGGCAATCTTGATAATCAACTCCGCCTTATTGACCATATAGGGTATCTCCGTGATAATAAGCTTCTCACGTCCATGCTCTACAGATTCTATCTCGGCCTTACCCCTGACAACAATTCGTCCTCTGCCTGTTTCAAAAGCCTCTTTTACTCCGGCGTACCCATATATTATACCTCCCGTTGGAAAATCCGGAGCTTTGACAATATCAATTAACTGACTGATTTCAATATTATTATCAGCAATATAGGCTACGATTGCATCAATTGTGTCGGAAAGATTGTGAGGAGGCATATTTGTTGCCATTCCAACTGCGATTCCTGAAGTTCCGTTAACAAGCAGATTAGGAAACTTGGTTGGTAAAACCGTTGGTTCCTGAAGTGTCTCATCAAAATTGGGACGAAAATCAACTGTATTTTTATCCAGATCAGCAAGAGCCTCCTCTGCGAGTTTTTTTAATCTTGCTTCGGTATAACGCATTGCTGCAGGACTGTCGCCGTCTACAGATCCAAAGTTGCCTTGTCCATCTATCAGGGGGTAGCGCAATGACCATTCCTGAGCCATTCTGACCATGGCAAAATAAACAGATGAATCACCATGAGGGTGAAATTTCCCCAGCACCTCTCCTACTATTCTAGCCGATTTTTTATAAGGCCTGTTGGAGGAGCTACCTAATTCACTCATACCATATAAAACCCTGCGATGCACGGGTTTAAGTCCGTCCCGGACATCTGGAAGAGCCCGTGAAACAATGACTGACATCGAATAATCGATATAGGCCGTTTTCATTTGCTCTTCAATATTAATCTGTATAATTTTCTCTAAATCAGACATATATGTCTTATTCGTTAAATTTGTAAAAAGTCACACAAAAATAATAATTTTAAACTTAAACTTAGCACAATCTGTTGATTTTCTAAACGTGAAACACAGCTTTGGTTAACAGGTTGAAAAACCAGTCGGATTACAGGTTTACAAGGTCCGGTTTAATTCAAAAAATCGTGGTTATATAGTTGCGTATTAATAATATATACAATTCTTATATTCTTTTTAAGAAAACAAAAATGTTTGTAAATTTGTAATATATTGTGAATTATTAATTAATTTAGTGCCCAAATATTACTTGAATATAAAACTTTAGTCAAAAGATATATTATGGATTCAAAATTCTCTCCCCGTATAAAAGACGTACTTTCTTACAGTCGTGAGGAGGCAATCAGATTGGGGAACGATTATATTGGTACTGAACATCTCTTCTTAGGGATAATCAGAGATGGAGAAGGAATTGCAATTGATGTGATGAATAAATTGCAACTTGATTATATGACAATGCGCAGAGACCTTGAAATTCAACTGCGTAAAGACAATTCTCTCCAGTTCGAAGCAAACATACCTTTACTTAAAAACACTGAAAAGGCTTTAAAACTTGTTTTTCTTGAGGCCAGGGCCATGAATGAAAGTACAGTAAATACCGGACATTTGCTTTTGGCAATTTTAAAGGAAAAACAAGGTCTTATTAGTTCTATTTTCAAATACTACAATTTAGGTTACGATGAGATCAAGGCAAAAATCGAAGAACTGACACGAATTGAGAACAAATCAGATTTTCCTGAAGATAGCGATGAAGGTGATGATATGTTTGGAAAAGGTGGTAGTTCAGGAAGTGGGTCATCTGGTGCGAAGGGAACATCAGCGCCAAAGACAGATACCCCGGTTCTTGACAATTTTGGAATAGACATCACCAAGGCAGCCATTGAAGGCAGCCTGGATCCGATAGTTGGCAGAGAAAAGGAGATTCAAAGAATTGCACAGATACTCAGCCGTAGAAAAAAGAATAATCCGGTATTAATTGGTGAACCTGGAGTGGGTAAATCTGCAATTGTTGAAGGTCTTGCGTTGCGAATATCCCAAAGGAAAGTCTCGAGGGTGCTATTCGACAAACGTGTTATCAGTCTGGATCTTGCATCTATTGTAGCCGGGACTAAGTACAGAGGGCAGTTTGAGGAACGAATGAAGGCAATCCTCAATGAACTGGCTAAGGTGGATAATATTATATTGTTTATTGATGAAATCCATACAATTGTTGGAGCTGGGGGAGCAACCGGGTCCCTTGATGCAGCCAATATGCTTAAACCTGCACTCGCACGCGGTGATATTCAATGTATTGGAGCTACAACTCTTGACGAATATCGTCAGCACATCGAAAAAGACGGTGCCCTTGAGAGGCGCTTCCAGAAGGTAATGGTAGAACCAACCAGCGTTGAAGAGACAATAGAAATTCTTCATAATATTAAAGAAAGGTATGAGGATCATCATAATGTGACTTACACAACTGAAGCAATTGAAGCTTGTGTAAGACTGACTACCAGGTATATATCAGACCGACATTTACCGGATAAAGCCATCGATGCACTCGATGAGGCAGGGTCTAGGGTACACATTACAAATATTACTGTTCCGGAAAGGATCATCAAACTTGAAGAAAGAATCGAAGAAGCGAGAAGTGAAAAGATCCAGGCCGTAAAAAGCCAGAATTTCGAGCTCGCTGCCAGTTTTAGGGATCAGGAAAAAAATCTCCTTGCTCTGGTTGATAAAGAAAAAGAGATTTGGGAAAAGGAACTTGAAAACCATCGCGAAATAGTTGGAGAAGAGCAGGTCGCAGATATCGTGGCTATGATGTCCGGTATACCGGTTCAGCGTATTGCTCAGGCTGAAGGAAAACGGCTTCAGAATATGTTCATTGATATGAAGCAAAATATCATTGGTCAGGATGATGCTGTCCTCAAGATCACGAAGGCAATCCAGCGTAACCGTGCAGGCCTGAAAGATCCAAATAAACCAATTGGCACCTTTATTTTCCTTGGTCCTACAGGCGTAGGTAAGACTCAGCTTGCTAAAGTCCTGGCTAAGTACCTGTTTGACACTTCCGACGCACTAATCCGTGTTGATATGAGCGAATACATGGAAAAATTTTCAGTTTCAAGGCTGGTTGGTGCTCCTCCGGGATATGTTGGTTATGAAGAAGGGGGACAGCTTACTGAAAAAGTTCGTAGAAAACCTTATGCAGTAATCCTGCTTGATGAAATTGAAAAGGCCCATCCTGATGTATTTAATATTCTGCTTCAGGTTATGGATGAAGGAAGACTGACAGACAGTCTTGGTCGTAAGATCGATTTTAGGAATACTATAGTTATCATGACTTCTAATATTGGAACCAGACAATTAAAGGAGTTTGGCCAGGGAGTTGGTTTTTCGACAAGAAAAACTGCTGATGAAGAAAATGAATATGCGAAATTTGTCATTCAGAAAGCATTAAAACGTGCATTCGCACCTGAATTTCTTAACCGGGTTGACGATGTGATTATCTTTAATCCTCTCGAGAAAAGTCATATTGAGCAAATTATTGATATTGAACTTCAGGGTTTATACGAGCGGGTGGAAACACTCAAATATAAGCTCAATATTACCGAGCCGGCAAAGAATTTTATTGCGGATAAAGGGTTTGATCCTCAGTTTGGGGCCAGACCGCTTAAACGGGCAATACAAAAATACCTTGAAGATGAGATGGCAGAGACAATAATTGGAAACGTAATTAATGAAGGAGATACAATTACTATTGATCTTGATGAATCGAAAGAGAAGATTGCTGTACGGATCATTCCAAATGAATCTGTCCTGACAGATAAAGAAAAAAGCGGCGAATAGCCGCTTTTTTCTTTATCAATTACTTCTTCTCCCCTCTTTTGGCCTCTTCCCAATAAATGTCCATTTCGGCCAGACTCATATCGTGCAGAGATTTTCCTTTTAATAAGGTTTGTTCTTCCAGGTAATTAAATCTTCGGATGAACTTCTGGTTGGTACGTTCAAGTGCACTCTCAGGATCAATATCGTATAATCTGGCCGCATTAACAATTGAAAAGATAAGATCACCTAATTCATTCTCCATGTTTTCATTGTTCATTGTCCGCACTTCAGACTCAAATTCCATTAACTCCTCCTTCACTTTTTCCCAAACCTGTTCCTTCTGCTCCCAATCAAAGCCAACGCCTCTTACCTTCTCCTGGATACGGTTTGCCTTTACCAATGCGGGAAGGGCATCCGGAACACCTTCCAGAACTCTGTTTCCCCTGCCCTTCTCTAATAGTTTCAAGGCTTCCCAATTCTGTTCAACTTCTAAAGCAGTATCTGCCTTTACTTCACCAAATACATGAGGATGACGATATATCAGCTTGTCAGTTAAGTTATTAATAACATCTCCAATATCAAAACCAGCAGATTCTGATCCAATTTTTGCATAAAAAACAATATGCAATAAAAGATCTCCAAGTTCTTTCTTTATCTCACGGTCATTTTTACGAAGTATGGCATCTCCCAATTCATAGACCTCTTCAATAGTCAGTTTTCGCAAGGATTCCATGGTTTGTTTTTGGTCCCAGGGGCATTTCTCCCGTAATTCATCCATTATGTCGAGGAGTCTGCTAAAAGACTCAATTTGCTCTTTTCTTGTATTCACACGATTCATTTTTTATGACTACGAAAGTAATTATTTGCTTAACTAATTTTAAATAGATGCTGTTTTATTTACTATTTCCGCGAACCAATAAATATCTGTCTCAAAAAAATGCTTATTTTGTAGAATCTAATTTAGTGTGCAT
>CAINLJ010000136.1 GCA_903850335.1 uncultured Bacteroidia bacterium | reverse complement strand
CTGGTACTTCAGGTACTGGTAAGATAAAATCGTATTTACAGCCAGCGACAAACAAGGATAGCAAAACAGTAATAAGGAATATTAATCGTTTTTTCATGGTATACATTTTAAATGTTAATACAAAAAAAGACTCCAATTTTTAAAAAGAGAAGTCTTTTTTATTGATTCACATGATTACCTTATTTTATAATTTGGCAATTGAATTAGTCAACAATGCCTTGGTATATGCATAGTTATGGATACCTAAACTGTATTCTCTTAAGCACATCTGGAAGTTGATAATAGCACCCATCTGAGCGTTGGTCAGAGTCAGTACAGGTAAAGTGGCATTATAGGCCAATTGGTCAGCTGTCCAGGTTGATGGAGGTGTTCCAACATACTTGAAACTGCTTGCGTTATAGGTCTGAGCAGTTGGGTTGGTTACAGGATCATAAACGTTCAGATATCCGTCATAATTGTTGGTTGTAATACCATACCAGAGGTTAGTAGCTGAATCACCGTTTTTGTTCATGATTTCAACGCCATTTTCGCTTAGTTTGGTGGCTAATGTTGCTAACAGACCCTTGATTTCGTTACGTGGATTAGTCCAGTAAGTGGTACTTGAGGCTGAAATTGGTGTTGTATGACATCCAGTCATATTACAGCCTGAGAAGTTTCCAACTGCACTAAAGCTATGACCACCGGCTCTTCCTACCATATCACTGTCGGCACCCTTAGGACCCATGTGGCAATTTTCGCATGAAGCTACGGTTGGATGTTGTGAGCTTGTATAAGCCAATGCGCCTGGAAACTCGACTCCACCCATTCCTGCATATACAGCACTTACTGTACCATAGTGAGTATGAGTTCTGTAGCTAGGTTTAATTATATTTGTTTTACCTGCTGGATTACCATCATAAACAATTCCTGCTGGATTGCTTGCCAGTGCAGCATAGTCAAGAACATTACCTGTCAGTGCATTAGTAAACGGACGTGGCTGGTGACATTTGGCACATAAGTTACTCTGACCGCCATCAGCTTTTAAATCAATAGTCTTAGCGCCTCCCCACATTGTCATTGGAACGGCGGCAACAGTTGTTAAAGAAGGAAGATCAGATGAGGTATACGAATTGTGAATTGAGCTGTGGCAGGTACCGCATGTCAATGGACCATAAGCTGCAGCAGAACTGGTAGCGTAAGGATTCACATATTTACCTGTTGCTGCATTCAATGTAAATACAGTAGAAACATTGTTCTTCACAACATATTTAAACCCTTCCTGAGTATGGCATGGGTCGCAACCAACAGTACCAGCCTCTCCAAAAGCGGCTTCACCGTATTCATGTTTAGACAGGGTAAACTGCTCTGCAATGATGTCTACCTTTGTAGGGTTATGACACATCTTACAGGTTTCATTTGCATCCACGCCATTTGTTCCATCCTTACCTGCAGGACCTGTTAATCCCATAGGACCTTGTTTAACACAGGATTGTGCAGAAAACAGGATTACCAAAGCAAAAAATAAAAGCCGGGTAAAATTCGTAAGTTTCATAGAGTTGAGTGTAATAGGGTTATTATTGAAGATAATTTTGAAGAATGACCCTTTTGCGGGTTTAGAAGTTAATAAATTCAAGATATTCATAGTACATCAGTATTGTAAATTCGAAATCCTTTCGGAAAATTCGAACTTTTACGTTAAAAATTCTGATGTAAAAATAGGGTAGAATGATTTATTAATTCAAAAAATCCAGTTGATATATTCGCTTGTGAATATGGATATAAATCAAAATTAGGGAGAATCCAAATCAATATTTTATTGACATATATCAATCAACCATTTCGGCTAATTTCCAGAAGGTCTTCTTCTTTAAGGATATGGATCGAATTTCTGGAATGGTTAATAATCCCGGAGTCTTCAAAATCTTTTAAGTTTCGAATAAAACTTTCTTTTGTCATCCCTGACATATCTGCAAGTTCCTGCTTGGAAAGGACAAATTGATATGGGTTTGTTGCGTAAATATCATTTTTTAAAAAAAGCAGAGTATCGGCTACTCTTCCCGGCATATATTTGTGAATCAGGTTTATAAGTGTGTTGTGCATTTTGATATGCTGACTGTTGTAAAGTTTCATCAGATCTATCGCAAATGCACTGTTGGTGCCCAAAAAGGTAAAAACTTTTGATGTTTCTATAAAGCAGCACTCAATGTCAGTTATGGCAGCGACTGTAAAGTGGTGAGAATCATCAATAACCGTTCCTCCTCCGGTAAATATATTATTGTCTTTTATAATATCAATGATAAGGTTTTTCCCTTTTGGACCCTCCGATACCACTTTTGCCATGCCACTCTTGATACAAATAAGGTGAGTTAGAGGTGTATTTTGTTTGGTTATAGTCTCTCCTGCACGAAATTTAATTTGTCGCTTATTATTCATTATGGAATGTAACTCTGTAGGAGTTAATCCGTTAAATATATTCGAGGCACCGCAATTGCTAGAATTCAGGCAGCAATTATACTTGCAACCGTCACAGGAATCGCAGTTATTTATGGATGTGGATGCGTGCATTTAGCCATACTAATTTTCTATGCGAATTTAATATTAAATATTCCATTTTTAAAGCTATATATGTGAAAGTTACGATTTTTGTATACAGTATTCAGGTATATTTTTAATCCTATAAGCTATATTCAATATTATTAGCTGATTACGGCAGTAATGATTGAATTTCCGGCCCTTGAAAGTTAACAAAATATCAGTCGGAAAATTGTTAACGCCTTTTTGATAATAACCTTCGTTAAGTTATAAATACTGAAATTTTATTAGATCCTAATCCGGTTTTATGGATTTTATATTATTTTCTTTGTGTTATTATTTCATTCTGAATTATTTATTTAAGTGGAAAATTGTATTATTGATCTTGTAAAAGATAAAATCTGAATTTACCTTTAAAATCGATACTATATGCAAATTCTGAGGCCCATAATTTTAATGTTTGCCCTCTTTATCCACTTTTCTACTGATGTTGCAGGGCAATCGAAAGTGATAAACCTTAGATGTGAATACCTGACAAATCCTATCGGAATAGATGCTGGTAATCCTCGGCTAAACTGGTGTTTGTGGGATGGGCGAAGGGATGCAGGCCAAAGTGCTTACCAGATACTGGTTGGTGTAGACTCATTTAAGGTGGCTTCGGGCATAGGTGATCAATGGAACTCAGGAAAAATTAATTCTGCCGGTATGTCTGCAATTTACAGCGGTTCCCCATTGTCTCCTTTTACACGCTATCACTGGAGTGTAAAGGTTTGGACTACTATGGGGAATTCATCATATTCTTCTTCTCAGGCGTACTTTGAAACCGGGATAAAAGATCCGAAAAACTGGAATGGCGACTGGATTTCAGACTCAAGGGATATTAACCTTAAACCGGCACCTCTTTTTCGTAAAAGTTTCAAAGTAACTAAACAAATTGTTTCCGCGAGAGCGTACATCGCCGCCGCCGGATTATTCGAATTGTATGTAAATGGACAAATTGCGGGAGACCATAGACTTGATCCGATGTACACAAGATTTGACCGAAGAACACTTTATGTGACACATGATATCACCAAAATATTGCAAAACGGAGAAAATGCTGTTGGAGTCCTTTTGGGTAACGGGTGGTACAATCACCAGTCCACTGCAGTTTGGTACTTTGACCAGGCTCCGTGGCGCGCAAGGCCCAGGTTTTGCCTGGACATTCGAATCAGATATTCGGATGGATCAGAGGAAGTTATTTCATCCGGAATTTCGTGGAAAACATCGCTGAGTGAGATCGTGTTTAACAGCATTTATACTGGTGAACATGTAGATGCAAGGTTGACTCAACCCGGATGGAACAAGCCGGGATTTGATGATTCGAAATGGGTGTATTCAATTCCTGTAAATGCTCCTTCAGAAAAAATTGTTTCCCAATCTTTACAACCCATCCGGGACACCGAAGTGATACTAGCCAAAGGCATGACCAAATTGAGTGATTCTCATTATATTTTTAATTTGGGCCGTAATATTTCCGGAGTAAGCGAGCTTACTGTTCATGGAGTAAAAGGTACAGTAATACGCCTGAAACATGGCGAGAGGCTGACCTCAAACGGGCTTGTCGACCAATCAAATATTGATGTGCACTATCGCCCTACAAACCAGCTGGATCCTTTTGGAACAGATATTTATACGTTAAATGGATCCGGAGAAGAAGTCTTCCGGCCAGTCTTCAATTACAAGGGTTTCCAATATGTGGAGGTAATCAGTGATAATCCAGTTGAACTACAACAGACAAGCCTGAAGGGTTATTTTATGCATAGTGATGTTCCCGTTGCTGGATATATAACTTCTTCGGATACAGTCCTTAATAAAATCTGGAAGGCTACAATCAGCTCATACTTGTCAAATTTATTTGGATATCCAACCGACTGTCCCCAACGGGAGAAGAATGGATGGACGGGGGATGCCCATACAGCTGTTGAAGTGGGTCTTTATAACTTTGACGGAATCACAATATATGAAAAGTGGCTTGCAGATCATCGTGACGAGCAGCAACCAAATGGAGTCCTTCCAAATATTATACCTACCAGTGGCTGGGGCTATACCTGGGGAAATGGTCCGGACTGGACAAGCACGATAGCAATTATTCCATGGAATATTTATCTTTTCTATGGGGATACGAAACTTTTGTCAGATTGTTATGAGAATATTTGCCGGTATGTCGACCATTTGAATTCCATCTCGCCTTCAGGGCTAACAGATTGGGGGCTTGGAGATTGGATTCCTGTAAAGTCTGTGGCATCAAAAGAATTAACTTCCTCGCTTTTCTACTATACTGACGCTTTGATCTTATCCAAGGCCTCCAAGATTCTTGGGAGAAACCTTGAATACGAAAAGTACTCCTCCCTTGCAATAAAGATCAAAGATGCTATCAATTCGAAGTATTTAAATCGTGAAACAGGTATCTATGCTAATGGTTTTCAGACAGAATTAAGCGGCCCATTACATTGGGGCATTGTACCTGAAGAATTACGCAGCAAGGTGGCTGAAAATCTTGCAAAACGTGTCATTGCTGATGGTAAACACCTGGATGTCGGGCTTTTGGGGACCAAAACAATTTTAAATGCATTAAGTGCAAATGGATATGCCGATCTGGCTTTTGAGGTGGCATCACAGCGGACATTTCCATCCTGGGGATGGTGGATCATGAATGGTGCCACCACATTATATGAGAATTGGCCAATCGATGCCAAATCCGATTTCTCTTTGAATCATATCATGTTTGGGGAGATTGGAGCATGGTATTATAAATCACCGGGAGGTATTTATCCGGATGAACAAAATCCGGGCTTTAAAAATATTATTCTCAAGCCGGATTTTGTGAACGGGCTTTCCAGTTTTGAAGCGAGTCATACAGGTCCGTATGGAACTATTTTATCTTCCTGGAAAAGGAAAGGGACGAAGGTCGAATATAAGATTATAATTCCTTCCAATAGCACAGCTGATCTCTATCTGAAAGGGAGAAAAATTTTTGAAGGCGGAAATGAATTATCAGAAAAAAGTGGGCTTTACCCTCCGGAAGGTGGACTGGGATTGAAAAAAATCATTTTAAAATCAGGAAGTTATACATTTGTGATTAAATAACAGTTGTTTGGAGAATGCAAATTGAAAATGTAAAATTTAGCAATGTAAACTTTGCATTTTCAATTTTTATTCATTTTGAATATCTGAACCCGCTATATGTCCTAAATGGTCAATCCTAAAATACAGGAAGTTTCCATGGTTCACGATACGTGAGCCTTGAGAGTTTATTTCCTTCTTCCTCAGCAAATTTCATGGTTGAGGAATCCCAGTGTAATAGTTTTCCCGAACGATAGGCGATATTACCCATTTCAGAAATAATAGCGGTTTTGGCTCCGGTTTCGACGGAAGCATTTTGTTTCTCACCTTTTCTGACTCCCCTCAGGAAGTTTTGCACATGCTCCTTCAAACCGCCAATGGCAGGTTGATTGGGTACGTCTTCGATATATTTCTTTTTATCCTTATTGCTTACCTCTGAGTTAACAAGCCACCCATTTCTTGACACAATAAGTGTTCCACGTGTGCCTGTAAATGATACTCCATGGTGCATTCCATAGGGACCCATTCGGGGTATCAGACCACATTCCCAGATCATTGTGTGTTTGGGATAACTGTATATAGCCTGTTGAATATCAGGCGTTTCGATAACTCCCTTGTTCAGAAAACAGCCTCCGCCGGGAGCGACAGAATCCGGATAGCCAGCATTCATACCGTCAACAGCAAAGTCAAGTAAATGAACTCCCCAGTCCGTCATTGCGCCACCAGCATAATCCCAAAACCATCTGAAATCGTAATGAAAACGATTTTTATTAAAATGACGCAAAGGAGCAGGGCCTAGCCACATATTGTAGTCAACATATTCAGGAGCCTCAGAATCTGGCTGAGCGGGTACAGGTTCCCCCATCCCCTTATAAATCCAGGCTCTGACAAGATTTACATCTCCAAGCTTTCCTGAACGCACATATTCTGACGCATCAAGCCAATGTTGACAACTTCTTTGCCACATGCCAACCTGAACAACCTGTTTTGGATGTTTTGAAGCTGCTTTTACCATTGTCAGACATTCCTCAATACTATGACCCATCGGCTTTTCAACATAAACATGTTTCCCTGCATCGAGTGCCATAATCATCATTAAAGCATGCCAATGGTCCGGAGTACCAATAATTACCACATCAATCTCCTTTATTTCCAGTAATTTCCTAAAATCAGTAAATATTTGGGGACGTTTGTTTTTAAGCTTTTCTATTTCAGACGCTTTTTCCACCAGGATATTCTTGTCAATATCACAAAGAGCAATACAAGTGACGTTATCTTCGTCAAGGAACGCCTTTAAGTCCGTAAATCCCATGTTTTTGCAACCTATCAAACCTACTCCTATGTGATCAGAAGGACTATTGCAACTGACGCTTCCCGGAATCATTGATGCAGCAAGGGTGGTGCCTGCAACGACTCCTGATTTAATCACAAACGATCTTCGGGTGATTTCTTTCATTTTTTCATTTTTTAGATTCACTTTGGTTGACCAGGCACAGATATTCTTTAGGGATGGGCAAACCTATTAAAAAAAACCGGAACTAGTGTTAACTTTCGGGTTGTTTTCCGATCAGAAATTTTCCCGGCCACGAACTATAAAAAGAGCATCTTATCAACATAAATATTTTGAAACTCCAAATCTCCTTCCAGATTAACAAGGGTGGTTAATTCCAATATTTTATGGATTATTTCAGGGTTTGGGAAAAGCAACATTTTTGCACCAATAAGGGCAGTATTTCCCATTTTATGAATTTTCTCCGCCGGTATCTCAATCATTCCTGTTTCAACAATATTTTTGATATTAATGTAATTGCCAAAACCTCCGGCAATATACAACTCTGAGATATCCGATAATTTGATATTCATGTTTTTAGCCAGAATTGCGAGGCCGGCAGCAATGGCTGCCTTTGCAAGCTGAAATTCATTGATATCCCTTTGCGTAAGTTTTACATCTCCAGTCAAAGCAATTTCCTGGTCTCCTGAATTTATCTCGCCAAACATTCCGAGTAAATCAAGCTTACGGAATATAGCTACCGCATCAATCAGGGCGCTTCCGCAGATTCCCCTTGGTTCTGTATTTCCAATAACATTATAAAGGGTTTTTCCTTCCTCGAGATTTACAGATGAGATGGCACCTGTAACTGCTCTCATGCCCATTGAGATTGTCGCCCCTTCGAACGCCGGTCCGGCTGCCGTTGAAGCACAAAGAATCCTCTCCCGATTTCCAAGAACTATCTCCCCGTTCGTTCCCAAATCAATCAGGGCGGTGAATTTTTCTTTTTCATGCAATCCTGTTGCAAGGATTCCTGCCAAAATATCACTTCCTACAAAACTCCCTATAGATGGAAAGAAGCTGATCGGTTCAATAACATTAAAATTCCAATCGAGATCAGCAGAACTAAAATTCTTTAGACCCAGATTATTTGTCCGGAATGGATAGGCAGACAAAGGTGAAACATCACAATCACTGAAGATTAACTGCATCACAGTATTTCCGACTAATACCACTTTATTCAACCTAACCTTGTTTTTATTTAACATTAGACTGATCATTGTTCCTATTGCCGAGCGAATTATCCTGGTCATTTCCTCAGAATTCCCATCCAGACAAGCCTGTATACGGGAAATCAGGTCGGCTCCGAACCTTACCTGTGGGTTTAGCATCGTTTCGACTGCCATAACACGGGCTGTTGAAAGTTCAACAAGCTGAGTCACGATTGTTGTCGTTCCAAGGTCAACGGCAACTCCGTAACCCTGAGCAGCAGTGAAGCTGAATTCGGTTTCATCTGCCAGAATAAGGTGATTGAACTGATCGACTTCGAGAATAATATCATTTGTACACAAACTGAAACAAGCGAGCCGCCAATCTTCCGGGAGGCTGAGTTTGCTGAGTCTTTGGGCATGAACTTCTGAAACAGTAATCTCTCCATCCAATAGCCGGATTCTGCATTTGCCACATGTGCCTTTACCGCCGCACGGAAATTCAACTCCGAATTCGTGCAGAACATCAATCAGTGGTGTATGATCATTGACCTTCAACTCTTTACCCAAAGGATGCAGTCTGATTGTGTATTGTTTCATTTATTCAATGTTGAGATAATCTGTTCCTTTAATGTCCCTGTCTCATCAATAGGCCAGCGTTCTGAAATAATAACCAGTTCACCTTGATTCTTAGGCTGGCATGGTTCAAATATACATCCTGATAGCGTATAATTTACTAAAGTCCATCCTTTTTCGGTGAGAAGATGCCCCTTTGCGCGTAAAACTTCAGTATGTTGAATGAAAAATTGAGTGAGTTTATGAGTTGAAAATTCCGTATCAATATTGAATATCAGGTTATTAATATCGTAATTATTGTCAGTTAACCTTGAATCACGGTTCAAAATCATTCGGAATTTAATTTCATCAACAGCGGTCTGGTCATCCATGTCGAGCAGCGCTTGCCGGAAATCTTTATGGTCGTAATTTACAATATATTGCTTTTCAGGATAATATGATTTAAAAAGCTCAATAAGGTGTTCTTCATGGGTAGGGTCTTCCAAAAGGTCACCTTTCGTGAAGACTATCAGGTCAGCTTTTCTTATTTGAGTTTTATAAATTGGGAGTTGCTGAAGGCGGCTATTTGAAACACACAAAAAATCGACAAGACAAATGACTTTCTTAAGTTTGAGATTAGGATAAGTGGACACAATATCTGTAACCATTTCAATTCCGCCCAGACCACTTGGCTCAATAATAATCCGGGAGTATTTTTCTTTTGTTATTATTTTGTCCAGATTTTCCTGAAAATACCCTTTTGCTGAGCAGCAAATGCAGCCACCTGAGATCTCAAAAATATTTTCTGAATCTGATGACGACTGCAATGTTTGTCCGTCGATGGAAATTTTGCCAAATTCATTGATAATTACGGCCCACAGTTCATCCCTCGTTTTTTCCTGAAGAAGCTTAATTATAGCGGTTGTCTTTCCACTCCCAAGGAATCCTGATATGACATTTACTGGAATTTTATCAACAATCATTTATAAATAGCTTATTTTTTTATAAGCCATATTCTGCAAGAGTGAATTTACTTTCATCCAAAAGAGGAAGCATCATGGCAACAAAATCGCTTTCGTTTTCAGGAATGCTGTTGAGGTCATCCCTAAGGATCGGAAGATATGCAGTTTCTAGCTCAGGAAGTTGCATCTTACCTGACTGCAGAGCCTCTTCGATGATATCGAGGGCGGCAAGTGAGCCATTTTTGGCATTTGCGACGTAAGAATCCCCTTTTACAAGTTCTTTAGAGATTCGAATAACATTGTCCGGAGAGAGAATAAGTGCTTGAGGATCGGTATAAACATCAGAAGCAACGAGTAATTGCTGTAAAATATGGCAATGCGATCTTCCGGCGTTCAACGCAGCATTCATCAACCTCGCATC
Organism: uncultured Bacteroidia bacterium; assembly: GCA_903850335.1. GTDB lineage: Bacteria > Bacteroidota > Bacteroidia > Bacteroidales > Prolixibacteraceae > JAAFHB01. Next base: position 11,477 of record CAINLJ010000136.1, on the reverse strand, counting down.
ATATTCAAGCTGTTCAAGATATGCAGTAGGTGCCATTCCTGAAAGAAGCTTAATGTTCTGAACCGACTCGTTGCTCCATAAATCGGTACATGCAGAGGCGATATTTCCCAAGGGACTAAGATGGGCACATGCTGCAGTCTTTCCTTCCATCGAAATTGGGATCCCTGTTATCGCCTTAAGGAACGGACCTTCGTAGCCACAGTCCTTATCTGGTCCCACGGCACCTTCCTCCATGGCAACAATTGACCTTACAACAGATATAACACGGACAATCGTGGCGAATACCTTAGGGATATATTTTTTCTCTGCCAGTACCATGGCAGTATTTGCAAATCCACAGGCTGAATCACCTGCAGCTATTTTACCATGTTTATTGGATAATTGAACAATTTTCTGCCACAAAAAATGCATATCCCTGACACCCAGTACAGCCAAAGCAAAAACTATTCCCTTAACATCGCACATCATCAGCGCCTCGTCTGATACTTCCTTACCTCCGGTACTCTCGATCGACAACAGGTCACCGCCGGCAATCATACCTTTTTCGAATAATTCCATCATTGGCTCCAGGTGACTTGAACTACGTTGCCGGGCAGGTCTTTCAAATTCACGCAAGTCATTGGGAGTTAGTCGGATTTCTGAAGGAAGGCCATATTTCTGATAATATTTCTCACAGATATCATTCATTATTTTAATGATCCCGACACCAATTGCAGGTGTCTTTGTCATTTCGAGAAGAGTCTCGAATTCCAAAACTACACCCTTGGAATTCATATGGACTGCATGCTCAAGAGCACCCTCTGCAATTTCCCGGTAATGTTCATATACCTGGTTCAATGTAGCAGTATTAATACTCATCATCGGAAGAGTAAAATTGAGTTCTGCATAAACCTGTCCTCCCCCTATGACCAATCCACGTCGTGTCGTGACAGGCTTCGGTGCAATCCCGAACATAAGCTCCCCGGGATCATTAATAACTAAATTTTTGTACTGCATAGTGTTCTATATTAATATATTACATATAAATATTCAGATTTGAAAAGGGCAACAAAATAACCATGCGAAATATTTATCGCAGTTTCAGAGTAACTTTATAAAGATTCGGTAATATGGTTTTAATTCCTTGTATTCGCTTAATTACAAATGAATTAAAAGGAGAATTAAATATTCCGGACCAGGAAATTTATACGGCACTAAAAAATACCTTCAGATCTAGGAGGCCAGTTGATTCATAAATTCGACTGCCTTTTGAGGATCCGGGGCATAAAAATCGGCACCAATATGCTGACAGAATTCAGCAGTTACAGGCGCACCTCCAATAAGGATTTTAGTCTCAGGAGCGAACTCCCGAATGGATGCTACAATTTCACCCATATTCACCATTGTGGTGGTTAAAAGAGCAGATAAACCGACTACTGCGCCAGGGTTATTTTTCAATGCATCAACAAATTTGTCAGAACCTACGTCGACGCCTAAGTCTACAATAGTCCAGCCACCACCCTCTACCATCATAGATACAAGGTTCTTTCCAATATCATGCAAGTCACCTTTGACAGTACCAATTATAAAGGTTCCCTTTGTTTTAATAGCACCCGAAGCAAAAAAAGGTTTTAACTGGAACATTGAGGCACCCATAGCTCTTGCAGACATCAGCATCTGGGGAACGAAGATCTTACATTCGGCAAATTTCTTTCCAACCTTTGACATAGCAGGAATTAACGCTTCCTCCAGAATGATTTGTGGCTTAATCCCTGCCTCAATTGCACTAATCGTTAATTCATGTGCTCCATCCATATCCCGAAGCTGGGGAGGGTAAGGTGATTTCTTATCTACTTTTCCGAACTCCACTGCCTCAAGTAATTTTGTGAGTAAATCTTCCATAATTTATTGATTTTAGCTTGTATCTGTTAATTAGTATTGCAAAAATAAAAATCCTTTCGAATATTACCTACATCAATTTTTACTATTTTCGATGCGATATTCACATATTAATTGTATTTGGTTCAATCGTTATCATTATGACAGCTTCACTGGAGAAAATTGGAATAAAAAATAACGAGTCACTTGTGATAGGAATCTTTCAGGACAACATGGAAAAGAGTACCTGGCATTATCATAATAACTTTGAATTAAGCTTTATCCTTGAAGGTTCCGGTAAACGAATTGTTGCAGATTCAATTGAGGAATTTCAGCCTGGCGATTTAGTTTTTATTGGTCGCAATCTGCCTCATGTTTGGATCGCAGACCGCGAAATCAGAACGCCAACAAGCAGATCGCTTGAAATGGTATTTCTTCAGTTTACCTCGGAAGTTGTATCTCCACAACTTCTGTTACTCCCTGAATTCAAATATATTTCTAAAGCAATTGCATTGTCCGACAGGGGGATTCAGATTGTTGGACAGACCCTCAATGAAGTAAGTGAGCTGATGCTACAGTTGCCTTATTTGAAGAGTTTTGACCGGATGCTCCATTTCTTTAAGATGATGGATATTATTGGACGAAGTAAAACAAATGTACAGCTTGCGAGCAAAGAGTATCTCAAAATGCGCTTTACAACAGGTAATAAACGGATTGCTGTTATTCATGAATATCTGATGAATAATTACCGTGAACAGATTGATTTGACAAAACTTGCCGGGTTAGTTAATTTGGCAGAAGGTTCATTATGCCGATTCTTCAGGATGAATATGGGAATGACAGTTTTTGAATATCTAAATCAATTGAAGGTTGAGCTGGCTTGCAAACTTCTTATGGATAAGGATTTAAGTATTTTTGAGGTTTGCCTGGACAGCGGTTTTAACAACCTTAGTCACTTCAATAAACAATTTAAGAAAGTCAATGGATTGCCTCCTTCTGAATACCGGAACAGGTATAAGGGTTTAAATCAATCTCCCTAAACAATGAATTCCCTTTAAATCAAAATAAAACCGATACATAAAACTATATTTGAAAATTCATTCAGACGATTATAAACTTATGAAAAAACTAAAAGGCATCCTGTTCTTTTTATTCCTGCCAATTGTCCTTCTTTCAGGTACAAGTGACAGCTCAGAAATCAAAGTTGACGACTTAAAATGTGAATACCTGATTAACCCGTTGGGAATCGATGTAGCTGCACCACGGCTAAGCTGGAAAATCTTAACTACTTCAGATCACGTTTATAATCAAACTCAGCTGGCGTATCAAATTTTGGTTGCCTCGTCGGCTGAATTGCTAACTGAAGAATTATCCGATTTATGGAACAGCGGAAAAGTACAATCCAATGCAAATGCTCAGGTTATTTACAAGGGTAAAATGTTAAAGAGCAAATATAAGTGTTACTGGAAAGTGAGGGTATGGAACAGCACTGATTTTCCAGCTCCCTGGAGTGAAATTTCAACATGGACGATGGGATTATTAAACACCACAGACTGGAGTGCACAATGGATCGGTGATAGTCCGGATTTAGTGCAAAAGGATTACAGGCAGATGCTTGACAATTATGATCCAAAATCAAATAGTGGTTTGAAGAATGTGAGACCGGTTCCTCCACCTTCACCGATGCTACGTAAGAAGTTTAGTGTACTACCGGATATAAAAGATGCAATGCTTTATGTGTCTGCTTTAGGTTATTATGAAATTGCATTAAATGGCAGTAAGGTTGGTGATCACGTGTTGGCACCCGAATGGACCGATTTTAATAAAAGGGTTCAATATCAGGCTTTTGATGTGACCAGAAATTTGAGAACTGGTGAGAATGTTCTTTCTTCACTCCTTGGCGATGGATGGTATTTGGGTATGCTTGGTCCGACAAAATGGCATAAAGATTATCCGCGAAGGGGAGTCTATGGAAACGACCGCCGCCTGATTGCTCAATTGGTGATCAATTATAAGAATGGAGAAAGTCAGGCGATTAATACGGATGGTACCTGGAAGATAAATACGAAAGGGTATATTTTGTCTGCTGATAATTTTTTAGGTGAAACAATTGATGCAAGAAATATTCCTGTTAATTGGAAAGAAACAGGTTTTGATGATTCTGCATGGAGCAGCGCCTACGTTGATGGGACAATAAAAAAGAACCTGGAGGCTCAGAAAAATGAACCTGTAAGGATATATAAAATCTTACCACCCATACGAATAACAGCAATGGGCGATAAGTATATTGTTGATTTTGGGCAGAGTATTACGGGGTGGACCCGTTTGAAGGTAAAAGGGGAGAAGGGTAAGCCTGTCAAGATCAGACATGGTGAGATGCTTGATGACGATGGCTCACTTTATACTAAAAATCTGGCAGCTGCGATTCAGAATGATGACTATATCTTATCGGGAGGTTTGGATGAATTTGAGCCAACGTTTACCTACCATGGCTTCAGGTACATTGAGATTTCAGGATTGAAGAATGCACCTTCGGAGAATGAGCTTACTGCATGTGTCATCTCCTCGGATCCTCAAGTTACGGGAACTTTTGAGTGTTCAAAACCGAAGTTGAATCAGTTATGGCAGAATATTTTATGGACCCAGCGCGATAATATGACAAGTATTCCTACTGATTGTCCCCAGCGTGACGAACGAATGGGTTGGATGGGCGATGCCGAGGTCTTTTGCCAGAATAGTATGTTTAATATGGATATGGCAGCTTTTTATACCAAGTGGGTAAAGGATATCCGGGATGCACAATCTCAGCGTGGCACATTTCCGGATATTGCTCCTCATGCCAATAAACCTGATATCCGTTTCAGCAATGCACCGGCGTGGTCGGATGCAGGAATTATTGTTCCATGGCGAATGTATCAGAATTATGGTGACAAAGAGCTGTTGAGGCAACATTATGAGGCCATGAAAAAATATCTTGAAAATATTACCTCTCAGAATCCGGATTGTTTATGGTTAAATGATGTTGGTAACCAGTATGGTGACTGGCTAAATGCGAATACAATTATTGCTGAAGGTTATTCTAAAACAAGAGGGGAGATACCAAAAGAGGTTCTTGCCACTGCTTTTTATGCTAATTCTGTCAGACTTTTTTCTGAGATCGCAGGTATTTTAGGAAACGACAAAGATTCTGGTGAATATCGCATTCTGTTTGAAAAAATAAAGAAAAAATTCAACCAATCCTATGTTGACAAAGATGGGAGGATAAAAGGAAACACTCAATCAGCGTATGCACTTGCACTGAATTTTGAGCTTTTACCGAAGGAAATACAACCATTGGCATTTGACCACCTTGTCGAATGCATTAAGGAATATGACTACCGGATTTCTACAGGTTTTATAACCACTGTTATGATGATGAAGGAGCTCACCAGGCATGGCAGAAACGATTTAGCCTATAAATTACTTGAATCAGAAAGACTTCCATCCTGGCTCTATTCAATTAATCAGGGTGCGACAACAATATGGGAACGTTGGGATGGTTATGTCAAAGGCCGGGGATTTCAGGATGCAGGAATGAATTCTTTTTGTCATTATTCAATTGGAGCAGTAGGAGAGTGGATGTACAGAACAATATTGGGCATTAACCCGGATGATAGTTTCCCCGGGTATAAACATTTTATCATACATCCGCAGCCAGGGGGGGCATTGACCTGGGCAAGAGGAACCTATAATTCCATAAACGGAAAGATTGTGTCAGACTGGAAAGCAGAACAAGGCAGATTCATACTTGATATCGTCATTCCGGTAAATACAACTGCCACAGTTATTCTTCCTTCAGGCCTAACAGGACAGATTCGTATAAATACAATGCCTGTTAAGTCTGAGATGATCAATGGCAAGTACAATTCAATCCATGAAACCGCTCTGGAACTGGGTTCAGGGAAATATCATTTTGAGATTGACATTTAAAAATAGCCAATTTAACTATGCCCTTTTTATCGTAATAATTATTCTCCTTTAACTACATCCTCTTCATCGTAAAAATTATTCTCCGTCTGTTTTGCATCCCGGATTTTCTGACTGTAATTGTGTCTTGAGGTTCGTTCCTTTAGAAACATAGCTTTCATTCCTGCCTCATTTTTATTAAAAACCATGGTGTTGGTTATTGAGTTTGAAGTAGCAAAATGTTCAACGTCGTGGTCGGTACCAATATAGGTGAATGTCCAATTGGTTAATTTAAGCGATTCAATAATTTTTTTGATGTCGCTTCCTGAATATTCCATTGATGAATTTTCTTCACCATCAGTAAGAATGGTTACAAGGACATTGTAGTCAGTAAGATTATCTGTGACCTTTCGTAATTTTGAAATACTAAAACCTATCGCATCGTAAAGAGGCGTCGTTGCATCCGGATTATACCTTGTGTGATCAATCTGTTCCAGTTTGCTGACCGGATCAATAAAGTGCAGTAATTTTTGTCCTAATCCGTTAAAGGTAACGAGTGAAATATAATGCTGTTGTTCGGGAAATACTTTTTCAATCCCTTTTACAGTCTGAACAATTTCGTTAAACCCTTGAATGATAGTCTTTTTAATCGATTCCATCGAACCGCTTTCATCTAAAATAATTAAATTGTGAACCTGATGCTTTGTTTCCATATGTTACTGTTTTTGTACAAAGGTAGGATGCACCTATGTCAAAACAGGTCATACCATCGGTGAATGAAAAAAAATAATGAAAATTGCAGGGGGTTTTAAAACTATCTCATGCTTTTCATTCAGTGGTCTTTATAAAGATTCTGTGCCTCTGCCAGCATCTGTTGCATCTCGAGCCTTAGACTTTCAGGTTTGGTAACCCACGACTGTGTTGACATCAGCAGTAACCTTTGTTTCAATTCGAAGTTCACAACCATCCTGTATTCAAGAGTAATCATTTCCGCAGTTTCCTGAACAACCTTTTGGGACTGGTGCAAGGGAAGAGTTTTAAGAAGATTACCCTGGTAGGGAAGGCAACAGAGTTCAATGTACTGAGGTATGTCGGGTAAACCAGCGGTAATTCCTATTATGTTTCTGAATAGTGCGGCAATCTTATTCGCTCCCTTCTTTTTGAATTTTTTACCCGTTTCGTTTAGCTCAATGATTCTGTCAAGTCCAAAGGTTCGAATATCACTGGTACCACTCAGCAACCCGATTACATACCATCGTTTCAGATACTCCCGCAGAAGGAAAGGTTGAAATTTGTACTCCTTCTCCAACTCAGAATTAAAACGCTTGTAAATCAGGTTTACCTCTGATCCGTTCTTGATACAAAATGCAATATCATGGATAAATCCCAATCCTTTAAAGGAATGATATTCTTCGAATTCAATGATTTCGGAGATATCCGAGCCTTCTTTAAGGTAGCTTGTCAGCAGTTCAATATTTTGCGAGAACTCCATCAGTTTAAGGAAATAGGGAAATGTGAAATCATCATTGCCAATATAATAGCCTTTGTGGGTCGTTGAATAATGAATGTCGAGGCCAAATTCGCCCCGGAGGCTTTCGATATCACGCTTCAATTGCCGGTCTGAAACTTTAATCCCTGATTCGCCAATCTTGCTGATCATTTCAGAACTGGTCGGGAATTTCGATTTTTCTATCAGTTGAAGTATCTGAAGGTAGCGTTTAATCTTGGATTGGTACGACATGATTGGTTACATTTAAAGAATAGGAATTTGAACACAATTTTCTGGCGTGACAAATTTACTGAACAATAATATTTTGGCAAAATATCCGGGACTAAAGGATTATGATTTGTTGATCCTTTGTTATGCACAATCTTAAGACAATTGTCATAGTAAAACCGGTAGATTTTAAAAATCCTGGTAGATTTTCACATTTTTCGACTGGAATTGTGAATCTTACATAAGATATTAATTATCTTACGTCTGGAAATTTGCATAAACTCACAACTGGCTCTTTAAAAGAACCAGCCGTGAGTTTATATGGATGTGTACTATAATTTTTATGCCAGGTATTGGCACTTCGATGTGATTATAAGCTGACTGTCCAGGAGATATAATATTGTGATCCGATAAATCCTGCACCCGGAGCACTGAAATATTCATGTCCACCGATATTTGCTCCACCTAATTTTATGACAGATTTCCAGGCAGGTATCGCATAATTAACCTGTGCATCAAGGACTGTGCTCGAAGGAACCCATGCATTTATAAAACTGGATTCCCAGTAATATTCTGTATTCCACCGGAGGTTCATACTGAAGCCAAGATTCTTATAAATGTTTTGATTTCCAAGCTGAACCTTAATTTTATGCTCCGGAGTATTAAAGCCAGCCTGATAATCTGGATCTGTTGATTTATTAAAATCAAATTTCGACCAGGTATAATTCAACCCAAGGTTATATCCATTGAAAAGCATAAAGGATAAACCAGCGGCAATGCCATAGGAAGATATATTTGCCTTTGAATTGGTGTAAACCTGAAATGGTTTGTAGTCACCGCTATTCAGTGCAATTAATGCATTGGGCACATTCACGTACGGATTGATATCCGATAAATCTGCCTTGCCATAGAGGGGAACCAGAACGGTTTTATTTCCAATAAAATCTGCATAATGGTTATAATAGCCACTAAGATCGATTGAGATATCGCCAAAAGCTCCACGGTATCCTATTTCATAAGCCTTGACCTTTTCAGGTTTTACATAAGGGAAATTAGATTTTGAGGGTGCACCCGTCATAACAGAAGATAATGAAAATGCATTCTCATAAGCTGCTCTTCCTGATAATTTGACGGTTGCCGGATTCCCAAGGGCCTGACCGGTAGCACTTACAGATAAGGCATTTGTTGTGTACCTGTCGAGATTATCCGGTGCAGAGCCTACTAAAATAGCACGTCCTGCATCCAGTCCGATATACAAATCCTGTGTAGTTGGATTTCTGAATCCGGTCTGATAAGATACTCTGAAATTATGGTTTTTCTTTTCTCCTCCCGTATAAGCCAATGATAGCCTTGGAGACAAGTGCCCGTCAAAACTCTTAGCCTTATCGTAGCGTATGGATCCCGTGAATTTCCAGTGGTCTTCATTGAATTTCTTTTGAAGCTGTGTATAGGCACCAATCTCATTATAGGTGATAGGGCCATGGTAGTCCGTGAAGATCGTTCCGGATGAATTTAAGGAATACTCACGCCAGGAACCACCTGCCTGAATTTCGGCCCAGTGAATTAATTTTTCGAAATTATAATTTGCGTCTACATGATAGATTCGGCTGCCGTCGATAAATTTTGATCCGGTGCCCAGGTTTGGATCTGAGGTTATTTTTTTGAATGCCTCCTGAAAGGCCGGAGTTCCCGGAATCAATGCCCCGGTTTGTGCAAATGCCCTTGCAGCCTGATGTATTGCTGCCGGATCAGGGGTGCCTCCTGCCATTAGTGTACCTACATAAGTCTGGACAAATTTACCGGCATATTCCGTGAACCATTGTGTGTCAGACTTCCAGCTTCTGTTAAGATTGATTGCCGCAAACCTGGTATCGTAGGAGTTTCCTGCTGATTCACCAGTTGTATAGGCTCTTACAAAGAACTGGTCGTTTTTTATCTCAAGTTTGTTTTGCGACATTGTAAAGTCACGTATTGAATAGCGGTTTGCACCCTGGTAGATCGTGTTTCCCTTTCCCATTTTTGAATTAAATATAATCTCCAGATCATCACCATTTGGTTTGTAATTTAAGGATACATCTCCTTTGATACTTCGGGCACCGTAATCGATCAGATCACGCTCATTATATCCCGTTCGTGAAACGGTCTGCGCTCCCATTGCATTGGCAATAGGAGCTGGTACACCTGCCGCCAGTGCAATTTGTTTGAAATCCAGTTTTGTTGATACCTCATCGCCATAGACATTTAGACCGTCATAAGCAGGATTGGCACGTGTAGCACCGGGATTACTATAGTCTTTATAATCGGTTGCAAACCATTCCGTACCGTTGAGGAAAGAGATGGAAGCCTTGGCAGCAAATTTGGGGCTAAAGGCTTTGGCAACTCTTATTCCGGCATCCACAAAAGGATTTACTCCTGCAGCTTTTTGACTTGTAAACCCTGATTTGCCATAGAAACTAACACCTTGAAATTCAAATGGGCTTTTACTTTTCATGAATAACATGCCATTGAATGCATTCGCTCCATATAATGCAGAAGAAGGTCCAGGCAACAATTCAACTGTATTTACGTCAAGCTCAGACATTCCCAGCATATTTCCCAGCACGAAATTCAAGGCAGGGGAGGAGTTATCCATACCATCTACCATCTGGACAAACCTATTATTGGCAAATGTCGCAAATCCCCTGGTATTAACCGATTTGAATGTAAGGCTATTTGTGTTTACATCCACTCCTTTTATATTCTCCAAACCTTCATAAAAACTTGGAGATGAAGTAGTCAGGATTGTCTTTATATCCATTCTTTCAATTGCTACAGGCGATTCCATTACTCTTTCCGGCGTACGTGAAGCTGAGACTACCACTTCATTTAATTCTGTGGAGGCTTCTTTCAGACGAAAATTCAGTACTTGATTATTTTTCTTAACCTCAATAATGTTGCTTATAAATCCAACCATTGAGGCCTGGATCTTATAAGGCAGATCCATATTTACCTTTAATTTAAAATTGCCTTTGGCATCTGTCCTTGTTCCGATCGTTTTCCCGACCACAATAATTGTGACCTCATCCATGGGAACTCCTGTTACCGCCTCTTTAACACTACCTGAAATTGTTGTCTGTGCAAATAGTGATGTCCCAAAACCAATTACTAAGATTAAACAAAATAGAAGTTTCATAAATTTACAATTTAGGTGAATAGTTGCAATTAAATTTTCTCTCATTTTACGCGTGGACCTATATTATCCAGTACTTTAATTGCAGTACCAACATTAAGACCCAGCGTTAATTATATCAGCTAATCAATTATCAGTTAAACGGGTAATGTTCTTTTGATGTCAGGAAGTTCGTTAGCAAATGTAAGAAATATTTTAAATACAACAATTAAATTCGAAAATATTTAATTGATATTTAGGTTGTTATGATGATATTTGTGGAATGTTCGAATATTTTGTTTAAATATATGAAAATGTAGAGAAAATTCATGAAACGGTGGTGTAGAGAAAATTCATGAAACGGTGGTGTAGAGAAAATTCATGAATTTTCTCTACGATTATCCATTAAATTTCATTATATTTAAAAACCTACAATTTTAAACGGTTACCAATGTCCGAAAAATTTCAGAATAAATATCGTATTGCATCCAACCGCAGGCATTTCTGGGACTATTCTGCACCGGGCAGTTATTTTATCACAATATGTATTGAGGATCGTAAGGAAATTTTAGGCAACGTCAAGGATGGTAAAATGTATTTATCACAATATGGTGAAATTGTTAAAAACGAATTTCTTCAAATGGATAGTTATAATGATCGTTGTATTCTGGATGAATGGGTTATAATGCCTAATCACGTTCATTTCATCATAACGTTAAAAAATTGGGATCAGGATGGCGCGGACGACGGTCATGTCAGGGATATAACCGTTGTAGAGAAAATTCATGAATTTTCTCTACGATTATCCAT
>CAINLJ010000135.1 GCA_903850335.1 uncultured Bacteroidia bacterium | reverse complement strand
AGGTACAGCGTACCGTAATACCTTTAAATATGGCTAATACCTATACCCAATGCTATGTTCACCTGGTATTTGCAGTTAAGAATCGGGATTCCTTAATCAAGATAGCGTGGAAGAATGAATTGGGGATGTACATTACTGGAATCATCCAAAATCATAATCATAAGCTATTAGTTATCAATGCGATGCCTGATCATATTCATATTTTTATCGGCTATAATGTTAATCAATTGATTCCTAATTTAGTGGAAGAGATTAAGACTTCGAGTAATGCATGGATAAAGAATAACAATCTTTCTAAGTTCAAGTTTGAATGGCAAAGGGGTTATGGAGCATTTACACATTCCCACTCCCAAATAAATACTGTAATCCAATATATAAAGAGCCAGGAGATTCATCATCAGAAGAGGACATTTCGCGAAGAATATTTGGAATTACTTCAAAAAAATGAAATTGAATTTAACGATGAATATGTCTTCATTTTCTTTGATGATGTATCTAATTGGGAATAATATGATATTCCGGTACGCTGTACCTTTGGTGCATAGCCCATCGTGTATTCTACAAATATAATCAGTGCTCTCCACCTCTGTCTCTTTGGTAACAAAACTTCTGCAAATCGCTGTTTATGAAATAAAAATTCAATTTTATCTGGTCTCAAGTATTTTGGAACATAGCAAAAGCCGGGTATTTCGTAAGAAATAAACCCGGCTTTTTGTTAAAATTAGTCAGATCAAATGCCAAAGGCCGCCTTGATTTTGTCTGTATAATCAAGTTTTTCCCAGGTAAAAAGCTCCACTTCTTTCACAAGTTCTCCAAAATATGGAGAGGAATATTTCTTTGTTATTGTCTGGGGATCACGTCCCATGTGTCCGTACGCTGCTGTTTCTTCATAGATCGGATTTCTCAGCTTTAACCGCTCCTCAATAGCATAAGGGCGAAGGTCGAAAAGACCCTGGATCTTCTCAGCAATCTCACCGTCACTGAGTGAAATTTTTGAGGTATTATATGTATTTACATAGATGTTAACAGGTTGGGCAACGCCAATAGCATAGGCGAGTTGCACAAGAATCTCATCAGCAATACCTGCCGCTACCATATTCTTGGCAATATGTCGTGCCGCATAAGCCGCAGATCTGTCAACTTTTGATGGATCCTTGCCTGAGAATGCTCCACCCCCATGTGCCCCTTTACCACCATAAGTATCGACAATGATCTTACGACCTGTAAGACCAGTATCTCCATGAGGTCCACCAATAACAAATTTTCCTGTAGGATTTACATAAAGAATATAACCGGTCGAAAACAATTCCTGTATTTGAACAGGCAGTTTAGCCAATATTGCCGGAATAAGGTATTTCTGTACATCGTCTTTTATCTTATCGCACATAGCCTGGTCTGCTATGGCCTGTGCCTCCGGAGTGTTGTTCTCAGGCTGAAGAAATTCATCATGTTGTGTTGAGACAACAATTGTATGAACCTTAACGGGTTTGCTATCATTGTCGTATTCGATAGTGACCTGTGATTTTGAGTCCGGACGAAGATATGTCATAACTACGCCGGCACGACGTATAGCCGCGAGTTCCTTTAGTAATAAATGAGACAAGTCAAGCGAAAGAGGCATATAATTTTGAGTCTCAGATGAAGCATAACCAAACATCATACCCTGGTCTCCGGCTCCCTGATTTTCGCGGTCAACCTTATCGACGCCCCGATTGATATCCGGTGATTGCTCATGTAAAGCTGTTAAGACTCCACATGAATCACCATCAAACTGGTATTCAGCCTTAGTATAACCAATTCTGTTAATTACCCTTCGTGCCACCTCACGCACATCCACATAAGTTTGTGATTTAATCTCCCCTGCCAGAATTACCTGTCCTGTGGTTACAAGGGTCTCGCAAGCTACCTTTGAGTTTGCATCATAGGCAAGAAATTCATCAAGAACAGCATCCGAAATCTGATCGGCTACTTTATCGGGGTGCCCTTCAGACACCGATTCCGAGGTAAAAAGATATCCCATATTAAAAATATATTCTGATCTGATTACTCAGGTCAATTAATAAAAAATAAATTACAGGGATATTTGATTGAAGAGGAAGACTATGAAAATTTTGTTTTAGCATTTTTTTCCGTGGTTGCAATCAATCAAATTTATCCACTTATAACGCGACAAATATAGTTTCTTTTATTTAAACTTTTCAAACGTGCGGCAAATTAAATTAGAAATCTTCTCCGAAGGAGTGTACATTCCTTCGGAGAAGATCAATTATTAGCAATTCATGCTTTTTACCTAATTTAAATGCGGTCGCAGTATCCCAAATCCAAATTTTTCTATTGCATTACTATGAGCTTCTTTGTAAGCATTTTACTTCCCCAACGCATCACACATGAATATAATCCGGATGGAAGAGATTGGCGTAAATAGGCCGTGTGGGTTATGCCACGCTCAACCTGGGCATCAAATATTCTTGCCATCTGCTGGCCAGTCATCGAATAGATATCAACTTTTACATTTGCATCATCTCCAATCTGGAACTCGAATGTGGCATTATTGACTGTTGGGTTTGGATAAACGTTAAGCTCGTTGTTAGCCGGTGTAACAAGAAACGCTTCTGAAGGAGTCAATACAGACGAAACAATTGTTGAATCGGTCGGTACTGCAAATGCTGCATCGACTGATACTTCGGCTGCTGTTGGGATTGTGGCTGCAACCTTGTTGACAGTATTCGTTGAATCGGTTGTTACAGAGGAAATTACAGCACCTTTAACGAGACTAATACTTAATGATCTTGCAGCACTCGTTCCGCAACCATTTGTTGTTATAACATTCAAGGTTCCTGAAGTAGCAGTAAGTGAAAAGCTGATGAGTACGGAATTGCTTGTTCCCGTAATTGTTGCTCCGGTACCCGTGTAACTCCAATTGTAAATAACACCTGCAACATAGGGGACTGTAAAGGGTACATTTGCCGTTCCTTTGCTTATTCTTGTCGATGAAACTGTAAATTTTCCTGGCTGTGCAGCTGGTGCAGTCACTGTTACAACAGTGGTTGTGCTGTTTGAACAACCGCTTCCGTTTGTAACAGTATATTTGATAGTAGCAGTTCCTGCTGCGACACCGGTAACTTTCCCACTTGAAGTTACAGTAGCAATTGCGTTAGAAGAGCTGCTCCAAACACCTCCTGTCGTTGTTTCGGTGAGTGTGCTTGTGCTACCCTGACAAAGGGAGGTGCTGCCTCCGATTACTGCAGGAGTAGCGGGCAATGCGTTCACAGTTACAACTGTACTTGTGAAGTTGCTGCAACCTCCGGCATTTGTTACAGTATAACGGATTGTTGCACTTCCCGCAGCTATTCCTGTTACCTGTCCTGTAGAACTGACAGTTGCTATTGCAGGGTTAAGACTGCTCCAAACGCCTCCGGCAGTAGCATCTGTAAGGTTCGTTGTGTTTCCAACGCAAACCGATTTTGTCCCGCCGACTGCAGCCGGAGCTGAGGGTAATGCACTTACTGAAACGGAAGCATTTCCTGTCATATTGTTAGCACAGCCAGTATTTGAATCTGTTGCAGTGACGGTATAAGTTCCTGTTGCTGTTAATGAACCAAAATTAAGTGGAGAACCAGTGCCTGGCAATGTTGTACCGCTGGCAACAGTACCATTATATAACTGATAATTTACGCCTGTCTGCGAGTTACTTAATCCTACAGGAACACCAGCAGATCCTGCGCAATACGCACCGCCTCCAGTTACTGAATATGGTGCAGGCAGAGCATTTACAGTTATAACTGCACTCCCGGACATTTGGCTTGTTGTCGGGCCGGCAGTGTCTGCTGCAGTTACTGTATAAGTTCCTGCCCCTGTCTGGTTTCCAAAAGTAATTGCTGATCCTGTTCCTGAAACAGGGGAACCAGTATTTACACCATTTAATTGCAGCTGGTAATTAATTCCATTCTCAGATCCGGACAATTTAACCTCAACGCCTGCTCCTCCATCACAAAACGGTCCACCTCCGGTAACATTCTGAATTAAGATATTTTTAATCGTAACAGGTATCGGTCCTGAAAATTCATAGGCACCGATATCAGATTTCAGGCCAAAAGGGCGGGGTGAACCAGAAAAATCGAAAGTAATATTCCTGTCAACATCTGCTTTGTCGATCAGCGGTGAACCATAAAGAAGCTTAAAATCTTCAGGTTTTGTAAAGATTGATGAAACGAATTTTACAGAATCAGTAGTACGTGAAAAATAGTTATTCTGAAGTTTTACATCTGAAGTTTTATCCATGATCATTACATACGAGTCAATCCCTTTAAAACTAGTGTTTCCATTCTGGTAATAATTGTAATTACCCGGGTTGATAATCACATTTGATGCGATCACATTATTTTTGCTGTTTATACTTGAAAACCGAATCCCATCAGATTTAGGATTTATAATATTGTTGTTCTGGATAAAAAATGATGAATCTTTTTCGACTGAAACATCTGAGAAATACATCCCATGTTTCATTTGAGTCAGATCCGTTGGAGCAAAAGTCAATCCGGGATTCAAAATAATATTATTATAAATCCTGCATCCACCAAGTCCGTGGCATTCGATACCATCTCCATTACCTTGTGCTATGAAGTTGTTGTAACAATTGGCCCTTGTACCACCACCCATTATGATTCCTGACATTTGAGAATAAACACCGGCCTGACTGTCATACAATACAGTATTGTTATAAATATTACAATTTCTGTAGGCAGAACTTACCTGTATTCCATCCCAACCGGAATATTCAACAATATTATTATATACCTGAACACCATCGAGTAAGCTAGGTAATAACAACGTGTCTTTGCCATTACAAGTAACATCCTGACCTGTAAACTTTGTGCTTCCAATGTACATTCCTTCATTTCCTGCATGTCCAATGTAATTGTCATGGATAATCGTATTATACTGTGTAAAATTACTTCGTACAGCTTTAAGATCGCAATCAGGGTCAGTCTTTGCATAGAGACCACCAATCAGGGTATTTTCAATTGATACATGGTCTATCTCAAAGTCTGAGCTTAGTTCTCCTGCGCTTAGGCCACCACCTGCAGCAACTCTTTTTATCTGAAATCCATATTTCTGCCCTGGGTCTCCTGTACCCGTAAATTTAATATACTGGCAGTTTCTTATCGAAATTCCATAATAGAAATCAGTATCGATGATTATCGGTCCTCCGGAATTTATCATTACTATCGGGTTACCTGCTTGTCCTTTAAATCCCTGGATTAAAAGATAGGGTTTGCTTCCAGCCTGGAAATAAAGTGTATCTCCGGGCTTAACAGATTTATATATTGGATTTGCGGCGTTTATGTATGTCTGATCTGTTGCTATCACATAACTGGTCTGACCAGTTACTAATTTTACCTGGATTATCAGGAACAGGTAAAGTGTTATTTTAAGACTTTTTAACATACCTTGGTTTTTTTATTAATTTCCACTACTCAGAAAATGTTACCTGAAGGCGTACAAACGTTTTTGTTGTTTTTATAGTCTGTGCAATGCTTTGAAATATTATGTATAACAACTGATTTTAGAAAATGTAAAAAATATTTACGCTAAGATTTTTTAAAACTGCCTTTTTGAGCCGAAAAAACTTTTAAAAAGCCGAATCCTATTAAAATTTCGTCGTTTAACTCAAATTTTGTTGTTAAAATAATGTCAAAGAATGCGGTTGAAAGCGTTTGATGTTCCTTTTTGCTTTAATTCTGAGACAAAAATAGTAAATATTTATTTACAACGTAAAATAATAAGTGTATAAATTTTATTTTTTTACACTTTAGAACAGTTCTATTTTAGGAATAGAATTATCTTATTTTAAATTAGTGGTTTACGAAATTATTGGGTGATTTGCAGGAATACATTTTCCAGACTTGATTCCTGTTTACTTAATGTCAGAATGGTTAATCCGTTATCTACTGCGAAACGAAAAAGAACAGGGCGGAGATCCTTTCCTTCGCCTGAAAGAAGCCACTTATTTTCAGAAAGAGCTTTAATACTTGTTATTTCATTAATATTCAATAATATATCTTTCTGAACAGTTTCTGCAAATTCAATAAGGACAGTGTGAGAAAGTGGCTCAGATAAGGCTTTAATATTCTGCGGAGTATCGGATGCTACAATTTTGCCTCTGTTGATGATCATGATCCGATCGCATAAAGCTTCGACTTCCTGCATGATGTGAGTTGAGAGCATCACTGTTTTATTTACACTCAACGTCCGGATTAATTGCCTTATTTCAATGATCTGAGACGGATCAAGCCCGGAAGTCGGTTCGTCCAGGATCAAAACCGATGGATCGTGCACCAGAGCCTGAGCTATCCCTACGCGCTGGCGATAGCCTTTAGAGAGTTCCCCAATTTTCTTATGTTGCTCAATCCCGAGGCCAGTCAGGTCAATTATCTCTTTAATCCGTGCAGCACATGAATTCATACGATAAAGTCCCGCAACATGTTCAAGATATTCACGCACATATAAATCGAGGTAAAGAGGATTGTTTTCGGGAAGATATCCTATCTGGCGCCTAATTTCACGATTGGTTCCTCCTGCAAGAACGCCGTTTACCCGTATTGTGCCCGCATCAGGATGAAGAAATCCTGTAATAATCTTCATCAATGTTGACTTCCCAGCCCCGTTTGGACCGAGAATGCCAACTATTTCACCCGAATTTACTGAAAATGTTACACTATCCAGGGCTTTTTGTTTCCCAAATGTTTTTGTAACCGACTCGACCTGTACTGACATTATCTCTAATTTTCAACAAATCTAATCCAAAATCGCGAATCAGATCATCTATTGACCTGTAACCAAAGTGAAAATATCCGAAATAAAGAATAATTTTGCAATAGCTATCGGCTATAACATAAACTGGAATGAAGAATCAGAATTTCAATTACATCGATTCCCTATTAAGATTTAAGCGACAGGAAACAGCTATTGTAAAGATCGGGATGATTACTCTCGGAGGCCTTTATCCAATTCGATTACAGTCGATGACAGATACGGACACAAAAGACACAGATAGCACTGTTGACCAGGTAATCAGAATTCTGGATGCGGGAGCTGATTTTGTTCGGCTGACTGTTCAGGGGATACGCGAGGCTGAAAATTTAAAAAACATAAGGGCTGAATTAGATCGGCGCGGATATTTGAATCCACTTGTAGCTGATGTTCATTTTAATCCGGCAGCAGCAGATATAGCGATTAAGTATGTTCGTAAGGTGAGGATCAATCCGGGGAATTTTTATGACAAACGGGCAAAATTTGAACATTACCTTTATACGAACGAAGAATACCGCGATGAGCTTTCCAGAATCGAAGAACGGTTTATCCCGTTTATTAGAGAGTGCAAGGAAAGAGGAACTGCCTTAAGGATCGGTGCAAATCAGGGTTCCCTGTCGGACAGAATTATGAGCAGATATGGTGACACTCCGGCAGGAATTGTTGAATCTGTGATGGAGTTCATTCGAATATGCAAAAAGGAGGACTACCATAATATTGTAATTTCAATCAAATCCAGTAATACACGGACAATGGTTTATACTGTCCGGCTAATGAATTACAGAATGCATCTTGAGGATATGAATTATCCTTTCCACATCGGAGTAACTGAAGCGGGTGAAGGTGAAGACGGACGGATCAAATCGGCCGTTGGATCAGGCGCACTTCTTGCCGATGGAATCGGTGACACGATTCGTATTTCTCTCACCGAAGATCCGGCATCTGAAATTCCCTTTGCACGCAAGCTGGTGGATATATTTAATGGAAGAGAGAATCATGCACCGATTAAAGCACCTCTGGTTGCCCAGACTAATCCTTTCGAATACGAACGAAGGTCCAGCCGGCCTGTAAATGACATTGGAGGAAAGAAACCCGCAGTTGTAATCGGTAGCCTGAATAATTATACAAGGGATGAAATCCGTACTCTGAATACCGGAATTGAACCTGAATATTTTTATGATGGGAAGCGGATACTGGATCGAGGAAATAAATCTTTCCCAATCCTTTCATGTGAAGAGTATCTTTTCAATGACAATTACACAGGGCAAATGCGTTTTGTGCGGATCAATAAACGCGAATATGATGTCTTTAAGGAGGAAAATCCAGAAATAATTGAAAAGCTTAAAAGAGAGCGCAAGGTCATTCTCATCATGGAGAGTGACAATTTGAATTGTTATGCGGAGATGAGGGCATTTTTCATGGAGCTTGATGCCCATATCTGTAAATGTCCTGTAATTCTTCATCGATCATATAGCGAAAGTAATTTTACTGATTTGCTTATTAAGGCCTCCACAGATTTGGGCGGATTATTTATTGATGGCTATGGTGACGGCATATTAATAACGAACCATGGAACTACCGGCTATAATGAATTAAAGAATCTTGCATTTGGAATTCTCCAGGCCAGCAGGATGAGAGTTACAAAGACAGAATTTATCTCGTGTCCCGGATGTGGAAGGACTCTTTTCGATATCAGGGACACTCTTGCAGAAATTAAACGAAGTTTCAATCATCTTAAGAATCTCAAGATTGGTATTATGGGCTGCGTCGTCAATGGTCCGGGAGAAATGGGAGATGTCGACTATGGATTTGTCGGTTCAGGCAAGGGGAAGATTAATCTCTATAAAGGACAGAAATTAATAAAACGCCATGTCGACACCGAAAATGCTGTCGAAGAACTTAAAAAGCTCATAATGGACTATGGAGAGTGGAAAGAACCGGATTGAGAATTAAAAGAAATCACTGTCACTGCTACGCGATTCCTTTCCGTTCATCACCTTGGAACAATCAAGATCCATATGGAATCCTTCCGGTGCTTCAAAACGGGTTTGTTGCGAATATCCCAGAGAACGGTCACGGTATAACTTATTCATAAAATAACCATAAACAGGCAATGCCATATTTGCTCCTTGTCCCATTGTCAGTCCTTCGAAGTGTATCGCCCTTAAATCACCGCCAGTCCAAACACCGGTAACAAGCTCAGGAGTTATACCCATAAACCAGCCATCTGACTGATTCTGGGTAGTGCCTGTTTTTCCTGCAATGTCTGCAGTTAGATTTCCATATATTAATCCTTCACGGCGAAGACGTTGGCTTGTGCCTTCATTTACAACACCTTCCATAAGATTAAGCATTAAAAAAGCCGTCTTGGGATCAATCGCATCGTGGTGATCCGGTGAAAAACGAGCCAGAATATTACCGTTTTTATCCTCTATCCTCGTTACAAAAATAGGCTTTGTATAAACACCACGGTTTGCAAAGGTTCCATAGGCACCAACCATTTCATATATACTAACGTCGGAAGTACCAAGGAACATGGAAGGCACCGCATCAATAGGACTCGTGATACCCATTTTGTGCATCATATTCGCCATCGATTCAGGATTAAACTGCTTCATTACCCATCCGGAAACCTGATTGACCGAATTGGCAAGGCCCCATTTAAGTGTTACCATTTGTCCGTCGAAATCCGTATTACCCGAGTTCTTGGCGGTCCATGTTGTTCCATCGGGCAAATAAAAAGTCTGTTCAGCATTAGGGACCATTGTGCAGGGAGAATATCCGTTCTGCATGGCCAGTGTGTAAAGGAATGGTTTAACTGTAGAGCCAACCTGTCGCCTACCAAGTTTAACCATGTCGTACATAAAATATTTGTAATTCGGTCCGCCTACCCATGCTTTTACATGGCCCGTCTTAACTTCCATTGTCATCATTGCAGATCTGAGGAATCCGAGCGAATATTTTACAGAGTCAAGAGGTGTCATAGTCGTGTCAATTTCGCCGCGCCAACTAAAAACAGTCATTTCAGCTGGCTTCTTAAACTCTTTTAAAATTTCCAGAGCACTCATCCCCTGGCTTTTAAGTATACGGTAATGCTCGCTTTGCTTAACTGCGATGTTAAGCAGGTTGTGAGAATCTTCGTCAGACATTGAATTTGGGAATGGCGGATTTCTGAGACCCCGTATCCGCTGGTTAAATACAGGTTGGATTTCAATGCTTAAATGTTGTCTCACCGCATATTCAGCATATTTCTGCATCCTCATATCTATTGTCGAGTAGATTTTAAGTCCGTCAGAATGTATGTTATAAGGAGTCCCATCAGGTTTTGGATTCTTGCGGCACCATCCATAGAGCGGATTATTTGCCCATTCGAGGGAGTCTTCCCTGAATTGCTGACTTTGCCAGGCTCCATATCTTTCACGATCAGGTTTTTGAGCCATGAGTGTGGTACGCAAATATTCAGTAAAATAGATTCCCGGACTTGATTTAAAATCCTCTTTGTGATAATTAAGAGTTAAGGGTTTTGCTTTTAGTTCATCGAACTGTGATTTATTTATTGAGCCATATTTACGCACCTGATCGAGAACGACATTCCTCCGCTGTCTGACTAGTTCGGGCCGCCGGACCGGATTAAATAGCGATGGATTTTTTGCCATTCCTATCAGCATTGCTCCCTGTTCAAGGGTTAATTTGTCGGGTGTAGTTCCGAAATAGATCTGTGCGGCAGACTTTATTCCTACGGCCAGATTGAGAAAGTCAAACTTATTGAGATACATTGTCAGAATTTCCTCCTTTGTGAAATTCCGCTCAAGTTTTACAGCGATCACCCATTCCCTGAATTTCCGAAAGGCAAGGTTTATCTTCCTGTCCATCTCCTCCCTGGGAAACAACATCTTAGCTAGTTGCTGACTAATTGTGCTTCCACCACCTGAACTCTCATTCCCTGTAATCACACCTTTTGCAACCCGGAGCAAACCCCTTATGTCAATGCCTGAATGACTGTAAAAACGTTCATCTTCTGTAGCGATCAGAGCGGTAATAACATTTTGACTGATCTGTTCATACGGAACGTAGGTTCTGTTTTCCTTATAAAAAAACTTACGTATAACTACACTATCGCATGAATATACCTCAGATGCCAATGAAGTATCAATATTTTCTAATTCAGAAAGAGAGGGCATAAATCCCAGCTTACCATTTGCAACAAGTGTAAATAGAATGATTATCATCAATACACCAATACTAAAGAGACTCCAGAAGATTTTGATATATTTTCTGAATGGCTGATCCTTTCCAATCATAAACGGATGCTAGTTAATATTTATTTCAACAGTTGTAGAATTGGTGTTATTTGAGCTGTCGGTACAATTGACTTTGACACTATAAACACCAGTCGTTACAATAGTTGTAGCGGTATTTGCCGGGATTAATATGTCGCTAAGAGTCACATTCTGTGATTTACCACTTAGTCCGGCAGAAGATTTTGTGTATGTAAATGGAACTGAAGTAGGCACAACTTTCAACACAAATCCTCCAACAACCTTTTTAGAAATTGCAACATCATAGTTTTTTAAAGCTTCATTGTCCGTAAAGGTTGCCTGAAACGGGACCGATGCCCCCGCTACAAAAACCTGACCAGGAGCAGGATTGGTAATTGTGATTGCTGGTTTGGTGGTATCAGGTATCACAACAGGCGGGGCACTCCCTCCGCCCTTGCTGCAACTGGTAACAATGACCAAAAATAAAGAAATAGCAATCGAGGAATTAATAAAATGTTTCATAAACAGATAGTTTTATTTTTGGCAAAGTTAATGATTATGCAACCCAACTAAGTTATTATCTGAAATTTTCATAATCGAAGCAGGTTACCTGATCAAGACCATGTAAGTTTTTGTCCTTATCCGACAGTTTGATCTGATCAGGAGTAAGTATCCATTCGATATTTATTGACGAATCATCCCATATAACACCACCATCGGCAGAAGGATTGTAATAATTATCACACTTGTATGAAAATACAGCTGTTTCGCTAAGCACGGCAAACCCATGTGCAAATCCTCTTGGAATGTACAATTGATTATGGTTAGTTTCTGAGAGACGAACTGACACATGTTTCCCATAGGTAGGAGAGCCGATCCTGACATCAACAGCTATATCAAGCACTTCTCCCTGAAGACATTGGACCAGTTTGGCCTGGGTAAAAGGAGGTCTTTGAAAATGAAGTCCCCTTAAAACTCCAAACCCTGATTTGGACTGATTATCCTGAACGAAATGGATGTCTCCTACATATTTCTCAAAAATGTCCCGTCTGAAGGACTCGAAAAAATAACCCCGATGATCACCAAACACGTCAGGTTCAAAAATCAGCACTTCAGGTATTTGGGTTGATATGATTTTCATTATAAAATGATTTGTTCAGGTTTAATAATTTAATATGCGGCAAGCCGGATAAGATATTGTCCGTACTGATTTTTAATCATAGGCTGAGCAAGCGTGATCAGCTGATCTTTAGTTATCCAGCCATTATTATAGGCGATTTCTTCAGGACAGGCTACTTTTAACCCTTGACGGGTCTCGATAGTTTCGATAAAGTTTGATGCCTGGATAAGAGAGGTATGAGTGCCAGTATCCAACCATGCAAATCCACGACCCATTGTAGATAACTTAAGCTTCTTTTGGATCATATACTCCTGATTAACAGTTGTAATTTCTAATTCGCCTCTGGGAGAAGGTTTAATATTCTTAGCTATTTCGATAACAGAATTCGGATAAAAATAAAGTCCGACAACCGCGAAATTCGATTTAGGCATAACCGGTTTTTCTTCAAGGGAAAGAACGTTCCCATCTTTGTCTATCTCGGCTACACCATAACGTTCGGGATCCGAAACTACATATCCGAATATTACGGCTTTCTGCTCAGCTTTTACAAGCTCGACAGATTCATGCAACATACCGGAAAAACCATAGCCATAAAAAATGTTGTCGCCCAGGACGAGACAGACATCATCATTACCCAAAAATTCCTCACCTAAAAGAAAAGCCTGTGCAAGTCCGTCCGGGGAAGGTTGTACTTTGTAAGAAATATTAATTCCCCAGTCTTTCCCTGTGCCTAAGAGCCTTTCGTACATGTGAATATCCTCAGGAGTAGAGATTAACAGGATGTCCTTGATTCCCGAAAGCATTAAAGTCGATAAAGGGTAATAGACCATTGGCTTATCATATACGGGAAGCAACTGTTTAGAAACCCCCTTAGTAATTGGATAAAGCCGTGTTCCCGAACCTCCTGCTAATATTATTCCTTTCATAACTAAAATTATAAGTTAAATAAATATTGGGTTATAAACTAAAAAGTCAAATAGGTTTTTGAATTATCCCACACTAAAGGTTAGTCCCATTTAAAGATTTAAAGGTTAATTTTTATTAGTCTTACAAATATAATTAATTAGTATTTAATCGCATTAATTTATACCGGAATAAAGTATCCTGAAAAGGTATAATCTAAATAAATCTTAATTTGATAAAGAGACATTGGATTGCAAAAAAAATCAAGTATGTCCTTTCCATTATCTTCCCCGGGTAGGGTTAATCCTATGCTTCAGTAGTGAAAGAAAGTAATAAATTGATAATCCGATAAGTGCACCAATGGAATTTGCGACGATATCAAAGACCTCAAATGAACGTCCCTGATGCATAATAAATTGAAAAATTTCCATTGTTATTCCCCAGCTCACCGCAAATAGAAACACAAGAAAATACCATTTATGTTTAGACTCCGCATGCATAGACCAACAGGCTAAAATAGTAAGTCCCATATACATGACAGTATGAACGACTTTGTCAGCTCCGGCGAACATCGGTAGTTGGGGGAAATCCTTGGAGGGAAGAAGCGAAAGAAATGCAATACAACTTAAATAGATCAGGCTCAATGTAATCCGTAGCCATTGCCTTATTGAAAATAGAATCGAAATCATGAACTCTGAAAATATCTTTATACTAATAATTCTGACCGGTATAGACAAAAGTAGACTTTATTTAGTTTCTCCAATCAGAATGATCCTAATATTATAATTTATTAAAATTGATTTAACTTAGGATACGATGAAAGCAGAGGCTCATGTGTGGCATCTATTCCATAATAAGGATTCAAATGTAACACATATAATTCCTGAAGTTAAATTTTCAGAACAAACAGTTTATATCTATGTAAATATTTGGCGACTAATTGATTATTCTTCTGCTGGCACACGTTGTTGCATGAAACCAGGTATAACAAGTTGTTGTACCGGATCATTCTTCTTAATCAGATTCCTTCGGTGTATAATATAAGCCGGGGCCATAAACAATATTGAACTTACAAAGACAATATATGCAGTAAGCCTGAGAATACCTATTTGGTGTAAGGTTAAAAGAAGTCCAACAAACGCAATGTTAATAATTAGTATTGTGAACGTAGCTTTTTTATGAGTGAATCCAAGTGTTAGAAGTCTGTGATGGAGATGATTCCTGTCAGCACGAAACGGCGATCTTCGGTTTAATATTCTGATTATCATTACCCTGATTGTGTCAATCAAAGGATATGAGATAATTCCAAATGAAATCACTGGCACTGATTGTACAGCAAATGGCTGCGTCTGATCAATATTGTATTCGTTAAAACGAATAATCAGGATAGCAATAATGAAGCCAAGAACAAGTGAGCCGGTGTCCCCCATAAAGATCTTATTGTCTTTGCCATAAACATTGTAGTAGAAAAAGCCTCCGACAGCTCCGGTAAGTGAAAAGGAGATAATTGCATCCCCTGTATGACCGCTGATTAAAAACCAGGATCCAAGAATGGCAGAGGTCATTATACCCAAACTCGATGCCAACCCATCAATACCATCGGTAAGATTGAAGGCATTAATAATAACAATAATAACAAAGGCCGTAATTATAACACTTGGAACAAAGCCAATTTCAGTTATCCCCATTAGTCCGTGCAGATTTGTAAATCTTATTTGAGCAAGGAATATGATGATGCATGTTGCAATAATTTCAATCAAAAGCTTTTTACGGGGAGATAAGTCGACCAGATCATCCTTTAAGCCAACGAAAAAAATCAGCATTGTTGCAGCGATTATATAAATGAGTTCCGGCATGTCATAACCGGTTATACACAAAGCTGACACGAAAGTGAAACTGAAGAATATTGCTATTCCGCCCAAAGTTGGAACAGGTTTAAAGGCTGAAGACCGCCCGTTGGGCTTGTCGAAAAGTTTTAAAGAATGATCTATCCTAACAATTATCGGCACAGCATAAAGCGATATCGACAACGCCATTACGAAACATATAATAATTTGAATTAAGATTGACATGAAAATTATCCTATTAAAATAATCAGGTCAAACCTGAATGTTAAACACTATTTTTACATTTACTCCTTAGCGTATAATTGTCCTTAGTAAATAATTGTTACGCTAATTTGATTAAATATTTACAAAAGTGACGAAAATATAAATCGGCAATTTATTATTTCGCTAAAGTAGTCAGAAGATAATGATTTTCACCCAAAAATCAGAATTTGCAAAGGTGTAATTTGATAGGTGTAATTAAATTTGACACAGATGTAAGGTTTTTACCAACAAGTGGAATATATATTTACATCATCTGTCAAGATTATATTTTATATGAGGTAAGATTTTTACCTGGAGCTTCGATCAGAACTGTATAGCCCAGCGGTGGTATCCGCAGTGCAACCTTATTTTTTCCCTTGTATTCTATAAGTTCGCCGATAACGCCAATAAGCGGGCCTGCAATAATTTCTACCTTCTGTCCTGGCTTAAATTGTTCCGCGGTAACCTCAAGATCTAAATCAGCCTCACCAAGCATTCTTTTCAGGAGGTTAATATCTTCCTCCCTGATAATAGCGGCTTTCCCTTCGAAATAGATGTAAGAAACAACATTAAATGTACGTAACACAATCTCATATTCCCTCCTGCTGATATATACAAAAACGTAACCGGAAATCAACGGCATCTCGACCCATTTTTTTCTATCCGACCAGATTCTTAGTTTCCTTTGTAATGGCAGGTAAGCCTCGATTTTTTGTTCAGTAAGATCTGTAAAAACCTTTTTTTCGGATCTTGACTTTACCCGAATAGCGTACCAACTGTAGATTATATTATTGTTTCCCATTTTATTTTTAATGCGCCGCAAAGATAATCAATTTACTATTTTTGTACACATCAGGGTCAATAACTAAAACAAAACAATAATGAAGAAGAAAGTAAAAATATTATTGCTGCTCGCACTGGCATCTATGAATGTATATTCTTCAAAAGGCAAGTGGGAAAATTTGTTTAACGGAAAGAATCTGACAGGTTGGGAAAGACTTAACGGCACTGCTGACTATTCTGTTTTACAAGGTGAAATCGTAGGAATTTCTCAATTGAATACTTCAAATACTTTTCTGGCTACAACCCGTACTTTCGGTGATTTTATTCTTGAGTATGAATTGAAAATGGATGAAGGTCTAAATTCAGGTGTTCAGATCAGATCTGAAAGCAAAAAAGAATTTAATAACGGTCGTGTGTTTGGCTATCAGGTGGAGTGCGACGACTCTCCAAGACGCTGGTCAGCTGGTATATACGATGAGTCTCGCAGGGGTTGGCTCTATCCTCTGGAATACAACCAACCTGCCAAAAAATATTATAAGCGTGGCGAATGGAATAAATTTCGTGTTGAAGCGATTGGAAATTCGATAAGAACCTGGTTGAATGGCATGCCTTGTGCAAATCTTGTTGACGATATGACCTCAAAAGGGTTTATAGCTCTTCAGGTACATGGAATTGGTAACGAAGCCGGGAAAGCAGGAAAAAAAATCTGCTTTAAAAACATTCGAATCATGACATCAGATCTTGAACGCAATCGTACTCCCATGGATGAAACCATCACGGAAGTGAGCTATCTGAACAACGTCCTTACAACCAGAGAAGCAGCGACAGGATGGAGACTCCTGTGGGATGGAAAATCCACACAAGGATGGCGGGGAGCAGGACTTTCTTTTTTTCCCAAAAAAGGCTGGACAATTGAAGAGGGGACTTTAAGTACGAACAAAGGAGACAATAAAGGAGGAGGCGATATTGTTACAACAAAGAAATATAAGAACTTTATTCTGGAGGCTGATTTTAAAATGACGGAAGGAGCAAATAGCGGAATAAAGTATTTTATACATAGTGAACCTGATCAGATCAATACAGTTGGATTCGAATATCAGATCCTTGATGATGAAAGACATCCGGATGCTAAAATGGGTATAAACGGAAACCGCACACTCTCCTCTTTATATGATCTTGTCCCTGCCGATTCCCGGATTTTTGATCCCAGCCAGCCCGTGAAGAGAGTAAATGCGATCGGCCAGTGGAACAGGGCAAGAATTGAGGTAAATGGTAACCAAGTTGTTCATTTTCTAAATGGTGTTAAGGTACTTGAAATTGTAAAAGGTTCAAAGGAATTTAAAGATGCAATTGCTCATAGTAAATTCAGTAATAAGCCTGGATTTGGCGAATTTGAGGATGGATATATTCTACTTCAGGATCATGGGAATGAGGTGTCTTTTCGGAATATAAAAATCAGGGAACTCTAATCCCTTTAAGTTTTAAGCACATTTAAACATTTATGATTTATAGTATTAGTTGTAATACTCCACTTGGTGTATTGAAGCTTAGTTCAGATGAAAGCAGTCTTAAATCTATAACCTTTGATGAAGAGGAGACAGCTAATCAACAATGGATACCTGATGTTCTTTCAGAGACTAAAAAACAATTAAATGAATACTTTTCAGGTGAGAGAAATCAGTTCGATATTCCCCTTGACCCTGAAGGGACAGTATTTCAGATTTCAGTATGGAATTTGCTTAAGGAGCTTTCCTATGGTTCAACAATAAGCTATAGTGAAATTGCCAGGGAATTGGGAGAACCGGCTGCCAGTCGGGCAGTAGGTATGGCAAATGGAAGGAATCCTGTTCCAATTATTATTCCATGTCACCGTGTTATCGGTAATAACGGAAAACTAACTGGTTATTCAGGGGGACTGGAACGAAAAAAGTGGCTATTGTTACATGAGCGGAAATTCTCTCGTAAGGAAGAGTTGTTTTAAAATTGATTCTCCTTAGTGCGTTGGCTTCTGCACCTAATTTCCAAGAGGCTGATTGTCATCATAACCATAATTTTTATTGCTGCCCATCCCCGTAATTCTTACTTCCTTTGAACTACGGATAAGTGTCTCAATCATAATTCTTTCACCAGCAGGATGAATAAGACCTGGGTCATCGGCCCTGGGATTTTTAATTGTAGGTGCAATAGGATATGCATTCATCAATTCCCCCGGGTAAGGATTGAGTAGCCGGGTGACTTCTGACAAAGGAAGTGAGTCTGACAACCATTTTTTTTCATCCGAGCGATGGAGAATTACAGGAGACCGGTGGTGCTGAATTTTTTGCATTACCTCATTGGCCACAGTTGTAATAATCGCGAATGAATAAATAAGCTCATCAGTAAGTGGATTTTTCCAGCAATCCCAGATACCTGCAAAAGCAAATGGCCGAATTTTATCCCTTAAATAAACGACATAAGGTCTGTTTAATTTTTCTTTTTCGGGACCTTCAATAAAGGCATCTGCAGGAATCAGGCACCGCTGACTTCTGATGGGCTTCCGAAAAACCGGTTTTGTGATGATCCCCTTTGCTCCTGTATACGCAGGATTATTGTCCGAATTGTGGTCACCTTCCGAACGTGCATTTATAAACAGAGTCGGTTTTGCCATCCAGGACGGAGTCATCCCAAATCGAAACATCTGAATTTGGTGGGGCTGATCATTTGTGATTACAGGTGCGTATTTACCGGGACCAATGTTATAGGAAGGGATCAGATGAATAGTATCCGGAACCAGTACTCCGAACCTTTTTTCAAGAACCTCAGCCTTTTGAACCAAAATATATCTTCCACACATCTCACCATAACTTAATTTGATAAAAATACTAAAAAGGATATAGTAACACAAAATAAGCAGGAAGGTCCTCGAGGGAATTTGAAAATAATGATTTCTTTAAAATTTAAAAACAATATAACATCATTTTATGTTTACGGGCTTTATAATGACCATCATGTTCTATGATTCATATATTGAATAAATCAATCTTTTATTGCTACTTTCGCAGAACCTAAATTTAAATCAACATGCAGGTTGCTTCACATATCCTGGTAAGTCTTATTCTGTCGATAACCATTTCGCTTTTTGCAGTTAGAATTGTCGTGCGAACTGTTAAAAGGCTTAAACTTCTGGATCAGCCTAACAGCAGGTCAGCTGCGGTTGTCCCTGTTCCTTCACTCGGAGGAATTGCAATCTTCTTTGGGTTTTTATTTGCCTCTTCAATTGGCTCCTTTAATTATGAACTGCCCGAGATGGTTTACATTTTCACTGCCACAATACTGATGCTTTTTCTTGGTTTAAAGGATGATCTGGTGACTCTGCCACCTATGAAGAAGATTATTGGTCAATTTATTGCGGCAGGTATTATCATTTTTCTTGCAAAAATACGCTTTACAAATCTCCATGGATTTTTAGGATTTACTGAGATTGGAATAATTCCCGGATCTATTCTAACTGGGATAGGGATACTTACGCTGATTAATGCATTTAATCTGATGGATGGTATCGACGGACTCGCTTCCGGCTTAAGCATGATGGTAGTCCTGATTTTTGGCTCATGGTTTTACCTTAGCGGTCATTATGGATACGCGATACTTTGTTCATCCCTTCTGGGTGCACTTGGTGGTTTTTTTTATTACAATGTATACGGTAAAGAGAATAAGATATTCATGGGAGATACTGGCTCATTGTTTTTAGGCACAATTATTTCAGTTCTCTTAATCCAGTTTAATGAATTTAATATTAACCAGACTCAACCATTTGCAGTCCCGTCATCCCCAGCAATTTCATTTGGAATTTTGGCCTACCCGTTAATTGACCTTGTCAGGGTTATGGCCATACGCATCTTACAAGCGAAATCGCCATTTGTTGCAGACAAGAATCATCTTCATCACAGGTTGCTTACCCTGGGATTCTCCCATAAGAATGCTACTTTTACAATTATAGGAATGAATATATCATTCATCTTGGTTGTTTTTGCGCTTCACCATCTTGGTGTTCTTGGCTTGTTAGTGTATATATTGCTATCTGCAGGTATACTGTTTGTCATCCCGGCTTTTTATATCAGAAAAAGAAAACTTTTAAAAAAAAATGATCCTGTACAACAATTGTTTATTCCCGGATCAACGGACGAAATTTTTAAAAACGGAAGGATAAACCGAAGAAAACGAAAAAAGCAAAATGAACTATTGAAACGTGATACTTTTTTAGATAAGTTCAATCTTTGGTAGTTATCCGGTTAGATTATTTTAGATTCTTTTTTGAAGTCTACAAACAGCACTTATTCACCTATCACTTTTAGTTTAACAGGACCGACCAACCCGGACTTAATACTCCCGAGATACATTGTAGGAATTGAGGTATAATTGTTTGCAATCGTATTGTAGACAAGAATTTCCACATCATTATCCCCTGATTTTGCCAACGAAGTAATATCGTATATCCATGGAGGTGAAACTCGTATACCGGCACTCTTGCCATTAATTAACACTTCGGCTGAGGATACTAGATCACCCAAATCGATCACAAGCTTGTGTTTTAAATCTGCCTGGGTAATTTTCACAAATTTCCGGTACGCTGCACCGCCTGAGTATGCCCTTAATCCATCAATTTCAGACCAGTCTCCCAGATTAAAAGTTCCTGAACCGCACTTTTGTTCTATAAAGTTTGGAATCGATGCTGCGCCTCTGTAACCTGGTTCATAATCAACCTTAATCACAATTTGAGAAGAGGTTAAAACTGGATTCGTAATCTTCACGGAATAATTACTCAATCCTCCTGG
Organism: uncultured Bacteroidia bacterium; assembly: GCA_903850335.1. Lineage (GTDB taxonomy): Bacteria > Bacteroidota > Bacteroidia > Bacteroidales > Prolixibacteraceae > JAAFHB01. Next base: position 60,751 of record CAINLJ010000135.1, on the reverse strand, counting down.
TTGTTTCGTTTCCGGAACAAGGTCTTCATTTACACCATTAACCCAAACAGATATCTTACCATAAGCAGAAAATGTAAGGCATTGTAATCCGGGAGCCGACTCAAATTCAAAAAGACCCTGATGATTTCCATCATTTGAATAGTCGAAGGGTAAGACGCCTTCGTCTTCATACCAGCACATCGATACATCTTTTTTAGGGGGACGCGGAATTCCTTGTTTGCGAAATACAAGATAGGTCTCACAGGCTTTGCCATATAATAAAACGATGGGATTTGCTCCTTTTTTTAAGGTGACAGTTGTACTATTAACATCAACCTTTGATTTGTTAACCAGAATCATATCAGGTTTAACTGGACCTGATAACAAATCATAAGTGCCATTTGAAGGAGCGAATACCTTTGTGCAAAGAATATAGTTATTTCCAGCTGACTCAGGCACTCTTTTTTTAGACATCCTTTCCTCCTGGAATGCCCCAAGCCGAATAAAATTGTCGTACATTTTCCCTTTTAGTCCATGATAACCCTGATGTCCTGGATCTCCTTCCACCCCTTGTTTCCAAGAAAACCCATAGGATTCCCACTTGTATTTTTTACCCTCTATTATCAACTCGTCGTTTTCATCTCCGGGGTTCAGCTTTAGTAAATCCTCTTCGGCAGGAACATTTTCCAAGACTCCCGCTTTTAAGAATTGTTTTCCAAAAGCACATGTTACATTACTCCATTTGTTATCAGTCTTAACCATTCCTCCTGAGTAATTTAGATTTTCGGTAAAATGAAGTTGACGAACCTGTGCTCCCAACAATTCAGGTTTTGCAGGAAGCTGAAAATCACCCCATTGATTATCCAACGAAGGCTTTAAAGAGAAATTCCAGGTATTTCCCAAGTCTGTCACGCTTAGAATTTTCTCTGGAGCCAACACTTTATTGCAGACAGTATTATCAGGATCAAAAACTATTATTTGCAGATCATTCCCCGAAATTGGCATCGTTACCTCGGTACCCTGACTATTTTGAACGGAGAATTTTGAGATAGATGTAGTCTCACCATTCCAGGGATTCCAAAGCTGGACAGCCCCCTTTGCCCTGAAAAAACACTTTGTCCCCTGGGGCACCTTGTAAACTGCATAAATATCACGTTTCCCAATAATCCGGTGCATGACATATGGGCGTTCTTTTACTTCGGAAAGAATTTTAAAATTTGGAGCATATTTCGCTTCCAGGAGACTGGCAATAGCAACAGGATTTTCACATTGAATGACATTTTGATTATTTGAAAACAGGTCACTAACAATACCAGTAGATTTTGAATCTAATGCGCCAATTTCCTCTGTCGCTTCAGGGATGTCTCCAATATTTATCAGGAGCCCCCCACCTTTCTTAAACTCATCGAGTTTTTTTAATGAGGCAAGCCGAATGGCTTTCATCGACGGAATGACAAGAACCTTATATTTCTCACCTGAAACATTCAATTCAGAATTTTTAACCTCTCCGCGAGCCAAAGATTCATAATCGATAAAATCAAAATCGATTCCCTTGTTGTAGAGTTGTTCTCCGGCCTCAAAGGCAAAATTCACAGATTTTTGTCCATCCATTCCCGCAATTACAGGTTCTGTGGGATAGAGAATAGCTACATCACAGTTATGAACACCTTGTGAGAGAAGGAATGACAACCTCTGAACACAATTCATCAGTGGATCAATTTGCTTCCAGTAAGGCATTCTGAAATGGTTACATGGCGGGGCCCACTCCCACCATCCACCCATAGTCGAATAATACAAACCATGAAATGAAAGAAGGTTATAACCTGCAACAAAATTGCCGAAAATGGCATCTGTAACATCAGACGATGAAGTACTCCATCCACTGCTGTGAAAACCTTCGAGCCATACACGCGGACGATTGTACAAGTGAGCTATCGATGAGGCAACTTTTGCCTTTATAATATCTTTTGACACCCTTGGCTGATCAGAACCTGGTCCCTGATTCCATCTCTGGGTGCGGAAATAATCGCCAAACTCAGTCACATCCCTGCCACGGCCCCCATGATCACAGCCAAAGATCAAGCCTCTGTCCTGATGCCATTGATATACCGGTTTAAAAAAATTCTCCTCACTCAGACTCACCATAACATCATTATAATCAAGCCTTATTTTCGGCGTCATGGCTCCTGTGTTTTCAAAAATGGCATCGAGGTATGGGACAACATCATAACCCTTGCGCTTTTGGAACTCCCCGGCAAAAAAACTATCCCAGAGATTTCCGCCAACCCTGAAATTCAATTCATCTGAAAAGAAGAAGTTTAAGGCTCCTGCACCACTTTCTTTTAGTGCTTTTTCGAATTTATCAAAAAAGAATTGATTATAAGCTTTACCGCTTTGAGGGTGCATTGGGTCATACGAAGGGACAAGACGTTGAGAAAAGACACAGATTATTTTCCACTTCTCATTTCCAAATTCGTACTTAAGACGGTTTGCCGAGATATTATGAAGCAAATCTTTTCTGGTTTCAGGGATTAGAATGCTGTCATTTTTAATTTTATAGGCAGTTAGAGTAAGAAGGTTATCAGGCATTTCAATTGTACCCGAACCCCCTAACACCTTTGTGGTGCATCTTAGCTCTGAACCATTCAATTCAGGATTACTGCGGATTGCCTCATCAATAGCGAAACCCTGGCCAATTCCTAGAGTATAGTCGCTTAAACTTACTGACATTCCTTGTTTCTGAGCCTCAGCCGCGAACCATTTGAAAAGTTTCCACCATTCATCAGTAAATAGTGCTGGTTTACTTGGATTTGACAAACCGTAGATGAGACCTCCGGCATCCTGATGACTGTAATTAATTTGAAGGCTTGAAATACCCTTGCCCTTCAATTGATCCAATTGCCATAACAACCTTTCACGGGTAATTGTGTCACCCTGCCACCAAAAAAAAGGAACTTCACCATACCCTTTAGGCGGATTTATGAACCCGGGCAAAACATCGAAGGAAGGATTACGGTTTGGATAGCCAGGAGGTAAACCTGTTTGAGCGGTTAATTGTAGTGAAAAAAGGATCACCAGTGCCGGGAACAAGATAAATTTAGTACTCATGATGTGTCTTAAGTGTATTGAATGGCCATTTCAAGCAAATGTAAATCTTTATTTTAAAATTAAAGTCTTAATTTTGGATAACCTTTACTCAAGTTTATGACAAATCACCAGTGGGAGGAAATTTTATCTGTTATTAACGGTGAAAATCTATCATCTAAAACAATTGGATTTATCATTGACAGTCCCTGGTTACCAGGATGGTCGGGCATTTCAACACTAAATTATTACACTTCAGACGAATATTGGTTAAGCTCTAATAATCTTGCAATCAGCACATTTCCCGAAATTATTTTTCTTCCGGGCTTTTGGTCTGAATATGGGATGTGTACCGAACCATCGGCTTTTGGTGCCAGATCAGTTTGGTATCGTGAGAATCTTCCCCATGCAGAAAAGGTTATCCATATTTCGGATGACATCATGAAGCTGCCACAGCCGAATGTTGAACTTGACGGACTACTACCGTTTATGATTAACAGATTAAAAAATCTGGAAAAACGGATTGTTGAGTCGGGTCACTCGATAAAATTTGCTGTAACCCGGGGTCCGCTAAATATTGCCACATTCCTCATGGGAACCAGTGAATTTATGATGTTGCTCACTCTGGAACCCGATAAGGCGCATCTATTGCTTGAAAAGATTACCCGATTTATTTGCGAATGGATTTACTACCAAAAAGTCAGCTTTCCAACCATTGAGGGGATTCTTTTACTGGATGATATTGTCGGATTTGTTGGTGAAGACGAATGTCGTGAATTTGTAGTCCCATATTTGAAAAGGGCTTTTGAATCAATTCCAACCAAGGTGAGATTTTTTCACAACGACGCCTTTGGGTTGGTATGTGCCCCTTTTCTGAAAGAGATGGGCGTTAACCTCTTCAATTTTTCCTTTGATCACCCAATCAATCGAATCCGTGAATTGGCCGGTCCGGATGTTGCTTTAATTGGCAATCTTCCCCCGCGGGATATTCTTGCGGCCGGTACTCCACAAGAAGTTTATGACGCAACCATAAAGATGATTCATGAAGTAACAGATAAAAGAGCTGTAATCTGGTCCTGCGGAGGAGGTATTCCCCAGAATGTGCCAACGACCAATCTGAAGGCTTTTATATCGGCAGTAAAGGCTGTACAGCTTTAAATCTCTGCAGTTTTACAACATACATCAAACATTATAAGAGCCTTATGAATATTTACAAATTAGCTGGATTATATTTTTCACTCATCGGACTAGCGGTATCAGGCCAGGAAAAAATTGTCGCTTCCTTTAATATTGAGGCAACCCGGCTGAATCATGGTGGAATGCCCGTAAGTGTATCCCTGGAAGGGATTGATTTTAATACAGATAATGGAGCGTTGCGATTATTTGAACTTAATGGCAAAATACGGATTGGGGTTCCATGTCAGCTGGAACCGGGAAATTCGCCGAGGTTATGGTGGATTCCTGATGGAAAAATGCAGTCCAAAGGAAATAGAAAGTTCATTCTGGTTAAAGATTCAACCTTTATCGCTAAAAATGAGATTCTTGCTGAACTGAATGCGAAGTCATTGATCATTAGTCAGAATCATCAAAATATACTTCAGTATAATAGTTCAGAAGTGTTGCCTCCGGATACAGTGAATCCGGTTTACAGACGCAGCGCATTCATCCATCCATTATGGTCTCCCTCAGGAAACATCCTGACCCGAGTCAATCCGCCTGATCATTGGCATCATGTTGGGATATGGAATCCATGGACGAAAACACGTTTCGAAGGTCATAGTACAGATTTCTGGAATCTTGCTGAAGGACAAGGTACAGTAAGGTTTGGTGGTTTTGATGCATTAATCAGCGGGCCTGTTTTCGGTGGATTTAAGGTTCGTCAGGAGCATATTGATTTTCAATGCAAAGGAGGAGATAAGGTGGCGATCAATGAGGTCTGGAATATAAGAGTCTGGAATGTTGGAATTATTGATGGTGTGAAAGTATGGTTGTGGGATCTGACTTCGACTTTAGCTTGTGCCACTTCTTCGCCCATAACTCTTGAGGCTTACAGGTATGGTGGAGGCCTGGGATTTCGGGCCACGGAGGAATGGACAAGCAAAAACAGCCATGTGCAAACTTCACAGGGTAAAATGCGACCTGAAGCAGATGGTTCACGTGCTCGATGGTGCCTTGTAAATGGTGAATTCTCAGGGAATGGGAGTTCAGGAATACTTTTTATGTCGAATCCCTCGAATAGGGAACATCCGGAACCTATGAGGGTTTGGCCGGAAAATGCAAATAATGGCAGAGGCGATCTCTTCTTCGAATTTTGCCCAATCCGGTATAAAAGCTGGGAGTTGAAGCCAGGAAATGAATACGTTTTGAGATACAGAATGTTAATTTATGATGGCAAAATAGAAAATCAGCTTGCTGAACAACTTTGGAACGATTTTGCCCATCCTCCCGAAGTACACATCGAAAAATAAACCAATTGAAGAATCGTTTGAATTTGACAATTTAATTAACCATCAACTTACCAACAAAATTTTAAAGTTAATAAAAATGGAACGACGGGAATTTCTTAAGAGCAGCTCTGCCTGTGTAACCGGATCAATAATTTTCCCATCAATTGTGCCTTCTTCTGTTTTTGGGAAAAATGCACCAAGTAATAAAATAAATATTGGACAGATCGGTTTTGGAAGGATAGCCATGACACATGATTTGGCAGAGACTCTGCCTTTTGATAATGCCCGGGTCATTGCTGTTGCAGACCTGGATTCGAATCGTGCCACATCCGGGAAGCAGTTTATTGAAGATTTTTATTCAAGGCAGACAGGACGAACAAGTGCAGTTGAGGTAAAATCATATGTTGATTACAGGGAGATGCTTCTCCGAAAAGATATTGACGCAGTGATTATTTCCACACCTGATCACTGGCACGCCCAACCAGCTGCAGAGGCTGCACTGGCTGGCAAAGATGTCTATCTCCAAAAACCTACGTCATTAACAATTACTGAAGGCAGGTTTCTAGCCGATATTGTAAGGCGAAAAGGGACCATCCTCCAGATGGGAACACAACAAAGAGCAATGCAACAATTTCGTATTGCTGCAGAATTAGTGCGAAACGGGCGAATCGGAAAGTTACATACTGTCAAGATTGGTCTGCCTGGAGATCCTTCGGGACCTGAGGCTCCGGAGATGCCTGTACCAAAAAACCTTAATTACGATATGTGGCTGGGTTCAACACCCGAAGTATATTATACAGAGATGCGGGTCCATCCTCAAAATAGTCTTACAGACAGACCGGGTTGGTTGCGATGTGAACAGTTTGGCGCAGGGATGATCACCGGCTGGGGTCAGCACCATTTCGATTCCGTAGCATGGGGAATGGATACTGAATATACAGGCCCTACATCCATAAATGCAATAGCCCAATTCCCAAAATCGGGTCTCTGGAATGTACATGGCGATTTTATTGCAGTTGCTGAATATGTCAATGGAATAACAATGATTACAAGTGGAGGTTTTCCTAATGGCATAAGATATGAAGGAAGTGAAGGCTGGATCTTCGTTTCACGCGGAGATTATTCGGCTACAGCCAGTGATCCTGTTTCAAAAAACAGGAATAGTAAGGCTCTTGATGCAAGTGATCCCAAAATTCTTAATTCGGTTATTCAGGATAATGAAGTGCATTTATATCAAACAAATAATCAGCATGGTAATTGGCTGGAATGTATTAAAACGCGTAAAGCCCCTATTTCCCCGGTTGAGATTGGTCACCGGGCATGTTCGATCTGTCTGATCACGCATATCTCGATGAAACTTGGACGGAAATTACAATGGAATCCTGAAACTGAAATGTTCTTAAATGATGAACAAGCGAACAAAATGCTTTCACGTTCTCAGCGATTCCCCTATGGAACAAATAATATTAAGGTTTAATGACGCTGTAAAATTTAGATAAATGAAGAAGTTAAAATTCATTCTTGTCTTATTGTCCCTTGTAAATGGCGTTACTATTGTCATGGCAAATAAGATTTGTGCTGTGAAGGTTGGATCTAAAATTAATGTCACAATCAATGATAAATTCTTCACCTCTTATATTTTCGCATCAGATGAAAAATATCCTTTTTTCTATCCGGTGAACGGTCCACTTTCCGGCGGTTCAGTTACGTCGATGCGAAATGGCGAATACCCCCATCACAGTTCATTATTCTTCGGGTGCGACCTTGTAAATGGCGGAAATTACTGGCAGGAGGGTCTTGAACGTGGTCGTATCATTTCGGTGAATGCGGAAATATTACAACAGGGCAGTGATTCAGTACTGATTTCGGATGAATGTATATGGAGCCGGCCCGGAGCTCTCTCACCCCTGAAAGATCATCGTAAAATAACAATCACATCACCCTCAGCATCTGTATATCAAATTGATGTAGAAATCACAATGGTGATGCTTATGGAGGTTCATATTTTAAAAACAAATCATTCACTATTTAGTGCCAGGATCGCTTCCGACCTGTCGGTGAAAAATGGTGGAACCATGATCAATGCCGAAGGAGCATCCGGCGAAAAAGAGACTTTTGGCAAAGCCTCAGCATGGATTGATTACAGTGGCAAGAGGGGAACATCTATTGAAGGGTTGGCAATCATACAGCATCCTTCGAATCCCTGGTATCCTTCTCCCTGGTTTACACGTGATTATGGATTCATTTCTCCGACGCCCATGTTCTGGCCCGAAAATGGTGTAGAGATGATATTTAAACAAGGCGAGAAGTTAAAGCTTTGTTACAGGGTTATTGTACATGGAGGTAATGCCTCAGAAGCTGGGATTGCACATGTATTTGAAATGTATAAAAGTCAAAAGTAATTAGTAATTTTGCAATTACAGTTTAATAATTAAAAAGATTCTCCAATAGATTTGGGCAAAGTGTATCAACTTAATTCAATAAAGTTAATTTGCAAATTAAATCTGCTGTTATGAAAGAAACATCAAACAATATAAGTCTTCCAATTAAGTTCAGTCAGGTTGTAAAACTTGTAAGACAATTGCCTGTTAAGCAAAAGATAACCCTGATGGAGGTTATCACTAAGGAAACTAAGCATATACCTCGGACTGATAAGAATTTTACCTATATTGCCAGCGAAAAATCTTTAGCAAAAGATTGGCTTTCCAAGGAAGAGGATGAAGCATGGAAAGATTTATAAAAGGTGAAATTGTAGTTATTCCATTCCCTTTCTCCGATTTATCAGGTTCAAAGAAAAGGCCCGCACTTGTTCTTGCAGACCTAAACGGAGACGATATTATTCTTTGCCAGATAACAAGCCAAATGACTAAGGATGAATACACTTTCCCCATTAATGACTCAGATTACGGTTCCGGGAAATTGGCTGTAAAAAGTAATATAAGACCCAATCGCATATTCACAGCAGACAAAAATATCATTATTAAAAGGGTTGCATTACTTAATAATGTGACAGTTAGTAGAGTAGTTCAAAATATATTAGCCATACTTTCTGAATAGTGAAAAGATGCTTACTCCCGTATTCTTTAAATTTAGATCTGCAATGAGAAAATTAACGTTTCTGTTTATGGCATTTTTTTTTATAGTCAATTTAATTTCCTGTGGTCCTGGCGATGACTCAGGGAAAAAAGGAAGAATTAATCTGTTTACCGGAGCTAAAGGGGAGATTAGACTCTTAACACTTGATCCGGGGCATTTTCATGCTGCACTTGTTCAAAAGAATATGTATGATCAGATTAATTCCGAGGTGTTTGTTTATGCTCCGGAAGGGAATGATGTTAATGAACATGTTAAAAGGATTTTAGGTTATAATGCAAGAGCCGAAAATCCTACAAAATGGTTCGAAAAGGTCTATCGTGGTGCCGATTATCTTGAAAAAATGATTTCAGAAAAGCGGGGTAACGTAGTCGTCCTGTCAGGGAATAACCGGATAAAAAGCGATTATATTTTGAAATCTGTGAATGCAGGTTTGAATGTACTGGCCGATAAACCAATGGTCATTACAAATGAGCAATTCCCAATCCTCGAAGAGGCATTCAAAAAGGCAAAGGAAAAAGGTGTGCTGCTTTATGATATAATGACAGAGCGTTTCTCTGTGACGACAATGCTACAACGTGAATTATCCATGATACCTGAGATCTTTGGAACACTTAAGCCGGGATCAGCTGAAAAACCGGGGATAGAGATGATAAGTGTACATTATTTTTATAAGAATGTTTCGGGTAATGTTCTTGTCCGTCCGGGATGGTTTTTTGATGTTAATCAGCAGGGAGAAGGTATTGTCGATGTGACTACTCATCTTGTTGACCTTGTCCAATGGGAATGTTATCCGGAACAAATTTTGCAAAAAAGCGATATCCAGATTATCAGTGCCCGACGGTGGCCAACGACATTTTCAAAAGATGAGTTTAAAGAGGTCACCTTGCTTGATCAATATCCTTCCTGTTTATCTGACGCAATCAAAGATGAGAATTTGAATGTTTATGCTAATGGTGAAATCATTTACAAGTTAAGAGGTACGGTTGCAAAGGTTACAGCGATTTGGAATTACAAGGCTCCTGAGGGTGCAGGCGACACTCATTATTCGATTATGAGAGGTTCATTGGCCAACCTGGAAATTCGTCAGGGGACCGAAGAGAAGAATGATCCGACCTTGTACATAACCGCTGCTACCGATGCCGATCTGAATAATTTTGCTTCGATTCTCGAAACGAAGATAAAAAACCTTCCTCAGGCCGGGCTTACAATTGAGAGCGTAAATAAAAACACGTGGAAGTTAGTTATTCCTCAACAACTGAAAGTTGGTCATGAGGCGCATTTTGCCCAGGTAACAGCAAAATACCTTGAGTATCTTAAGGCTGGAAAGCTGCCTGATTGGGAAATTCCAAATATGATTACAAAATATTTTACAACTACTGAGGCTCTGCGAATCGCCAAAAAGGTTAATTAAGATTACAGTTCGGGACAACATATTTTCATTTTATTCCCGATTTTATTCACTTCATCGGAATTTCTAATTGAATAGCGCTGTATTCAAACAATTTTGCACTATAAACTTAAAGCAAAATTGTATGAGACAAATAGTAACTATTTTAATTCTTTTTCTTGCGACGGCTAATAGCTGGGCTCAGCATGTACAGACAGTACGCGGAAGGATAACAGACAAGGAATCCAAGACTCCATTACCCGGTGTTAATATTGTTTTGATGAACTCAGAACCTTTGAAGGGAACTGTATCAGATACAGATGGTAATTTTACAATTGACAAGGTTGCGGTTGGAAGACAGTCTTTCCGTGTCAGTCTACTGGGCTATAAACCGTTATCAATTGAGTCAATACTTGTAAATTCAGTGAAGGAGGTAGTCCTTGATCTTGAGATGGAGGAAAATGTGATAGTTGGTTCTGAAGTTATTATAAAAGGATCTCCTGAAAAGGAGCACACAATAAATCAGATGGCATCGGTAAGTGCGCGAACCTTCACAGTTGAAGAGACTGAAAAATATGCTGGCAGTCGCGGGGATGTTGCAAGAATGGCAATGAATTTTGCCGGTGTTTCTGCTGCAAATGATCAGCGTAATGACATAATTATCAGGGGAAATTCACCGAGCGGACTATTGTGGAGGCTGGAAGATGTGGATATTCCTAACCCAAACCACTATGCCGAATCAGGAACTACAGGTGGTCCGGTTGGAATGTTGAATAATAACGTGCTAAAGAACAGCGATTTTTTTACCGGAGCTTTCCCTGCTGAATATGGAAATGCAATGAGTGGAGTTTTCGACCTGAATTTGCGAAACGGGAATAACAATAAACATGAAAACTTATTACAGATAGGTTTTAATGGACTTGAGGCAGGTGCGGAAGGTCCGTTCAGTAAAAATTCGAAGGCTTCATACCTCGCTAATTTCCGGTATTCGACTTTACAGCTTATGGATGGTTTTGTCAAGACAGGTACAACAGGAATTCCGAAATATCAGGACCTCTCTTTCAAATTAAATTTTCCGCTTAAGAAAGGGAGACTGACTGTTTTTGGGCTAATGGGTAACAGCGAGATCTCGATTCTGGCCAGCAAAAATGGGAATAAACAGGACCTGTATTCAAGTGAAGGGCAAAATCTGGCAAACCGATCGCGGATGGGTGCTGCAGGCATTTCATATACCCATTTTCTAAATGAACATACCTGGTATAAACTTACTGTTTCGGGAGTTTGGCAGGACGGTGGAACCGTAATCGATTCATTGAATCCAAGAGGTCTTTTTACCCCAAACCTGGATCACAATTATGCGGAATTCCGGACTTCAGTTAGTGGCTTTATCCATAAAAAATACAATAGTCAATGGTCCGGGCGCATTGGGTTTTCCACAGACCGTATGGGCTTCGATTTACTTTCCAAAACATATAGCAGAAGTTACCTCGCATTACGACCTGTAATTGATTATGGCAGAGGACTGGCGAATGGAGTAACACTATTTCAGCCCTATGCACAGGCAACCTACCGGTTAAACAATGCCTTGAGTTTCGTCCCTGGTCTTCATGTAAGTTACTTTGACTTAAACGGTAGTATGAGTATTGAACCGCGTATGGGTGTCAACTGGCAATTCGCTGCCGGACAAAAGCTTAGTCTTGGCTATGGACTGCATTCGCGAACTCAGAACCTTTCCTCCTATTTTCTCGGAACGCAGATGCCCGATGGTTCCCTGGTCCAAACGAACAAGAAGCTCGGCTTTAGCAAATCAAACCAGTTTGTCATTGGCTATGATAAATCCATCACAGAAAATACACGTTTTAAGGCTGAGGGATATTATCAGGCGATTTTCAACGTTCCGGTAGAGCAGCAGAGTTCCTCATTCAGTATGTTAAACACTGGTGCCGGATGGGGAGTTAGTGCCGAAGACAGTCTGGTTAACAAGGGCCTTGGCAGGAACTATGGACTCGAATTTACTCTCGAACGTTTTTTTAGCAAAAACATTTATTATCTTGCTACACTTTCGCTCTTTGAATCAAAATATAAAGGGAGTGATGGAATTGAGAGAAATACAGCCTTTAATGGCAACTATGTAGCTAACATTCTTATTGGCAAGGAATTCAGGTTAAATGACAAATCTGCGCTGAATATAGATTTTAAGTTGTCGTATGCCGGTGGAAAGCGTTATACTCCTGTGGATTTTAATGCATCACGCGAAGCCGGACAAACGAAATATGATAATTCTAAAGCATTCAGCCTACAATTTGACCCGTTCTTAAAAGCTGATATTAAATTCGGATATAGGCTTAACTGGCGTAAAATCTCTCAGGAGTGGGTGTTTTATATCGAAAATTTCACCGATCATAACAATATCCTGATGCAAACCTACAGTCCTTCTAAGAACATTGTACAAAATGTAAATCAGCTGGGTTTCTTCCCTATGATGCAATACCGTATACATTTCTAAAAAATTAAACTTAATTAAAAATGAAAAAAGTATTAGTAATCAATGGCCATCCAGATCGTGAGAGTTTGTGTTTCGAACTCGCGAAACGTTATAAGTCAGGAGCCGATTCAGTTGGGGCCGAATGCAAATTAGTTAATCTTGCGGATCTGAAATTTAATCCGATTCTAAATTCAGGTTACAGGAAACGAACGGAACTGGAACCTGATTTGGTAAATGTCCAGCAGATGATTTTGGATGCCGATCACCTTGTTTTTGTATATCCAAACTGGTGGTCAACCTACCCCGCGTTGTTAAAAGGTTTTATCGACCGGGTGTTTTTGCCGGGCTTTGCATTCCGTTATCGCGAAAACTCTGTCTTCTGGGATAAATTGCTCAAAGGACGGTCTGCACGGATTATTGTAACAATGGATACCCCGGGTTGGTATTACTACCTGATAAACAAAATGCCGGGACATAATTCGATGAAAATAGGCATACTTGGTTTTTGCGGTATAGGCCCTGTTAAAATTACTTCCTTCGCGCCCTTAAGATCCTCAGTTGAAAAGGATAGAAAGAAATGGCTTGATGTTGCTGAAAAATTAGGACAAAAGTTAAAATAAGTCCTAAATTATTTAATTTCAATTCAATAAGCATGAAAGTTGTAGATTCCGAAAAGATAAATTGCATCCCGGGTGCTGTATCTCCACGAAACAGAATGCGTGAGTATGTTGTCAGAACTATAGGTATTGTTGGAATATCGGTTATTTCCGTCTTTGTAGATTATGGATACAAACATTCAGAGGCCGGTTTTTGGTTATGTTTATTGGTTTCTGTTATTCGAACCGCCCTGATATGGAATGGTAGTATGGTGATCATACAATACGCGATCGACCGGTTCTCTATGTTCAAAGAGACTCTTAAACTTGTTGTTTTTCAGGTCTGTTCCCTTTCTGTTCTTGTTGTAATTGTTGAAACAGGCGAAATCTACGCCGTGGAGAATTATCTGGGTGTACCTCTTGATTATTCGTCGAAGATGGCATTATTTATCGGATCACTGATCATCACTTTTATGATCAGCTCTCTCTATGCATCCGCTTCCTTTTTCATTGAGTGGAAAGAAAATCTGCTAAGAACGCAAGCCCTCGAGCAGGCGAACCTCGAAGCCCGATACGACACACTGAGGAACCAGGTAAATCCCCATTTCCTCTTTAACAGCTTGAATACTTTACTGATGCTTGTTAATGACAATCCTGTAGCATCCCGCTATGTTGAAAGTATTTCTGAGATTATGAGGTATATGCTGCAGTCGCGCGATAAGGAAGCCGTTCGGTTGGGCGACGAACTTAAGATTGCCCACGACTATGTTTTTATTCAAAAAAGCCGTTTTGGGGAGAAACTGAAAGTTGATTTTGATGTCGACGAAAAATATTATAATTATTTAATTCCACCATTGGCAATACAGATGTTACTCGAGAATGCCCTCAAACATAATGTCGTTTCAAAGGAAGATCCTCTCTATGTCAATGTATCCATTTCAGACAACAAATATATTGTTGTTGAGAATACGATAAAAACAAAAATCGACCTGGAACCTTCAACTGGAGTTGGTCTCGAGAATATTAAAAACAGGTATCTGCACCTCACCGGCAAGGATATTTTAATCAGTCGTGACAATGGGAAATTTATTGTAATGCTTCCACTTTTTGAAAACTCACTCTGAATGCTATGAAGATATTGATAGTTGAAGATGAAGAACTTGCAGCTAATCGCCTGATTCAGCTAATACAAGAGATTGAACCCCTGGCAAAAATATTCGGACCGCTGGATACTGTCTCGGCTACAGTATCGCACCTTGATTCAAATCGTGATTATGACCTGATATTTCTGGATATACAATTGGCAGACGGCAAAAGCTTCTCAATATTTGACCATTGTAACGTAAGTACCCCCGTTATTTTTACCACTGCCTATGACGAATATGCGTTGCAGGCTTTCGAGGTAAATAGTATCGATTACTTATTAAAACCTGTGAACCGCGATAAACTCAAATCCTCAATTGAAAAATTCAGAAGGTTAAAGGTGCATTTCAATGACGATAATCCAAACATTCAACTCTACGAGATGATCAGGGACCTGAAAGTCCCCAAACCGGGAGTATATAAAACCCGTTTTCTGATCAGTAAGGGAGATTCAATGGTGCCGGTTACTGTTTCGGAGATTGCATGTTTTTATGCCGAAGACAAGGAGGTTTTTATCCTTACAAAGGAGAATAAAAGGCACATAATTCCTAATTCAATTGAGGATCTCTCTCTGAAACTTGATCCGGGACAGTTTTTTAGGGTTAACCGTCAGTTTATACTCTCCGCTGAAGCTATCCGGAAGGTACATAATTATTTCAACTTTAAGCTAAAGGTTGAGATTAATCCTGACCCCAGGCTTGAAATTGTTGTGAGCCGCTCAAAAACAGCGGATTTTAAGGCATGGATGAATGGCGAACTCAGATAACTCTATTTGGTGTTTTTGGAATAAATATTAAGTCCAAATGTTAATTAATGTTAATTATGAATATATTAAATATCTGATTTATAGATATATAAATTGTTTTAATAGATTTTTGTTTAATTAATTCTATTATTAGTTAAACATCTTATGAATTTTTGATGTTTATTTGCAAAGATTTAAACAGTAATAAACAATTTAAAATTCATATCATGAAAAATTATTTCAAACTTTTTACGTTAGTATCCCTTTTAAGTGCAACCTTATTTTTCGTCAGTTGCAAAAATGATTCAACTTCCAGCGGCATAAAAACCCATACGATTACAGATGTAGCCGCATCAAATTCAGATTTTTCGATTTTGGTAAGCGCATTAAAAAAGACAGGTCTGGATGTTGCTCTTGCAAATAATGCTTCAAGTTTTACAGTCTTTGCACCTACAAATGCAGCTTTCACTTCACTTTTGGCTGAACTTAAAGTAGCCTCACTGAATGACATTCCAACAGCAACGCTGACAAACGTTTTGCTTTATCATGTTAAGTCTGGTAAAGCAAGTGCTTCTCAAATTACTACAGGTTATTATTCAACCCTTTCAGCTGGACCGGTAGCTAATTCCAATCTGTCAATGTACGTTGATATGTCGAGCACTACAATTAATGGACGTTCGAAAATAACCAAAACAGATATTATGGCTGACAATGGGGTTATCCACGTTATTGATAAGGTACTTTTACCAATGAGTCTTGTTGATCATGCCTTGGCAAATCCAATGTTTTCTTCACTTGTAGCTGCGGTATCAAAAGCAAACCTTGCAACTGCTTTGGCTGACAATACAAAAAATTATACGGTATTCGCTCCGACTAATGCTGCTTTCTCCGCATTATTGTCTAAACTGGGAGTAACATTAGGTGATTTGTCTGCTGGAACTTTATCACCGATACTGCTTTATCATGTTCTAAATGGTTACATTCCTGCCGCCCAGGTGACAGCCGGATATTTCCCGACTTTAAGTACCGCTTTTGGTAAAAACATGGTTCTCCAAATATCTACAGCTAATGGAGTACTGCTAAATAATAATTCCAAGGTAATTGCCACGGATGTTGTTGCAACGAATGGGATTATCCATGTTATTGATCAGGTACTTCTTCCACCAACCGTAGTTGATCTTGCTCTTCAAAACAGCATCTTTAGTACACTTGTGATGGCAGTTGTTAAAGCTGATCTGGCTACAACCTTATCAGGCACCGGTCCCTTCACTGTATTTGCACCGACAAACGATGCATTTGCCGCACTGTTTTCAGCATTAAAAGTTAGTGGAGTTGATGCACTTACAAAGGAGCAGCTTACTCCAATCCTTTTGGCTCACGTTGTTAGTGGAAATATTCAATCAGGTAGCTTATCCTCCGGATCAGTGTCTACATTGAATTCAAACAAATCACTCAATATTATGATTAATGGGAGTGCTGTAACTATTGGAAGTGATATCCATGTCGTAAAGGCAGATGTTCAAGGATCAAATGGTGTTGTACACGTAATTGACAAAGTAATAATTCCATAATTAAGGGTTAGGTACTACTCTTTGCAGGTAAATTCCCCGGATAGTATTAGTCATTACTTTAGAGTTACAGACCACTCAGTAAGTTGATTTAATTCTTTTCCGGGGAATTTTGTATTTTACCTTATGTTAAGCTTCAAAATAAGTTATTTATTTTCTTTGGAAAATCTCAATCAATATTGCTTATTTCACTATTTTGGCCTGAATTAATCTGACCCTTGTGATTGAACCTTTAACCATCATTTTTAATTATTATTCAGTTACTATTTTATTTCTATGTCAACATATTCAATAAAGGACCTGGAAAAATTATCGGGGATTAAAGCCCACACAATCAGGATTTGGGAACAACGATATCATTTAATTGAACCTCAGCGCACAAGTACCAATATCCGGTATTATTCAGATGAGGATCTTGTAAAGCTGATGAATACTTCGCTGTTGAATCAAAACGGATATAAAATTTCAAAAATTGCTGAACTGGAGCCAGATCAGATTAATGAACTGATTCTTCAATTAAATGAGCAAGTCCCTTCACTGGCTACACAAACAAGTAATCTGGTAAAGGTCCTGATTGAGGTGGATGAGATCGGGTTTAATCATATATTTGAAACATCAGTTAAAAATCTGGGATTTGAAGCTACTATCGAGCAATTAATATTTCCATTTTTTGAGATTATTGGCAACCTTTGGCTTTCAGGTACGATTATTCCTGCCCAGGAACATTTTATTACTAATCTCATTCGCCAAAAGTTAATTGTAGAAATAAATAGTGAACGGAAGAAGACAGACGAATTATTGCCCCGGATTTTATTCTATCTTCCTGAGGGTGAATTTCATGAAATAGGAATGTTATTTTATAACTATCTGGCACGGAAAGCCAATTTTGAAGTAATTTATCTGGGAACTTCAGTTCCTTTCCGCGACATTTTAAGGATTGACGAGATCCTCCCTTTTCAGATCATTTTCACTTCATTTGTTGTCTCGCAGGGAGTTGGATCGTTGGCCAAAAGAATCGAAAGAAAGCGTAAGGCCTTTCCAAATAAAATATTTTTAGTCAGCGGATGGCAGATCAAACAGGAACAACCTCATCTTCCAAAAAACTTTTTTCAAATATCGTCATCCAAAGACTTTAAAAAGGCACTTGACTATTTTCTGAAAAGAGAAAACAAAAAGATTTAGATCTTAAAATCGGTTTTAGAACGATCCATTTGTGTAGAAGATTTCATTGCTGTAAGATACCAATTGCCAGTAACAAGGAACACTGCCTCAATCTGTCGGGAGAAATACAAATTTACGATCTTTGTTTTGTCCTGAACGGGGAAAAAGGCCTATTTATATTGAATTTTTCTACTGACCGATAGTTCCTAACGGAACCTAAAAACAAAATTTAAACAATTTCTAAACGAAATAAACCAAAAATTGTCGCCTAATCCAGAATAAACCAATCATTTACTAGTTCTGTCTTGTCTTCAGGTTCCATGAAGTGTCTGAATTCATTCGTTTTACGGTTGTAAATATAATCTTTCCCCCAGATCAGGTGATTTTTCTGCACTTGTCTGATCCCATCGAGTATAAAATAAAGTTCATTGTTGGTCATTGTCGGATGCAGAGAGAGCCTGATCCAGCCAGGTTTCTGAGACAGGTCGCCAAAGTTGATCCTTTCGGTGATTCTGTGAGACTGGTCATGACTAACATCAAGCAGGAAATGTCCATAGGTTCCGGCACATGCACATCCACCCCGGACCTGGATACCAAATTTGTCATTGAGTAATTTAACCGCGAGGTTGAAATGAAGTTGATCCATATAAAAAGATATGATGCCCAACCGCACGGGGATGTTGTTTGCCAGAACATGAATTTCTTCCATTTTTTCCAACTCTGCGAAGGCGATCTTTACCAGTTCAACCTCGCGGTTTTCGATATTCTCAACCCCCATCTGATTTTTCAGTTCGATACAGAGAGCTGTTCGAATGGTTTGTAAAAATGGCGGTGTTCCACCGTCCTCCCGGGTTTCAATATCGTCCACATATTTAAATTCACCCCATGGATTCGTCCAGTCGACAGTTCCTCCACCCGGATTATCAGGAACTGAACTGTTGTATATGGCCGAGTTAAAGACCAAAACTCCTGAACTCCCTGGTCCGCCAAGAAATTTATGGGGAGAAAAGAAGATCGCATCAAGAGCCTCAAGGGGATCCTCCGGATGCATATTAATCTTAACATAAGGAGCAGACGCAGCAAAATCAATAAAGCATAAACCACCGTTTTCATGCATGATCCGTGCCATTTTATGATAAGGAGTTGATATACCCGTAACGTTTGAGCATGCCGTGAATGAACCAATCTTCATCTTCCGGTCGCGGTATTTTTTAAGCTCAAACTTAAGTTGACCAGGATCAACAAGCAATTCACTGTCAGGCGTAAGTTGAACAACATCCGCGATAGTCTCAAGCCATGACGTGTGATTGGAATGATGCTCCATGTGGGTAATAAATACAACCGGACGATCTTCCGCCGACAAACGGTCCAGCTTGTCTATTTTGTGCATTGCCCTGAATCCCAGAATCCGTTGAAATTTATTAATTACAGTCGTCATGCCTGATCCGGCATTTATAATCACATCATTTGGACCCGCGTTTACATGCTCTTTAATTTTTTTTTGTGCGAGATGGTAAGCCTTTGTCATTAAGGTGCCTGTCTCGCTTGTTTCCGTGTGAGTGTTCCCCACAAAAGGTCCAAATTGATTCGTTATCCTCTCCTCGATTGGATAATAAAGCCTTCCGCTGGCAATCCAATCTGCATAGACTATCTTCTTCTCACCGTAGGGTGAATTAAATGTCTGGTCTATACCAACTATTCCTTTTCTGTATTTTTCGAAATAAGCTTCCATGGAAAGTAAGGACTAAAGTGCTTTCTGATTCTGTAATATTATCCTGCCGGCAATTATAGCTGGATTAATTATGAAAAACTATGATTTTTATTCCATCTGTTTAACACCTTTCAAAGGTTGTGCCTTCAGAAGATGGAGATCGAGAACCACAAGTTCATTCTTGCCCTTTTTAAGCCAGGGAGCCGGACAAAAAAGTTGCCTTTGCGGTCCGATATTCCAGTATCTTCCAAGGTTATGACCGTTGATCCATACTAAACCTTTTTCCCAAAGACTTACATCCAGGTAGGTATCACCCGTTTCTGACAATTCAAATTCGCCCTTGTAGAAAATTCCTGGTTTATTTGTCTCAACCGACGAATATTTGAGATTTTTCAAATCTTTTTCAGTGAAAGGAAGATTATAAACCTGCCAGTTCATAAGAGTCATGCCATTTAACGATACACGTTCCGTGATCCCTTTACGGTCAATCATATACTCCGCAAAATTAATCCGCCCCATTCCTTCAACGAGGATGTCAAGCTGAGGAAAAGCATTCGTTGATTCTGGCAGTTCTATACTATTTTCGCCTTTCGCCCGGTCGAGTTTACCAACATATTTCCCATCAATAAAAATTGTGGCGTAATCGTGAAGTTCAGTTATGCGCAGTTTACCTTTTTTGTGCCCGGTGAGTGTTGTACGATAAAGTATAAACCCATTTTTTTGATCGAACATTTCCATGGGTTTAGGCTGCGGTGATATCGCTGGAGCAGGAAGATTATCCCAGACTGAGGCCGAGGAGGTAAACCTGATCTCAGGTATTTCTATAACCGGAAGCTGAGCCGGAACAGGGATAATTTTCTTTGTATCCGGTTGATATTTTGCCAATAGGTTACGCAAGGCATAATACTTGGGAGTAGCCTGACCCTGCTCATTAATTGGAGCATCATAATCATAACTTGTCACATCGGGTTGGTATTGAACAGGGGAAAATGCGTTCGCCCCAGCCCAGTAACCAAAATTTGTTCCTCCATGAATCACATAAAAATTAAACGACTTTTTATGATCCATGAGCCATCTAACATCTTTATAAAGTGCTGCAGTATCCGGCCTTTGCCATTTCTCTCCCCAATGTGTAAGCCAACCGGGATAAAGTTCACTGCAAAAAGAGGGCACATTGGGATTTGCCTTTGTCGCCTCATCAAATTCCGAACTACTCGCAGCAGGATCAAGACCAATGGCTGCCTCAGGCAATGAGCCCGCTTCCAGCATAAAAGGAGTTGCCCCGTCAGCCGTGTAAAAAGGTACCTGAATGCCATATTCTTTCCATCTGTCACGGATCCATTTCAAATATTGACGATCATTACCATAACTTCCGTATTCGTTTTCGACCTGTACCATAAGGATTGGACCTCCTTTATTAACCTGAAGATCTTTTACCTGCAGGGCAAGTGCCTTGATATACCGGTCCACAGCCTTAATATAACGCGGATCCATGCACCGAACTTTAATATCAGGAATCTTTAGGAGATAGGAAGGAAGCCCGCCAAATTCCCATTCTGCACATACGTACGGACCCGGCCGAAGTATCAGCCAGAGCCCTTCTTCCTTAACTATACGGATAAACTGCGCTATATCGTGATTCTCAGATTTAAAATCAAATATCCCATGCGATGATTCATGATAATTCCAGAATATATATGCGGCAATTGTATTACATCCCATTGCTTTTGCCATCCGGATGCGATGACGCCAATATTGAACCGGTATACGTGCCGGATGCATCTCGCCGGAAATGATCTGAAAAGACTTGCCGTCAAGCAAAAATTCGTGTTTGGATAAAGCAAATGAGTGGCTGTCAGCCTGACCAAAAGCGCTTAACACTCCAACAAGGAAAATAAGAGTAAATATTTTTCGCATTGTAAAAGATTTAATAACCTGATTTTGGTGTAAAGTTAGGCAAAAGTGTTGGGTAAACATAGTGGAAACACAGTAGTATAATCTGACAGATTTAAAGTCTACTGTTAATGAGAATACAATAGTACTGCCACTGCAAAATGGAGTTTCAGCTGTTGAAGAATAGAAAGAAAAATTAAACGAGGCGAACATCGTTGGAAGATTGTGCCTGACAATCAGCGCATTAAAATCACCAGGCGTAATCAGACATTTTGGAGTAACTCCAACAATAATAATTGGCGAAATTAATCATTCGGAGAGTGAGAGGGTAAAAATTCTTAAGGATCTGTTTGATTCGTCTGGCATTACTTCGGTATTATCAGATGATATTGAAGCAGAGTTATGGAAGAAATTTATCTCCATTTGTGTTAGCGGGTTATTTGCCATTACGCGATCAACCTGTGGAGAACTAAGGGAATTGAGTGAAACCAGAAATATGATGATAGCTTTGCTAACAGAAGTGTATGAGTTAGCACTTGCATTTTCCATAAAAATAATTACAGTGGAATAAAAAGATTCCTGTCAGACATGTGGTTCATTTGATTAAGGAAGGTAATACCTGGGTATTTGATTTTGCAAGTACTTCATTTATAACCAACAATGAGGATGTTGATAAAATTTACAATGCCTTGAAATAATTAAATCAGGCATAATCCGATATGACTTGAATTTCAAATCAGCATACTTGCGATTCTTTTTACCAGGTTTGAAGAATTATAAAATCATATTATATTTGGAACAATAACTGGCTAAATAAATGTTGTCATGAAAAAACTACTCTCTATTGGAACCATATTTTTTTGCTTCTCTTTATTGTCTGCCTCTTCACAGGAAAGTCAACCTTTTAAAAGTTATCAGAATTATGACTTCGTCCCAGGTGATAAGATATTATTTGAAGATCAGTTCCTAACCGATCAGGATGGCGAATTCCCTTCGCACTGGAAACTTGAAAATGGTCAGGCAGTAATCAATAAAATCAAGGAAACCAGCTCATTGGTGATTACTGACGGAAATTTTGGAAAGGTTTCACCACGTATGAAGACAACTGCTTATCTAACGGACCCATTTACAGTAGAGTGTGATTATATTATAACGGATGGGAATCAATACGGGATAAATGTCTTTTTTGAATCAGAGGATCCCGCGAATGACATTGAAGGAATAATAACATTTAGTGGTTCCGGGAGTGTAAGCACATCCTATTTTTCGAATGATTTCCGTGCAGAGTATCCCGATAAGAGTCTTAGTGAGTCAGGTTATTTGAATACATGGCATCATATTGCGATCATTTACAAGAATAAACAGATCAAATGTTATCTGGACCAGTACCGTGTTTTAGTAATGCCTGACATATCCTTTGAACCAAGATCTGTGAAATTTGGAGGGATCGCCTCGGCAGAAGCTCCGGTTATTTTTTCGAATGTAAAAATTGCCTCAGGAGGAGGAATGAATGTTATTGGCAAGAAATTTACGGAATCCAGGATTATTACACATGGAATAAATTTTTATATCGATAAGGCTACGATTAAACCTGAGAGCATGGGAACGCTGAACATGATCGTGCAGGTAATGAAGGATAATGCTGATTTAAAGTTTGAAGTAGGAGGCCATACCGATAAAACAGGTACATCACAACATAATGCCGCCTTATCCCAACAAAGGGCAGAGGCGGTTAAAGCAGAACTTGTGAAACTTGGCGTCAGTTCCGAAAGGCTCACCACCAAAGGTTATGGTGACACTAAACCAATAAGTGACAACGATACACCTGAAGGGAAGGCAAATAACAGAAGGGTGGAATTTGTTAAATTAAATTAGACCGGCCATTTTCTGAAAAACACTTTAAGTTATTATCGGGTAAACTTCATCTTGTATTGCATTGCTGCTTCCACCTTGGCCGGGGTGACAAAATCAGAATGATATTTGTTTGTCACATACGATTCCGTTTGATCGCAATAATGTTTACTGGCCGGAATACCAGAAATTCCGGTTGGGATTATTGTGAGCGAACGATCCCAGTTGCCAGCATCAAAAATATGCCGCTCCGAGGCGCCATGATTGACTTCGGAGTACTTATTCAGCGGATTTTCGTAAGGACTGACTGTATGGAAACTCCCTCCTACAGAATAAGGACCCCGGTTGAGGTTGAATACCCGATCCAGAATCCTGACTCTCGACAAAGGATGAGCCAGCGTGATGGTATGCGGATTTCCCCATTTCCAGCCTGCTGGTTCGGCGCCAAACTCTGAACCGAGTTCCCTGACAGTTTCCTGAAATGAGAGTCCGATGATATCGCTGAATGTCTCAGTCAACTCTTTGGTTTTTATGTCATCGGACCAGGCGTTACTGGGTGTAATCCGCATGTTCTCCATAAAGTTTTCGAAAAATATTTTCTGACCCACAAATTGCGAAAACAGTAATGAATCCATTTGATCCTTAACCAGATTAACACCGGTGAGGTAATACCATTTTTCGAAGATAAGGGGCTCAGCACGTTCTTTGAGCATCGTGAAATCCCAGTTTTTCATAAGTTCATAAACCTTCTTTTCCGGCTCTGACAATCCGCTTTTGGTGGTAAGGTGTGACAGGAAGTAGCGAGTGAATTTTTCTGCCAATTTAGATTTCTGATCACCTTGCATTCTTTTAAAATCTTCCGGAGATAATTTCTCCTTCTCCTTTAGTAACTCAACAATTCGGTCCATGCGATAAGGCAAAATGTACCAATCGCTGATGTAATAAGGATAATCAGCAGGTGCAGTTTTGCAGTTCGCTGAGGCAACATATCCGCATTCGGGGTTGTACGTGTAAGGCAATTCCTCGAAGGGTACGAGGCCTTTCCAGTCATAGCAAGTAGTATCACCGGGATTTACCAGGGTGCGGTTGCCCTCACGGATCGGAATCCCGATTGTTGACTGAAGTCCAATATTTCCACGTACATCGGCGTAAACTGCATTTTGATTAACTGATACGAAGGTTCGTAGTGCATTCCTGAAATCAGTCCAGTTTGAAGCACGGTTCAGCAAATAAACAGATTTTATCTCATTACTGGTTTCATTACCAAGCCATTTCATCGATATGACCTTATCTTTCAAGCTTTTCAGTTCTGAAACAATAGGTCCCCGGTGAGTAAACCGGATAACACGAAGTATGGAATCGCCACCCTTGATCCTAATTTTTTCCTCCACCTTAGTTAGATCTTTCCAGGCTCCGTTCAATTTGTACTGATCCGAATTTTGCGGGTTGATGGTTTCCTGATAGAAATCGGCATCATCAGTCATTACATTTGTAAATCCCCATGCAATTGAATCGTTGTGGCCGGCAATGACCATGGGCTGCCCGGGTAAAACAACACCTGTTACGTTAAGTTTTCCGGGAATTACCTGGTGCATTTGGTACCAGATCCCAGGAATATTCAAACCCAGGTGCATATCATTGGCAAGCAAGGGTTTGCCGGTTGTGCTTTTCTTGCCGGAAACTGCCCAATTGTTACTGCCTTGAAAAACGTCCAATCCGAGCTCTTCCACAACCGAAGTTGTGTTCGAAAGTTTGGTAAGAACTTCAGCGGTACTTTTATCCAATTTAAAATCCGGATAAATGACAGTTTTGTGCACTGAATCCATATCCGGAAGCATATATTTGGAAAGATCAGAACCAATTTTCCGTCTCATCTGATCGAGTAGGACTTCAGTTGTCCAGCCTGTTGAAAGATCCCAGGCCATATACCCTATCAGATTTAAGGAATGTTCCGGAAGCCATTGTTCTGGTTTATAACCGAGAATGCCAAATTCCGGAGGAAGATTGTTTCCCGCCTGACTGATAAATTGGTTCACTCCTTCAGCAAAGGATTCAACGCATGACCGCATGTTTGAATCTGCAGCACCCAAAACTTTTCGTGATTTTTCGGTAAAACGTAATGAACGGAAAAGCATATCCGCATCAATCAGTTCCTTTCCCAGAATCTCCGACAAACGGCCCTGAGTAACGCGGCGAAGCAGATCCATCTGCCAGAGTCTGTCCTGAGCCATAGCATAACCAACGGCGAGGTAAAGATCATGTTCGTTTTCTGCATAAATATGGGGAATTGCAAATGAATCCCGCAGGACAGTTACATCAGCAATTAATCCGGACAGTTTTATGTTTTTATTGTAATCCGGTAAGGCCTTGGTTTTTAAATCGCGAATAAAAATTAATCCGCAAATGATTACTATCCCGATAAAAATCCCGATAAATTTAAAAAGCTTTTTCATAGGTCATACTTTTAATTATCAGAAAGATAGCAATGTAATTCTAAATTAAATCTGCAATTTTCTGAAAAGCATCATCATCCTTTATGACATATTGTTCTGCACCTTTCTGGATTGTTCGTGCCGCCGTGGCGTAGCTTTCCTGACTGGACAGCATGATAAACCGTGTGTCAGGCAAGTGTTTACGAAAAGCTTCCAGGACTTCGAGGCCGTTGGCTGCATCTTTTTTTACAGTATTCAGGTAAAAATCAAGAATTATAACATCCGGGTTCTCCGAAAGATGCTTCATACAATCCTCTCCGGTAGAGAATATACTTATCTTATGATTTGCTTTCCGTGTCAAATAATCTGACAACGCCTCAGTGAGCATATCATCATCATCGACAATGAATATTTTTTTCGGTTTAGTAATTTCCATGACCTTTTTTAGTTTACACAAATATACTTTTTTTTGGAATCTAATGGTTTCTGAAACTATTGATTTTCGAGCTCAATCAAGGCAATCCCAACCTCCTTTATTAGAAGATCAAGGTTTGACCGGATTAATCCTTCATCAGATCCTTCGCGGCATAATTGCTCCAGATATTGTGCAAGATCCTTTGTATCAGTCATGCCCATCATGATCCACCTTGTCTTGAAACCATGGACCTGACTGGCAATTTCGATAAAGTCCCCGGCTGACAATGCAAGGTTTAATTTCTCAATAAAAGCAGGCACCGATGAGGTAAACATCAATATATATTTTTTCATCCGGGTTAAATCTCCTTCACAAAATTTTTCGAGGTAAGTCAGGTCTGTGACTTTCATAGAATGTTCAGAATGGGAAGACCCTTTATTTTCATTTTTTACCCTTATACCGATATTTAAAACCTGTGCGATACCGGTAATCAGTTGTTGTGAACTAAAGGGTTTTGGAATATAGGAATTCATTCCTGCCTGTTTACATTTGTCAAGGTCAGTTCGAAGCACACTTGCAGTCAAGGCTATGACAGGCGTCTGGTTCGCCGGACTTCCAAGATTTGCCCTTATAAACCGTGTGGCCTCAAATCCGTTCATACCAGGCATTTGAACATCCATGAGGATCACATCAAACTGCATTTGCTTAACCCACTCGATAGCCTCCTGTCCATTAGTTGCCTCCTGAATTTCAACATCGCAATTCGAAATCAGTGTGTCTTTTGCTACGATCCTGTTATATTCGTTATCGTCTGTAAGCAGTATTTTTAGTCCGTCAAGAATACTCCCATCTACACTATTTTCAAGTGTTGCTCTTTGCTGAAGCCGTTCGGCTGAACCTTCTTCTAATTGGAGTACGAAAGAAAAGGTTGTCCCATATCCCACCTTGCTCTCTATGGATATAGCTCCTCCCATCATTTCAACGAGCTGCCGCGAGATACTAAGACCTAATCCAGTACCTCCGTATTTACGTGTGTCAGAAGCATTAGCCTGTGAAAAATTTTCAAAAACAGTCTCCAGTTTATCCTGTGGTATGCCAATCCCCGTATCTGTCACCGAGAACCTGATTCCCTCGGGTTCACGGGTAACATCAATCGAAACGCTACCTGTTTCCGTAAATTTAATCGCATTACCAGCAATATTAATCAGAATCTGATTTAGTCTTGAAGGATCACCAAGGACAATATCAGGAACGTTTTGCCCAATATTGGCAAGAAGTGATAATCCTTTCTCCTCAGCCCGGTGGTTAAGGGTTTGTTTAACCTGATCCAGCATATCCAATAATGAAAAGTCAATCTGTTCAAGTTCCATTTTGCCCGCCTCGATCTTCGACAGGTCCAGAATATCGTTGATTATATGCAACAGGTTATCACCCGATTTTTTGATCCTCTCCAGGTAAAACTTTTGCTTTTCTTTAAGTGGTGTGTTTAATACAAGATTCGTCATGCCCATAACAGCATTCATTGGGGTACGAATCTCGTGACTCATATTGGCAAGAAATTGTTGTTTAAATTGTTCTGATCTTTCAGCCTTTTCTCTTTGGATTTCAGCTTCATCTTTTTGTTTCCGGATTTCGGCAGTAGCAACCTCTACCTCCATTTCCAATTCTTCTTGACGTTGTCTGAAACTTGCAATGCGCCACCTGTTATACAAAATAATGAGTAGTATAGTCATAATTACATAACCCAAACGTGCCCACCAGGTGTGCCACCAAGGGGGTGTAATTTTAAAATTGTACGAACAAATTTCACCGAATTCTCCATTAACTAATTTTGCCTTAACTTTGAAAATGTAATCTCCCTGGTCAAGGTTTTTATAGTTTGCTATTCTGTCTTCCGAGGGAACTGACCAGGCTTTGTCATATCCTTCGAGAAAATAACTAAACTTGACGTTACTTTGAATATTCAAGTCTGTCGTACCATAAATAAAGGAAAGCTGGTTTGCTTTATAGGGAAATATAATATTCGAAGGCAGCAGCCTGAAATTTTGAACCGAATCAAACTTAAGTTTTCCAAGATTCACATTCACATCCTGGAGTAGCCAGCTTTTCCCTTTGGCAATTGAATCCTGTAAGCTTCGAAAGTCAATCTCCTGCTGAAATATGTTTAGGTTTGTGATTGTAACAACAGGCGACTTTTTTACTTCAAGCAGATGTTCAACATTTACAGATCCTGTCATTTCTTCATTACTAAACCACATTTTCCCATCCTTTTCAAACGAAAAAGAGACCGGAACAAAAAGAAATCCGTCAGAAGAGCCAAATTGTAATCGTTTGCCTTTTGTTATGCAGGTTAATTTCCCGTTTAGAATGGCCCAGATCCTCCCCTCCTTATCCGTTTTAAGGAAAGTCTGGGTTCCGGTTTCTGTAGGATCTGCACCGGCTCCTGTTCCAATTTTGAAGTCTCCGTCACTGTGAAGCCTGAATGATTTTCCGTCATAAGAAATCATACCGGCACCCAGCGATGAAATTAATAAATTGCCCTGTTCGTCAGCTGAAATTTCATTGATGCCAGTAGATCCATGTTTTTTAAGAGACTTATCCAAGTCAGGAAATCTGTAAAAATTATTACCATCATATTTAATGAGTTCACTGTTATTGGCCCCAAACCACATTGTACCATCCGGTTGACAGTATGAAGCATTTATTCCACCAAGGTCAGCAAATGCCGGGTTGTTCATATAAGATATTAATTTTCCTTTCTTAAGATGAACTAACCCATATGTCCATGATTGAAACCAGATCTCTCCATTTAAACCATTTCCAATGCTTGAATAACAACCCCAGTTTGTTTTGCCGTTGATTATCGCCGATTTGATTCTGTCTCCATCCAAAATGCCAATCCCCTCGCACCAATTTGTAAACCATAATCTTCCTTCTTCATCCCTTGCAATTCCTGTGGTTTTAAATCCTATTGCCGAATAGGTAACGGCCTTTTTGTTATCCAGGAAGGTATATTTATCGAGATCCAGGATTACCCTTTTGTTCTTGTCAATAGTGTAAACACCCTGAGTTCCCGGAATTGGAATGTAGCTGAAATCTGAAATCCTCAACCTGTTTATCTGATTTCCCAAGGCCCAGATGTTTTGCTGAGGATCTGCAGCTATCTTCATGATTGTTATTTCTTTGAGACCTGCTTCTTTATCAATCTTTTCAAATTTGTCTCCATCATACCTTAATAATCCTGACCCAACGGTTCCCACCAGTATGTTACCCTTCTCTGTTTCATTCAAACCAAAAACTGTTGAATTCATTTCCGGTCCAAAATCGTACACAGTTAATGTATCATTTCTTAACCTAGTCAGGGCTCCCGGGTAATGTCCAAACCATAATTCACCATTACGGGCGCAAAAAATTGAATAGACATAAGTTGTTGGCAAGCCCTCCTTAAATGAAAATTCTATAAAACTTTGTCCGTCGAACTTAAAAACTCCACCGCCCTCAGTACCAAACCACATATTTCCTTTTTTGTCTTCACCAATAGCACTAACCCTTGCAGACCTTAATCCCTGTTTTTTACCGTAATGAAAAAAACCTTTCCCGTTATAGCAAATAGCTCCTGCACCACGGGTCCCAAACCACATCCTACCCCTGGAATCTTTGAACATCGTATAGACATCACTGTCGGTAAATCCTTCCTCTTTGCCAAATGAGTAGAAATATTTTCCATTAAAGTAACCGGCACCCTTAAATGCAGACCACACATTTCCAGAATCATCTGTTTTAATGTTGCTTACAGCAGACAATCCACCCTGCGATGCCCCATAGGATGCTATATGATCACCAAGCAAATGTGCTATCTCAAGGCCTGTAGCGACCCAGGCAGATCCGTCTTTATCCCAGCAAATGTCTAGTGCCCGCAATTCTGTGTGCTGAATGTCGTACATTGCATTTTCAGAATGACGTAAAGGGCTAATCTTCTTTAGTGTCGGGTATCCAGCCTTCTTTATTACTGGTTTAGCAATTGTAAAATCAGGCTCCGCGATTTTTGGTAATTTCCTTCCAGCAATCTTCGGTTTTACATGCGTCTTAACGTCTGATAGGTAATGTTTTCCTGGCCATTTTAATTCCCTGATTTTCTTCAGGGCAATATCTTTGGTTTTATAATGTAATTCAATTTGAACCGTCTCAGGATAAACCTTCGAGGAATCTGAAATTAATACAGGATTTGAGGTTAGCGGGACCAAAGTTGGTCCTACTGTTGAAGGATTACTGATATTCGACGGAAAAAATGGATTCCTGGTTTCCGGATTGTCTCTTTTTTGTTGAATGCACGATACAATCAAACAATAAAGAGCAAATAGTAAATATTTTGAATCCATCCTTTTCATTAAACGATATGATAATTGAAAATCCGGTCAGATTATGTGCCATGGAATAATCCAGTATCAGCAAATATACTGAAATTAATAACCTTTAAAATATAAAGATTTTGTCCTATTTTTGGTAAGTATCCTAAACAGATTTCACTTTGAAAATAAAGACGAAAATTGTGATGAAAGCAGAAATAGATTTGAGGAAGGTTTTGTATCATGTCATGTTAGTGTACCTGCTAATCGCAGGATTAGCCATGCCGGTGAGTGCATCTAAATATATCAGGGTGGCTACAATAGGAAACCATCCACATGGCATTGAAAAGACACTTGGGATGCAGGATGTTGCAAAACAAGTAATCGAATTCTGGCGCAATGAACTGAATCAGGTTCTACCGGATAAACCGGATTTAATTGTTTTACCTGAGTCCTGCGAGAGTCCATCCGGATTTACTACTGAGGAACAATTTGCGTATATCAGGATATTGAAAAACCAGCTATTGGATTTCTTTGCATCGGTTGCCAGAGAACACCAATGCTACATTGCTTTCGGAGCCATACACATGGATGAAAGTAAGGGTTGGAGAAATTCTAGCTTCCTGCTTGACCGGGGAGGAAGATTGGTTGGTATATATGATAAAAATTACCCGACAATTGATGAAATTGAGAGTGGTATCATACCCGGTAACAAGGTATCAGTTTTTACATGTGATTTTGGGAGGGTTGCGTCAGTGATTTGCTTTGATTTAAACTTCACTGAACTTTGCGAAAAACTCGCATCTCAACGACCTGAGATCATCCTGTTTTCATCAAATTTTCATGGAGGACTGATGCAAGGTTATTGGGCCTGTCATTGCAGGTCCTTTCTCCTGGGAGCCCTTGAGTCCAGGGAGGCACCATCAGAAATCCGTAACCCTCAGGGTGAAGTAATCGCATCAACCACAAATTATTTTGATTTTACAGTTGCGACGATAAATCTGGATTACTGCCTGGCACACCTGGATTACAATTGGGAGCGTCTTCGTAAACTCAAAGAAAAATACGGGAAGGAGGTAACAATAACCGACCCGGGTAAAATGGGGTCTGTTTTGATTACAAGCGACCACCCAAATATAAGTGCTTTAGCTATGGCAAAAGAATTCGGGATCGAACTTCTGGACGACTATTTAAACCGTGCACGACAAATTCGCAACAAACATATTCAAAATTAAACCCCTTAATTACAGGCGATTCGCTATTAAAATATAAGATTGAATAAATTAAATGGATCATATTTAAAAACAAAAAAATGATGAAAGTAACATGCGGGTTTACAATACCCATAACCCTTTACGGACTTCCGCCCAGACTTGAAAGTCTCATTAAAGTGATGAAAGAGATCTCGGAAGCAGGCTTTTCAACCATGGAAATGGAAATTGTTGCTGGAGAATGCCAGGATTATGAAGAGAACTGGCAACAGGTAATAGACCTTTCGAAAGAACTCAATTTGGAAGTTGTCAGCATCATGGCTGTTACCTATGACCTGTTTTCACTGGATAAAACGAAACGGGAAAAGACACTTGCTGATTTGACAAAGATCTGTAAAATGACTGCGGAGATAGGAGCCAAAATGAGCACAAACTGTTTTTATCTCCCTCCTGAAATGGTACCTAAAGAACGAACTTCTATCTACCACGGAGGACCTTCA
The DNA here is from genome assembly GCA_903850335.1 of uncultured Bacteroidia bacterium. Classification (GTDB taxonomy): domain Bacteria; phylum Bacteroidota; class Bacteroidia; order Bacteroidales; family Prolixibacteraceae; genus JAAFHB01. The sequence goes on along the minus strand of CAINLJ010000135.1, from coordinate 28,701 downwards.
GTAGCTGTTGATGTGCCCGAAGGCTTTAAATGGTCAGAGCTCAGGCAGATTGTCATCGATCAGCTGCGGAAAGCATCCGAAATTGCCGGTAGTAACGGATTGCAGTTTGCTATGGAAATGAGAGCTGGTGATTTTATCTCTTCAGTCGACGGTATCATCAGCATTTTCAACGAATGCAATGTGGAAAACATCGGAATGGTCTATGATGTTGCCCATGCACATGCCATCAATGAATACCTCGATCTGGGTATTTACAAGCTTGGTAAATACCTCAAACTTGTACATCTTTCAGATAACGACGGTACAAGACCCTACCATTACCAGCCCGGCAAAGGGGATATCGATTTTAAAAACATTATCGATACCCTCAGGAACACAGGCTACGAAGGTTATGTAGTGATCGATATCAGTGGCATACCGAATATAATGGAAGAAGCCGTGAAAATGAAGGCGATGCTGGAAGAGTTAATTGCAGAGTAATAAATAATCTCAAAATGAAACTGAGCATTTCCACAAAATTATATTGCAACTACACCCTGGAAGAAACAATCAAAAGGGTTGCAGGCCTCGGTTATCCGGGTATTGAAATTTGGGGAGGCAGACCCCATGCCTACTATCGTGATATGGATCAGCAGAGTATCACTTCGGTTAAAGAAACCATCGATAAAACAGGCATTCAGATTTCAGGATTTATCCCTGCCCAGTTCGGTTATCCAACCAACCTTTGCAGCCCGATTGCGAATATTCGGAAAGACAGTGTTGAATACATCAAACATTCTATTGATACTTCTCTTGCCCTTGGGTGCAAAAAGGTGAGCCTATGCCCCGGGCGTACACTTTATGGACAGGGCTATGACAAAGGAATGCAGCAACTTACTGCCAGTTTGGATGAGCTTGTTGAATATGCCCTGGAAAGGGATGTACTCCTGTTACTCGAACCTGCACACATGCTCGAAAGTGATCTGATTCTGACTGTTGAAGAAGGGGCGCGGTTCATTGAAAAACAGAACTATCCCAATATGGGTATTGCACTCGATACGGGGCATTGCCATGTCAACAAAGAATCGCTCGTTGACAGCCTTTACATCCTTATTCAAAAAAAGATACCTCTGCATATCCATCTGGACGATAACAACACACTTTCAGACCAGCACAGAATTCCGGGTGAAGGCACAATCAATTTTATCCCTTTTTTGAAAGCCCTCGACGAAACCGGGTATGACGGATTCCTGACAGTCGAACTTGGTTTTGATTATACATCCAGTCCGGATACTGCGGCTTACCAAAGCCGGCAAAATGTTTTGATGTTACTTAAGGAAGCAAAAGAAACCTTTTCAGGGCCTATCCTATCATGATGACAGGGAGAAAAATAGCAAAATCGGGTTCACGGACCTATTTAGTCCTTGTGCTGTTTGTCATTGCTATTTTGATTAGTCAGGATGTGGTGGCCCAGCTTAAAGCAGGAACAGGTAAAAGCAATATCACTGCAGATAATTGTGGAAACGTGCATGATTCCTTATTTGTAAAGGCACTGGTTTTCGAAAATGCATCTTCGCGTGTAGCCATTATCACGATGGATGTGATTGCGATTGGAGGTATCGGCGACATCCCTGAGACGTTTTTGCCTGATGTTACGAAACAGCTTAAAAATGAATTCAAAATTAATCATGTGCTTATCAGCGCTTCGCACAATCACCTTGACGGCTTCCTAAACGGAGGGAAAAAAATTACTGCAGATGTGGCAACCAAAACCATAATGGCAGTTAAGAAGGCAATTTCAAACCTTGAACCTGTAAAAGCAGGAGCCGGAAAAGGTTTTGAAAACCGTTTTGCGATGAACCGCCGAATCAGGTTAAAAGATGGAAAGGTGTTTACAATTCGTCATGCCAACCCCAATCTGCCTGACGATCAGATTGCCGGGCTTGGAGAAATTGATCCTGAAATCGGTATCCTGAAATTGATCCGCACCGATGGAACCATTAAGGCTGTTGTTTATAATTATGCCTGCCATCCCTATACTGGCGTCCCGGATAAAGGCGTTACTGCTGAGTATCCCGGTTTTGCTTCCCGCATGATCGAAGATCAGCTTGGGCATCAGTCCATGGCTTTCTTTATTCAGGGTGCTGCTGGAGATATCACAGAAATTTTATATAAGGACACCAATCATCCAAGAGATTGTGAACCATTTGGACAGATGCTCGGGATAAGTGTCCTGAAAGCCCTAAAAGAAATTAAGACAGGCCATGGCAATCAATTGTCAGTTGTAAGTGAAAATATCAGACTGCCCCTTCGGACAGACATACCCCTCCTGCTGGATACCTTGTCTCAGGAAGAAAGAAGAGTACTTGCCTCACTCCGTTCAACAAGTCTGAATTTAAAAACATTTATCCCACTCTTTATCAAATACAGCCTTTCGCCTGACTTTCCATCGTACGATGCCGAACAATATCTGCATGAAAAAAAATCCGGATTATCAGGACTGGATATAATGGATGAAGAAAATAAGAAAGATATTGCCAAGTATCTCCGTAACGTTCTTGCTATGGAGAAGCTTTCTCAAATACAGGAAGACAACCATCAGCTTATGCTCCGGCAGGCAGATATTAAACGTCTTGGTGGAGATCATGTTTCAGCTGAGATAATGGCATTTCGTATCGGAGATTTTATCCTCGTTTCTTTTCCCGGAGAACCATTTGCAGAAGCAGGCTTGAAAATAAAAGCAAGCTCACCCTATCCCAATACTTTTATCTCCGGTTATTCAAATGGCTATCTGCACTATGCCCCAACTGCTGAAAGTTACAAACAGGGAGGTTATGAGGTTATGAATTGTATTCTGGCTCCGGAGTGGCAAAAAATTTATCAGGATAAGATCTCAGAGCTATTAACCAAGTTGAAAATATCGGAAAAATAAATATGGAAATGAAAATACCTGTTCATTATGGCGAAAGAATCATTGATCTGAATATACCTCAGGAGAACCTTTGTTTTAACTTGCACCGCAATGAATTTCCCTCTCCTGAAAGCGATGCTGAGGAGATACGAAAGGCAATTCAACATCCCATCGGCACAAAACAGTTAGGTGAAATTGTGTCGAAAGATGCTTCTGTTGTCATCCTTGTCGACGACCGTACAAGGGTTACCCCTCAAAAACTGATTATCCCGGTGATTCTGGAGGAACTTCACAAGGCAGGAGTAAAGAATGAACAGATCAAACTCATCATCGCTTACGGCACCCATCGCCCGATGACCGAAGAGGAAATCGAAGAACGGTTCGGTCGTGATCTGATGAACCAGGTAGCGATCTGTCACCACGACTGCCATACTAACCTTGTTGTCCATGGTGTGACCCGCAGAGGAACCCGGATTGTTGTGAACAAAGAGGTCATGGAGGCTGATTTCCGGATTGGTGTTGGCGGAGTCTTACCGCACCATCCTGTTGGCTGGAGTGGAGGAGCCAAGATTTTTCTACCCGGTGTAGCAGGGACTGAAACTGTCAATGCTATGCATCTTTTAGGCGCCACAGAACAGCAGCTTGGAAAAATACTCACACCTTGCCGCGAGGAAATGGAAGATTTTGCGACTGAAGTTGGGCTCCATTTCATAGTAAATGTTATTCAAACCGACAGTGGTGAATTACTCAAAGCGGTTGCCGGACATTTTATCGATGCCCACCGTGAGGCCGTAAAATGGGGAATGCAAATCTTTGGTGCAAAATTTTCAGAAAAGGCAGACATTACAATCAGCAGCTCATACCCTTCCGATCACGATTTTACTCAGGCCGACAAAGGACTTTTCTCTGCTGAACTGGCCACAAAAAGTGGAGGCGACATTATCCTGCTTTCACCTTGTAACGAAGGTATTGCTCCTACTCATGGAGAGGAAATTGCCCGTCTTGCAGGTTATGATGACAAGACCCTTTGGAAAATGCTGGAAGATAATGTTATCAAAGACCGGTTTGGAGCCTCCGAATGTATGTACCTTAACCACATTAAACGCAATTTCAAGGCCTCTCTAACCATGGATAGCGTGCTGACCAACATCATGGGGTTTCATCATCTGCATATAAACGATGTTCAAAAATACCTTGATACAAGGATTAGTCTGGATAAAAAGGTAAAGATCGGAGTCTTGAATTATAGCAGTGAAGTACTCCCTGTACAAGCTTCAGAAATCTAAAACTATCAGGACGATATCAAATTCAAAATGGTACAACTAAATGATAGATAACCTTAGCCTGAAAAAACACAGATCTATTCCCTCATTAAGATGGTGGATAGGAGGTCTGCTTTTCCTTTCAACTGTTTTGAATTATATCGACCGGCAGACGCTTTCCGTACTCGCCCCTTTTCTTAAAAATGATTATCACTGGAGCAATGCTGATTTTGCACTTATTGTGATCTCTTTTCGAATAGCCAACGCGATTGGCCAAAGTGCAGGAGGCCGGTTAATTGATCGGGTTGGCACCCGAAATGGATTGTCAATTACTGTTCTCTGGTATTCGATTGCAGCCATTGCAACCTCCTTTGCAACCGGATTAAAAAGTTTCTGCACATTTCGTTTTTTCCTGGGAGGAGGGGAAGCCGCCAATTGGCCCGGAGCAACAAAGGCGGTTTCTGAATGGTTTCCCAAACGTGAACGAGGTTTGGCAGTAGCTCTCTTTGAAAGCGGTGGCTGCATAGGTGCTGCAATAGCACCATTTCTTGTCGTGTGGCTCTATCATACTTTTGGAGGATGGAGGTATGCCTTTGTGATCACCGGCTCACTGGGTTTTATATGGCTGATTATTTGGCGATTACTTTATCATAGTCCTGAAAATCATCCCCGCATCGGTGAATCTGAACGTGAAATGATCTTAAAAGACAGGAAGGACAACGATCAGGATTCATCAAGGTCTTCTACGGTGGGATGGTTACAACTTCTAAAATTGCGTCAAACCTGGGGAGTGATTTTTGGCCGGGCACTTATTGATCCTGTCTGGTTCTTCGTCGCAGACTGGTTCGTTATCTATTTGGTAAGCAAGAACATTAATCTTGAGCAAGGACTGCTCGTTTTCTGGATTCCATTTGTAGCTGCCGATCTGGGCAATTTTTTCGGTGGAGGTCTGTCAAGTTGGCTGATTAATCACGGATGGTCAGTGATTAGTGCACGTAAAGTTGTTGTTGTCTTCGGAGGACTTGGGATGTTTATTCTCGCTGGTGCTGCATTTACATCAAGCCCGTTTTTACTTGCAGCTATTTTCGGATTTTCAATGTTTGCATATGCCTCGTTTTCAACGATGGTTTTAACTCTTCCTTCAGACCTTTTTCAGAGTAAATCGGTCGCAACAGTCAGCGGTATGTCCGGAACTGCAGCCCAGATTGGAACCATATTATGTACTTTTTTGATAGGATATGTATCTGATCATTATTCGTTTACACCTGTCCTTATTGTGGCAAGCCTGATTCCTGTTGTTGCCGTGGTTATGATTTTAACACTTATCCGAAGTGTTAAAAGTATAGATAACGTAAGTGTCTAAAACATATTTGGAATGAAGGGATATCAATTCACAGAGAGATATTTTTGGGTGTTTATGATTGCAGGGCTGGTGATGGGGCTGATACATCCGGTTTTGATTGATTTTTTCATGTCTCTTTTACAGCCATTTTTAATTGTAATGCTGTTGCTTGTTTTTTTGAAAACAGACTTAGCCCAAATCTTAAAGCACATCAAAAATTACCGGTATATGGCATTCATTGTTTTTATGTTCATGCTAGTAGTACCAGTTCTGCTTTTTGAGGCTACCAGTTTAATTAGCCCTGAACTTGCTGTTGGTATTTTATTACTTACTGCCATGCCTGCCGGTGCAGCTTCACCTGCCTTGACAGATATAGTCAAAGGCAACATAGCACTTTCGACGAGTATTTTAATTCTTACTTCGATCATTGCCCCATTTACAGTGCCGGTGTTATTCTGGGCTTTACACGTTGATGGATTAGCTGTTACACCATGGTGGATTTTTAAAAGCCTCGCGTTTATCATTTTCTTGCCTATGGTGATTTCATTGATTGTTAGACGGTTTTTTTCTGAATTTATTGCGAAAACAACCCATATATTTACTTCCATAAATATCTTTTTACTAACGCTGATGGTGTTTGCTGTTATTGGCTCGCAGCGCAATGTCATACTCAACGATTTTATTCCTATCCTTTGGCAAACGGTATTTCTATACCTCATATTTATTCTGCTTCATGTTATCGGGTTTTTAGTTGGCTTTAAGGAGGATAAAAAGGGTAAAATAGCCATTTCAACAGGGCTCACTTATATGAATAATGGAATGGCTATAGTTTTAGCAGCATCCTGTTTTAAACCTTCCATTCTATTATTTACAATTCTTTCAGAACTTCCCTGGAACACCTTGCCCGGACCCTTCAGGAAAATAATGAGAAGAATTTAAAAAACTGACATTAAGATGTTTAGCATGACAAATATAGATGTAAAATGAAAAAATTTATTCTATCTGTAGTACTGTTTTTGATAGTAGGTTTGGCGATTCAATTACAAGCTCAAATCGATAAAAAGTTAAAAGATGATATTCGCTACACAGGTCTTGTACATCGTCCTTTGCCGCTTGACTACAGCAAGTCTTTCGAGTCTTTTGGGTTGACAAAGAAAGTGCTGCAGTCTGATTTACTTTGTGATATGGAAAATCTTAAAGAGTGGTCGCACAAAGGTATCGGAAGTATGTCAGTTACAACGGAAAGAAAAATTTCCGGAAAACATAGCCTGCACCTGGCCGCCCCTACTACAGTTACTCAATTTTTAGGTTGGGGTCTTGGTTTTGGCACATCGATGGCCAGTTTAGATGTAGGTGGTGCTAACTGGGAAAAATACAATCGTATTAAAGTTTACATCTACCCTGATTGCGAAGGTGCCCGCAGTATTTATCTCAATCTGTATGTTGAGAACGATGGCAAAATCAAGGTACCGGATAAATATGGACGGGAAGGCTATCATGAAATGAATTTAATTAACAGGCAATGGAACGAATGTTTTGTGGAAATGCCGGAACTCGGCCGTGATAAAGTTACTAAACTGTCGTTTGCAATTGAAGTTTTCGGAAGGGAACGCATCATGGGCGATTCACTAAAATTTGATATTGATGAGTTATCACTCGAAAAGGTAGAGAATCCAGAGGTCGTGAGTGGCTGGATGCCGGCATCGGACCGGATTATTTATTCCACAACGGGTTATGGAACAAATAGTGAAAAATCGGCCATTACAACTGTAAAAAATCATGATGGCCATTTCCAGCTTATTGATTATGTAACATCCGGCAAAGTTTATGAAGGAGATGTCAAAAAAGTGAAAGCCGATATCGGAAATTTTGAGACAATCAATTTCAGCGATTTTAAAAAAGAGGGACAATATTGCCTGCGTGTAGGTAATATTGTCAGTAAACCATTTTACATCAATCCAAATATATGGGACGACTCTGCCTGGAGGGTGTTGAACTTTGTGTTCTGCGAACGTTGCGGCTACCCGGTTCCGGGGAAACATGGTGTTTGCCACACCGATCTGAACGGAATTTATAACGGAAAACTTTTTGCCCTGAACGGGGGTTGGCACGACGCTGCCGATATGTCTCAACAGGTATTGCAGTCGGGCGAACTGGCCGTTTCGTTAATGGAAATGGCAAGAAATGCCAAAGAAAAAAACAATATAGTGTTGTATCAACGATTAATGGAAGAGGCAGAATGGGGCATCGATTTTATACTTAAAACAAGACTTGGCGATGGTTACCGCGCTCAAACCTGGGGCACCAATTTATGGACCGATGGTTATATCGGCACCAAGGACGATTCTACAAAACGGCGAAGAGTGCATATTCATGACAGGGCCTTCGAAAATTTTCTATTTGCCGGTATGGAGGCTTACGCTTCAATGACGATTGAAGATGATGCCATGCTGAAAGAACATTTATGTAAGGTAGCTAAAGAGGACTACTCCTTTGCCCGTAAACGTTTCGATAAGCTGGGATTTACTGAGCTGACTGGCGGGGGTGGAGGCGATCATGCGGCAATGGCCTCCAACAGTCAGGTTATGGCCAATATTTCGTATAGTGCCAGTCTGCTTTATCGCTTAACGGGCGATACGTATTACGCCGACGAGGCCGCCAAAGCCATTCGTTATACACTCGATTGTCAGCGTACCGAACCAATCAAAGATAAGGACAAGCTGCATGGCTTTTTTTACCGCGATCTGAATAAAAAATCGATTGTTCATTTTACACACCAATCTCGTGACCAGGTTTATATGCAGGCTTTAACAGCTCTTTGCGAAACACAACCTGAGAATCCGTATTATAAAAGATGGAAAGAAGCTATTAGTAATTATGGCGAATACCTGAAAACCATTATTCAATATGTTCAACCCTATGGAATGGTTCCAAGTGGTGTTTATAACATCAATGAAATTAAGGATTCCGTGAATTTTTATAAGATTCAGGTAGGACTTTCCGGTGGAGGTGCAAATGATTTTAAGGAGCAGCTAGAGAACGGTGTGCGTCTGGATAGTGAGCACTATTTACGTGTGTTCCCGGTGTGGTTTTCGTTTAAAGGAAATGCTGCGGTACACCTTGCCACAGGGAAAGCAGCTGCTCTTTGCGGCAAATTTCTTCATGACAAAGAGTTGCTGAATATTGCTGAACAACAATTGTTCTGGATTGCAGGTAAAAATCCGTTCGGTCAATCGTTAATTTGGGGAGAAGGAAGTAACTATCCTCAGCTTTATACCGCCTTGCCGGGAGAAACTGTTGGAGCTATTCCTGTTGGTATGGAATCGAAGTTTAATGAAGATACACCTTACTGGCCCCAGTTTAACACAGCTACCTATAAGGAAGTATGGACTTCTTCGGCTTCGAAATGGCTCTCTCTGATTTCAGAGTTTTGAATTATGCGATGTATATCGAGGATATCTCCTAATAGCGATCTGTCATTTCAAAATCAATCCTGCCACCCTGAACAAGGTCAGAATGAGAAAATTTATAATTCGTGATTTTTTTTCCATTAAACTTGATTGACTTGATGTAACAGTTTTTTTCTGATGTGCCCGGAGCAGAAATGACCAGGGTTTTACCACCTTGAAGTTTTATGGTTATTTTTTTGAAGATTGGACCGGTCACTGAATATTCGGGCAACACAGGGCACATTGGGTAAAATCCGATTGCTCCAAAAATATACCAGGCAGAAATCTGTCCTGAATCGTCGTTGCCACTCAGCCCCCCGGGACCGGAATCGTATTCGGTTTTGAGAATATGGCGAACCTCTCTTTCAGATTTCCAGGGCTGACCCGAATAATTGAACAAAAACGGTATTTGTTGTCCGGGTTCATTGCCATGCCAATACTGCCCCTCCTCGAAAAACTTATCGAGTGAAGCGTTAAATTTAGCATTACCACCCATTAGTTGAATCAGCCCTTCCGGATCCTGAGGAACGTACCAGTTGTATTGCCACGGGGTCCCCTCTGTAACGAACAGTGAATTTTTGTTTCTGTCGAAGTCCTTTAGAAAATCACCATTTGCGTAACGGCCATTCATATTGTTCACACTGGGATCGAAGACATTACGGTAGTTTTTAGCACGGTTATTGAAATAAATATAATCCTCGTTCTTTCCCATCTTTTGGGCTACCAGTGCAAGTGCAAAATCGTCGTATGCATATTCAAGGGTTCGTGAAACCTGCTCCTGGCTGTGATAAGCCTCTTTAACTGAATCCTCAAGCGGGATGTAGCCATATTTCAGATAGGATTTCAGTGCCCTTCTCCCCTTTCCGTCGGCATATTCTGCATAGGTATCCGGAGAAACGGTGGCATTATGTCTCATTAATTGATAATCGGCCTCACTGAGGCCGATCACACCTTTTACAAAGGCTTCTGAAATGATTGCAACTACATGGTCCCCAATCATGGCAGAAGTGTAGCTATTCCAGAGCGGCAAAGTTGGAATCCAACCTCGTACCCTTCCCATGGCAAGCAACGATCTTACCATGTCGGCATTGACTTCAGGTGCAATAAGATTATAAAGAGGATGCAAAGCCCGGTAAGTATCCCATGCCGAAAAGTCAGAGTAATAGTTTCCGTTTCGGATTGTATCAGTCTGATCATTTCCATCGAACTGAGGATAATGGCCGTCAACATCATTGAAAGTGCGTGGTTGCTGAAAGGAATGGTACATTGCACTATAAAATTTTACCAGTTCATTACGACTTGGGCTTTCCACCTCAATTCTGGAAAGGATTTCATTCCATCTGTTTTTTAGTCTCTGCTCCGTCTTAAGGAAATTAAAATCCGGGATCTCGGCTTTCAGATTTTTCCGTGCCTCCTCAATACTTACAAAAGAGGTTCCTATTTTCGCATATACCTGCTCCCCCTTTTTAACCTTAAAAGTAAAGTATGCCCCTAAATCGGCGACATTTTTGAGTTGGAGTTGCCCACTTAATATTTTGTCTCCATAATAAACTCCAATTGAATCAGGAACATTTTGCATCTGCATGACAAAGTATCCTGAAAAACCGGCACTTTTCCCATTACCCTGATAGATCCGGTGAACAGGATTATACCCCACAATCTCGTTGCCTCCCGGCATTATCTCCACATAACCTTCCCCTCTGTCACTATTTGGGTTGACTATGATATGTGCGTTTCCAGCCTTGTTAAAAGTGAACCGAAAAATCCCGCATCGGCTAGTTGCAGTCATTTCTGCTTTGATTTGGTACCTGATGAGATCAACTTTATAATATTGAGGTTTTGCCTGTTCAGACGAACGCAAAAACCTGGATCCCCTTTTAGATGGGTTGCAAACCAGTTGACCAGACTCCGGCATAATCGCCATTGAACCATATTCTTGTACACAACCTCCACTTAACCAGTGTGAACCCCTGAAGCCAGTAATAAGTGAATCCTGATAAAAGTAGGATGCAATGCACTTATTTTCGGTATTGGTCGTTTGTGGAGACCAGTTGGTCATCGCAAAAGGAAAGCTAACTGAGGGCTGGACCATTGCATTATCTTCAATTCCTCCAATTTTTACCGAAGCACCAATAGTTGCCGGGGCCGTTCCAACCATAGGATCAACATACCAGGTTAAATCTGAAGGGCCAGTTACCTCTTTGGATTGCCCAAAAACAAAATAGGGGAACCAAAGGAGAAGGAATAGGATTAATATTTTTATCATAGCTGTTATTAAATAGATTTCAGTAAAACGTTAATTAAATAGTGCCCGGATTTGAAACGAATCCTTTTTTAAAAGGGACAAATGATACCCGGGAGAAGAAAACTGCTACCAAATCTAATAACATATTTTCAAATTCACCACTATCCGTATATTTGATTTCTAAAAAAAATGCTCATCTTCACCCACAAATCTATCATAGTGATTCCAACAATATACACTTAAAATAGTAGTCATGAAAAACACAGCATTAATAACTGGAGCATCCAATGGTATTGGGATGGAATTGGCCAGGATTCATGCCTCAAAAGGAGGGGACCTGATCCTGGTGGCAAGAAGCCTTTCAAAACTTGAAGAACTTAAAAATGAATTGGAAGGTCGTTATAAAATAAAGGTTTACACAATTGGCAAGGATCTGTCTGTAATAGGCTCAGCAGCTGAGGTGTTCAATGAAACCACAGCAGAAAAAATTCAGGTCGATTACCTTATTAATAATGCCGGCTTTGGTGATTTCGGTATGTTTGCTGAAACAGACCCGAACAAGGAGCTGCAAATGATTAATTTGAATATCACAACTTTAACACAATTTACAAAATTGTATATTCAGGAAATGATGAAGCGAAAGAGTGGGAAAATAATGAATGTAGCCTCCACTGCCGCTTTCCAGCCGGGCCCGACAATGGCTGTTTACTGTGCTACAAAGGCCTATGTGTTGAGTTTTTCCGAGGCGATAAGCAATGAGGTGAATGATAAAGGAATCACGGTAACCGCACTCTGCCCCGGCGCAACTATAAGCGGATTCCAGGCAGCCTCAGCAATGGAAGGAAGTAAACTTTTCGACAATAAAAATTTACCTACGTCCAAGGTAGTAGCAGAATACGGTTACAGATCGATGATGAAAGGAAAAACAGTTGCCATACATGGGATTTTTAATTACCTGATGGCAAGTTCAATTGGGTTTATGCCAAGAGCTCTTGTTTTAAAAACTGCACGTATGATTCTCTCGAAACCGAAATAAAAGATGAAGAAAAATAAGGTTTATAAGCAGGTGGGGCATGTCTTTAATCCCTTCAATAACAAAAATGAATCCTGGTAATTTTGCCTTAACTAAAAAAAGCATTATTTTCCTTCCTTAAAGCTCTAAGATTTAAAGACATAAACCTTGAATATCAATGACCTAAACCGAATATATCTTGTACTGAAATTAAACCTTATTCTTCTTCTTTTTAACCTTTGTAGCCAGGGCAAACCCACTGATTCGAAACCTTATTATTTTTTTAATGTGTATTAACCTATTTTTTTAATATTCAATTAATTGTGATGTTTTTGGGATCATGAATAAATTCACAGGGTTAAATTATTTGCCTTCAATTAACATCAAAGAATAATCTATTTTTACTCCTCTTATCCATGAACCATGCAGGATTTCAAATCAAAATACGGACCCTGGGCAATCGTCGCCGGAGCCTCTGAGGGACTTGGCGCTGCGTTTGCCGAAGAGCTCGCAAAACGAGGGCTAAATCTAATTCTAGTTGCGCGGCGTTTGGAGAAGCTTGAAGAACTATCTGATAATTTAAAATTCAAATATCAAATTGAAATAAAGTGTTATTCAATAGACCTGGCTGATTACAAGCAAATCAAGAATTTTGAATCCCATATCGGCTCAAATATTGGCCTGTTGGTTTATAACGCAGCTTTTGCCCCAATAGGATATTTCGAAAATGTTTCTGAGGAAAATCTACTAAAAATAGTCGACGTTAACATTAAAGCACCCTTGCTGCTTACAAAACTGGTTTCACAGCAAATGATACAAAAAAAGGGAGGTGGCATAGTTTTGATGTCTTCACTGGCAGGCAACCAGGGTAGTCCAAAAATTGCAACCTACGCCGCTTCAAAGGCATTTAATATTATTTTAGCAGAAGGTATCTGGAATGAACTGAATAAGCATGGAATAGACGTAATCGCCTCATGTGCCGGAGCAATAACCACTCCCGGATATAAAAAGGCGCAAAACTCGAAAGATGCACCGGGGACACTGGATGCACACGAGGTTGTGATTAAGACGTTAAATGCACTTGGCAAAGGACCAACGGTAATTCCCGGATTTATTAACAAACTGGCCCGTTTTTTCATGGGGCGTCTATTCCCAAGAAAAATGGCGATCTCAATAATGGATAAGAACACAAAAGAATTGACATGATCATTAAACTAACCGGATTTTTTACGCCGTGGATTCTGTATGCAGTAATTACTGCCTTATATTACTTCCTGCCGGGACGATGGATACGAGGTTACGTGAGACACTCTCAAACCGGAGAAGTATTGAAATACAGGCTAAACGGGATTCTTGTTTTACTTGTTTCAATTTTACTTTGGTTTATATCCGGGTATCTTGGATGGGTTGCTTATGACTGGCTTTACATAATCAGGTGGTATAGTCTGGCCGGAGCTTTCACGCTGGGATTAATATTTTCATTCCTTATTGTCCTGCCCTATCCGTCAACAGGCCGGACCTTCATTGCCGAACTATTTTTCGGAAGAGTTGAAAACCCCCAAACAAGGAACAAAAAAATCGATGCCAAAATATGGTTGTATCTTATTGGAGCTGTAATGCTGCAACTCAATGTCCTTAGTTTTGCCGCACACAATTATCTTGTATACGGGAAGATATCTTCGGCTGTATTTCTCTGCAGCAGTTTGCTTACATACTTTGTCTGTGACTATTTGTCTTTCGAAAAAGTGCATCTGTTTACATATGATTTCTTTGCAGAACGCGTTGGTTTAAAATTGGGCTGGGGGTGCCTGACATTCTATCCTTACTTTTATTCAATTGCCCTATGGGCCATCGCGGATATCCAAAAACCTGATATACCGGTTTGGCTGTCTGTTTGTTATGCACTGCTATTTTTATCCGGATGGATGCTGTCCAGGGGAGCAAACATGCAGAAATATTATTTTAAGACCCAACCTGAGAAGCCTTTTCTTGGAATTAAGCCGCAAGTCATCTCAGAAGGAAATAAGACCTTATTGGTTAACGGATTTTGGGGTGTAAGCAGACACATAAACTATTTGGGTGAAATATTAATGGGTGTTGCAATTGCCCTAAGTACCGGGTACCCGGTAATATATTGGGCATGGTTATACCCAATATATTACATTGCACTCCTTGTACCCAGGCAGATTGACGATGATAAACGGTGTAGCCTGAAATATGGCAATTTATGGAAGGAATATTCAACTAAAGTTAAATACAGAATAATTCCCTGCATATATTGATCTTTCCTCCATTTATCGGATACTCCTCTGAATCAAGTGTTTTTATATCTCTGAGTACAACTCTATTTTCTGAGAAGCTTTCATAATGATGGCAAGGATTATAAATAAGCCGATCGTACCACCTAACAAAGCAAAATCCTGAAGCTGTAAAATAGTAAACAGAAATAAATATAATCCGGTTTGTAACAGCGTAATCCAGATCACACTGCGCGTATCACGCAATAATGAATAGGTATACCAGGAAATTAATGAAGTGACTGCCAGCGAAGAAATCAGGTATGCCAGATTGAAACCTACGTGCTCGCCAATCGAAGTTAGCAACGCATAAAAAATAAGTAAAGCAAAAGCCACAAGAGAATACTGGAATGGATGAATCCTGACTTTGCTTTTAATCTCGATGAAAATAAAGATGATGAAATTCAGGGCAATAAATAAGAATGCATATTTTACTGAGCGCATTGATTTTTGATAATGATCAACCGGAATCAGCAGTTCGACACCTAGTTTAGCGTCGTGTGTGTTAAATTTTTTGTCCGTCCATTGTTGAGGAAAATTTCGGTTCAGATGAGTCACTACCCAGTCAGCAGTAAATCCTTTCGCAGTTACCTGACGATTTTCAGGAAGAAATCTTCCTGAAAATGCGGGTTGTGCCCATTCCGATTTTAAAGTAACCTCCGATGTTTTTCCCAATGCCTCAACCGAGAGATCCTCCGATCCGTTTAAAACCAAATCCAATTCAAAATTTACAGTACGTTTAAGGTCAACAGAGCCTGCATTTATCGTTATTCCCGATTGGAACAGATCGGTATCGGCTACACCCGGTTCCACCTTACATTTAAGGCCGTTTACAACCAGCTCGGGTAGATTTTTAATGCCTCTCATATCCGATATGCCAATTGTAAAATAAGCCGAGCTCCAGTTGTAACGGGCATTTTGAATATCCGGAAGTGAAATATCCGGCTGAATAAACGATCCTGATAATTTGAGTTTCCCCTGATACACCACAACATTATATATCCCACGACTTCTCATTTCCGGAATAAGGACACCATTTGTCTTTAACGTCTCAGGCAGAAAATGTGCAACTCCATGTCTTTCGTTTACTATCTTATTGTTCTCATCAGGATCTGATACTGTAAACGGCACATTCAAAACCGGACCCGCTACGACCTGTTTACCACCCCACTGAGTGTAAAGTTCATTCTTAACATTCTGGCTCAGTGCAATTCGCTCCCGAATGATATCCTGAATCAATAATGATGGGATTAGCAGCAAAATTGCCATTCCCGAAACAATGATCATCTTAACACTGTAACTGTTCAAAAACTGCTGAATTCCTTTTGTTTCCATGTTTTTAGTTTTAAAAGTACTTTGACATACAAAGTTTAATATTAAAAAAATTAGTGATTATTAATCAGTCTTTCAAGGGCTTCCAAATGTTGCCGGAATAAGTCTTTTCCATATAGAGTTGCCATGTAGGTTGTACTTGGTTTCCGGCCAATAAATTGCTTCGAAACGATAATGATTTCCTGTTGTTCCAAAGCCTTCAGATGGCTTGCCAGATTCCCGTCAGTCAATTCAAGCAGCTCCTTCAGCGCATTGAAATCTAGCCTTTCGTTCACACTAAGTGCAGACATGATTCCAAGCCTGATGCGGCTTTCAAATACTTTCTGAAGGTCAAAGATTGGATTCTTCACTGGTTATTTATTGCTGTTTAACGATTTTAGTTTTTCTCTTGCCACAAATATTTCTCAATCAACCTTCATGACGAAAATATACTAACATTCCATAAAGAATGTGCACTAGACCAAAACCTATAGTCCAGAACAGTAAACTATAAGCAGTGAAGATTGAGGCGATCAGGCCTAGAACTATTTCTGTCAGTCCAAGATGATGAATCTCACCAAAAGTAAATTTCCCGGCATTTACGAGTGACAATCCGTAAAATATCAGCATAAAAGAAGGAATCAGGTCATAAATGCCCCGAAACAAGAGAACAACAATAATAATTCCACCCGAAATAAGTGGAATCATAACATGGATGAGTAACCTCAGGGTTAAATTAGTCCATAACTTCCGGCCGCTTACCCGTGCCTTACGGAACGAAAAATATACAGTCCCCAGGATGGCAAATCCAAGAACCAATAAGCCATCCATTGCAAGATTATATCCAATATGCATATTATGAAAGCCTGCCGGATTTTGCAGAAAATCGTCAATACTAATATTGTCTCCGCCAAAAATAAAGAACCAGGCAACGGCGGCCCCTATTAAGGCACATACTCCGGCAAAAATACCAGATAAGCCACTAAGTGATACAAATTTTGAAGACCGTTCCATGATTTCGCGAATGGTCTGGAGATCTTCCTTTGGATTAACAATGTTTGCTTTCATTTAAAAGTACTTTGAGTTGCAAAGTTAAAAATAAATTTGAAACTACAAAAAAATAAATCAGAGAAATTTAAACTTTAGATGAATCTACCTGATATTAAGACTAAAAAAGGGGTTCAGACCATTCGATCTGAACCCCTTTAAAAACTTATTTTACTCAGGATTTTGAAATTTATATAACTATGATTTCAGAATTTTTGTAGTAAGATTTTTAATGCTGGTCTCAATCCCTTCAAACGGTTTCCCATTACCCTGATTGTCATCCTCAACGAAAATATATTTCGTTCCTGCAGTCTCTTTTGCTGCCAGGATAGCCTGAAAATCGATCACTCCGGCACCTACGCTGCAAATGTCATCTTTTATTACTTCATAGAAAGGTGCTTGTTTGGTAAGCATATCTTTCATGTGAAGAAGCTGGAACCTTCCCGGGTATTTCTTAAACATGGCCACCGGATCCTGACCGGCTTTTGATGCCCAAAAGAGATCCAATTCCATTGTGACCAGACTGGCATCCATCCCGGGTAAAAACAAATCGAAGTAAGGAACAATTCCATCAACATTGTGAAACTCAAAATTATGGTTGTGATATCCAAACTGAATGCCAACACCTTTTGTAATCCTGGCAACTTCATTAACATCTCCTATCATCTTTTTGTAAGACTCAATGTTGCGGTCAACGGGTTCAATCCACGGCTTAATACAAAATTTAACACCGAGTTCAGCATGAGAGTCAGCCATCAATTTAGCTTTATCCAGCGAAATGGATGCTGATTCCACCTGGGTATGACTACTTAAGGCAACCAAACCTAAATCACTCACAATTTTACTGAATTCAGCGGGTTTAAAACCGTAAAACTTACCTTCTGAATATCCGGCAAGTTCAAGGTTTTTATAACCAATGTCGGATACCTTTTTTAAAGTCCCCTTTACATCTGCGCTCATAGCGTCACGAATAGTATAAAGCTGTAATCCTACACCAAAACTTTTTCGGTCAACAACATTCGAATTACATCCTGTAGCGCCGAATAAGATCATACCTGCAGATCCTGCAGCTGAAATTTTTAAAAACTCCCGTCTGTTTTGCATACCTTTCTAATGTTTGTTATTTTAGCTTGATTCTGCTCTCAAAGTATAAAAGTAATACTCTCATTTCAAGATCAAAACTAACTAGTCAAAAAATTCACTTTATTTAGGAATAATTCCTTTCAGCCAAATTATTTAACCCATAATTATCCCACAAAATGAGGATAATATTTTAAAATCTAAATATCCATACCATAAAGAGGGTATTCAATTTACCTCTAATAAGGGATTTCACAACCGGTTAAGAACTACTTTTTTTGTCATACGTCAGCTAATAAACTAAACCAAATAAAAAGAGCAAAAACTCTCAATTGGAAATTAGGGAGCAGAAGGGCTGAAATTGTCAATTAAATATAAAACTATGTTTGCTATGTCACTACAAAACAATACATTGGGATTAAATATCCCGTCCATACCAGAATTACCCGAAGATCCAAATCAATCGGAAAATAGTTTCAAGGATTGTGATCACCCTTTTATCAACATCCTGGGAAACGATGGTTCCGGAAAAGAAACACTTAGACAGCGCTTGTCTCTTGATTATAAGGTTCATTTTGATGAAGCTCTATTTGCCGGCAAGGAGGTTACGATTCTGTTAATAGATGCCTTAAAGGGAATTACAAGAGAATCCAGAAAATATTCCTTTCTCGCATCCTTAGTTAAAATCCAAAATTTAGTGATTGCAATTAACAAAATCGACCTGGTGGATTTCCCTGAGACTGTTTTTAATACTATACAATCTGAATTTGAAGAGATCGCAATAAAACTGAATATAAAAAATCTCAGATATATTCCAATTTCAGCCAAATACAGTGAAAATCTGATCAATAATTCACTAAATATTTCCTGGTACAAGGATAAGACTCTTTTAAATCTGATTAAGGAACTTCCCGTAAACAAAGATAATTACCTGATCGCTCCGCGGTTCCCCGTAAAGGATGTCAATGAAAAAACCAACGGGGGAGGCTCTGCATACAAGGGTATTTCCGGACAGGTTTCGGGTGGAGAGTTTAAGGCAGGCGATGTTGTTCTGGCACTTCCTTCCAACAAATTGTCGACAATAAAAGCTATTTTCAACGGGCCATCTTCAATTGCTGTTGCCTTAACCTTACAAACAGTCACATTTCAACTGGATGGATTCACTGACCTGAAACAAGGAGATATGCTTGTAAGGATCAATAAGAATTATCCAAAATATAGTTCAAGTATATCCTTGCATGTACATTGGCTGGACGAAAAGCCCTTAGAGATTGGCGATAAATTTAAAATACAACATACTACTGACGAAACTGATGCAACTATTACAGACATCAGGTATAAGGTAAACTTCGATAATCTGGAAAGTGATTATAACGCCAGGGACATTCTCGTGAATGATATTGCTCATATTACGATAAAAACATCGAAACCATTGAAATATGATGATTACGGCGACAACAGGATTACAGGAAGTTTGAAATTGATTGACGTAAAGACATTGGAAATCGCAGGAGAAGGAATGATTGTTTCTGATGAGGAGATCTTCTCCTACAATATTTGAATAAAACCTATTTATTCAGCTCTGACACCTTTTACTAAGTTCCTGATTCCATAGGAAGGTACAGTTCGACCATTAATCCGGCTGGCATGGAATTTTCAACTAAGTCTGTATACACAATTTTATATTTATTTGGTGAACCTGAAGGATTAAAAAGGCGTATCCGGTTCTCCATAATCGTTGTACTGTGCGGACGATCTCCGGAACGGGGATGTCCGCTAATCTGGTTAGCCTTGTCCCTTCCTATTCCATTATCCATAACAGTGCATTTTAATACATCCACCTCTGTCCTCTCAAAGACGATTTTGAGATATCCGTTCCTCGTAAGTTGTCCAAATCCATGCCGTATGGAGTTTTCGGCGTAAGGTTGAATAAGCATTGGAGGGAAAAGTATCAAACTATCCCGATCTAAATTGATACATTGAATATCATATTGAAATTTGTCGGGGAAACGCATTTTTTCAAGCTTTAGATAGCTGTTCAAAAAATCTATTTCCTGCTCAAGTGAGATCATGCGAAGTGTCGCATTTGCAAGGGACTCCCTGACAACTTTTGAAAAATCAGAAAGGTAGGATAATACTTCATCCATTTTATTTGCAAGAACATAATACTGAATACCATTGACACAATTAAAAATAAAATGAGGATTCATCTGGGCTTGTAAGGCCTGCATCTCCAATTGCACCAATTTTTTTTCGATTTCTGATTTATTGCGTTCCCTCTTCCTCAAAATTTCAATATACTTCCTTACAATAAGGACAAATAATGCCAATGAAAGTATCAAAACAAGAACCTGCAGATACCACAACCCCCACCAGGGATGACGGATTGTAAATTTTAACTCAAGGGGTAATATGTAAGCAAGAGAACGTAAATTGAGAGCTTCAACACAAAAGGTATATTCGCCTGATGGGAGGTTTGTGTAAACTGCTTTTCTGCCTGTTCCCCAACGATTCCAGGTTTCGTCATATCCCTTAAGCATGTAGCGGAACCTCTCCTTCCCGGGATTGCTGTAATTCAGAATATCGTAGAAAAAGGACAGATCGTTTTCGGAGTATTTCAGCCTAAGCTGACCAGATTGAAGCGGTGTCCCGGGAATCAATCTCGTTTCCTGCGTACTATCAGCAGGAATTCCATTGATCTCCAAAGCCTTCAGAATAATTTTACCTGTGATGGAATCTGAAGAATGATAACTTTTGGTATCCAGCCGTATAAGCTGGTCGTCAGCCGCTATCCAAAGAATGCCTTCCTGATCCATAACTCCTTTTTTGGAGGATTGCCCTGTATATCCATCTTCTTCATCCATAAAACGGATGACATATTTGCCCGTACGGTAAAGCAGGTCCAGGTCGATACAATTCAATCCCTTATTCGTGCCAGCCCATAATTTTCCATTCTGATCAGCTAAAAGCCATGATACAGAGTTGCCTTGTAATCCATTATCACTATTTATACGATAGTTAATTTTCAACTTGCTATCTTCGTAGGTAGCAATACAAATCTCCCCGGTATTTGAGCCGAAGATGACATGCTCCTTTTTGTCAAAGCAGACATCATTCAGGTCATTGCTTATTGTTGAATCTGCTTTGTTGAAGTTGACAAGGTGCATCCCATGGCTCATCCACAATCCACTAACCCAAGAGGTATACCAGCACCTGTTGCCGTGAACCAAAATCCGGTTAACATCCCTTGGACTCCTTTCTTTGGAAAAGTTAACATACAAAGGTGACCCGAAATCCATATAATTATATTTCTTATCAGGCGGAACACGATATTTTGGAAGAAGATAGGTCCAACCCCATCCGGCAAAAATCAGAGTATCTCTTCCTGTAATTGCAAGCTGAGCCAGTGCATCATTCACACCAAGGTATTCTGTCTTATTATTCCCTTCATCAATATAAAAATTTCCCAATCGGGTATAAAATAGATAATTATGATCCTGATCCTCAATAACAGAATGAAAATCAAACTCCTCCCGTTTTTCAAATTCAGGAAGTAAATTTATACTCAGTTTCAAGGCTTCCCTCTCATCCGATAATAGCTTATTGTAAGGGCGGGGTTTAAATGTTTTCCACTGCTGTCTGTAAGATAAAATCATCTGATGTTTATCCATAAACGAAAATCTTCCATTGGACGACATTCTTATTAGTTCATGGTTTCCCGAAATCCATAGTGTATTCCTTGAATCTATGAACAAGTCATTGATTTTCTGGTGCTGAAGGTTAAAATAAGAGGCTGGATATGCAGAGATACCTGTGAACGGAATCATGAACAACCCCTCATTGAGGGTACCGACCCAAAGAATATCCTGTTCGCGGTCACAATAGACAGTCCAAACCTCCCCATCGGTGATGCCAAAAGAATTTTTGTAATTGCGAAAAGTATTCCCATTGTATCTGAACACACCACCCTTCAGATTCATGCCTGGAACTGACCAGCCGGCCATCCAGAGATCCCCCCTCCTGTCTTCGGATATACCAAATATCTGGCCGAGTGTGTCATTTTTAATAATACAATCCTTTTTATAGATATATGCCCCTTTGTTGGTAAGGGAGAAAATAGTATCCCCCTTCGAGGTAATACACGCGGAGAAACTATGGCTTGGATAATAAACTCCGCTATCGTGAACACTAATGTACTTATTTTGATCAGGGTAATAACGAATGGGACTGGAATGGCTATATGTAGTGATATAAATGAATTTCCCTGCATCCATCAGACTAGTCACACAGCTAAATATCATGTTTTTAGGATATAAGGTTCCCGGCGAACACGTAATACGCTCCCCCTTGATGGTGCTAATTCCATCATAACCTCCTGCAATGAGACTATGAAAGTTTTTTGAATAGCAAAGAACCCTGATACGATTGTCAGCCAGTCCGTTTTTTTTTGTAAACCGCACAAAATGTCTGCCATCAAATCTGAACAAACCCTCGCCATGACTACCGAACCACATGTTGCCCTCTTCGTCTTCGGCTATTGCCCAAATCTGGCTGGCAGTCATCCCTTCAGAAGATTTGAAAATCCGGAATGATTTGCCATCAAACGAGCAAAGACCAGCATCAGTTCCTAACCAGAGTAAGCCTTTTGTATCTTTATAAACAGACCGAATAGACATGCTGGGCAGACCATCCTTCATTGTGAAATGACGGGTCGGATAGGATTGGGCCTTGAGAAAGTTTGGATGAAGACAACCATAAAGCAGAATCAGGCGGGCAAATATGAGAAATATGCCATTCAACCTGTCAGATTTGCAGTTTTTTTTTATCATGAATAGTTCTCTGCCCCTTATCTGTGTATTAATACCTTAATAAAATCATCATTACGACGGGTTGCTACATCCAGTTTGGTCCCATCTTCAAGAACTACATGGATACCCTCTGTCCGGCTATAGGATTTTATATAATTCAGGTTAACCAGATGGGATTTATGAATCCTGTAAAAGATAGTTTCGGGAAGCAGGCTTTCGATGGCATTAAGTGGTTTGGAGATCAGCAGTTCTCCTCCATCTATGGTGTGTACCTTTGTATAATTCTGGTCTGCTTCACAGTAGAGTATTGAGTTCACTTTCTCAAATTGAAAACCCTGAAAGGTAGGAAGTGCAATCTTTGCAACAGGCGTTGAAACAGGATTGATAACACTTATAAGTTTCTCAACATTTTCAGCAGAGATACCGGACATCTTACGCTTTTCGTACAACACTATCGACTCCCTTAGGTTTTCGACGCTAACAGGCTTGAGGATATAATCCAGTGCGGCCAGTTTGATTGCTTTAATAGCATGTTCTTTGTAAGCGGTGGTGAATATAACCGAAAATGTAATTTGCTGAAAGTAGTTAAATAGCTCAAACCCTTTCTCATCAGGCATCTCAATATCAAGGAACACGAGTTCAGGCTTGTGCTTGTAAATACTGAAAACTCCCTCCTTGAGCGATTCTGCCTTGCCAACGACTTTTATCTTTTCGGGGAAATATCGCGCAAGCATAAGCTCAAGTGCATCCCTGGCAGGTTTTTCATCATCGATAATAACGCAGCTTATCATTTATCGGAGGTTAATGGCATTTTTACAAATATCGGAATAATTAGGCTAGCTTCAATCAAGTATCCACCCATCATTTACAAGCTCTTCAATGGTATCATATTCAACAATTATCTCCCGGCTTCCCAAGTCTACGAAATTTCCTCGACCAATCGGACAACCTCGTATTAGTATCTTATTATTCAGGAGGTCTTTAAAAGAGATATAGGGTGTTAGGTCAGCAAACCGATTGATGCAATAATGCGGATTTTGTTTGAAGATTGGTGCATAGGACGGGGTTCTGAAAATTTCCTCCAGAGTTTTTATTTGCAAATCCTTGCTGTTCATCTTGATAAATTAGATTTATAATCACTTATAAATATCAAATCTAAAAGATTAATCAGACAAGATCCGGATCAATGTATAACCGTTCTGCTCTGAAAGTTTAACGCAAGGGTTGACTGACTTAACGTAATTGACAAGAGTTAAAGAATTATAAACGGATAGCAAACTTTTTCAGACGGGCATTCAGCATATGGGAAGGAATAATTTGTCTTATTGTACCAGCAACAGCATTCATTAAACCCTCACGGACATAGTCGTGGCGTACAGCAAGACCTATCTCCCGTGTGGCTTCCGGTCGAACTATCTTCCTGAGATTAAGTCTCTGCATTTCTGTTAATAAGTCCGTATGCAACTCCGGAATAACCGTGTAACCACCATTCAAATCCACTATCTTCACTAATGTTTCAATACTTCCTGCTTCGTACATGGATATGTGGGTTTTATTTTCGCAGAAATTAAGTACCTGATTTCTTAAGCAATGTCCTTCTTCCAGAACCCAGAGATGATCCGCAGGCATCTCATTCGTTGAAACCTCTTCAAGAGCATAAATCGGTTCATTGGGAGAAATGTATGCAACAAATTTTTCATAATACAGAGGAACCTCAAGTAACTTGGGATCATCAAGGGGCGTAGACAAAATTGCAATGTCAACTCCGGCAGTGTGCAATTTCTCTACGATTGATTCTGTATGCATCTCAACTATTTTAAGAGAAACGTCAGGGAAATCCTTCCGAAAAGTTGAAATAAATCCTGGTAAAAGATAGGGAGCCACAGTGGGAATCACAGCAAGCAGGAGGGAGCCGCTTAAAGAACCTTTTTGAGCAATGATCTGTTCATTCAGCTGTCTGACATTAAAAAGAATCACCTGCGCCTGTTTTATCAAAAGGGCACCAACTTCTGTCGGAACAATCGGGTGGGCTGAACGGTCAAAGATGCGAGCACCCAACTCATCTTCAAGCTTCTGGATCATTGTACTCAATGTAGACTGAGTAACTCCGCACAATTCAGCAGCACGTACAAAATGACGCGTTGTATCGAGTGCTATGACATATTCCAGCTGTTGAAGGGTCATCTATTGAATTTTACAATTTCTTTCTGATATCTCAATTGGCTGATGTAAAGATAAAAATAAATGAATATCCAGGGAAGATTTCAATTATTTCAATCGTTTTTATCAATAATCATATATAAATTATCTGTTTGATTCATAAAATTGAGTGATCTATGTTTGCATCATCAAAATTTAATTATCAAAAACAAATTATTAGTAACTTAAAAATTAAAGATTATGTCACAAATTGGAAAAGAAATCGCAGACTTTAAAGTTCAGGCTTTTACAAACAATGAATTTAAAGTTGTTACAAAAAATGATGTTTTAGGTAAATGGTCAGTATTCTTCTTTTATCCGGCCGATTTTACATTTGTTTGTCCCACTGAGTTGGAGGATCTGGCAAATAAATATGGTGAATTTAAGGCAGCGAATTGCGAAATTTACTCTGTATCGTGCGACACTCATTTCGTTCATAAGGCATGGCACGACACATCTGATGCAATCAAAAAGGTTACTTACCCGATGCTAGCTGATCCGACAGCTGTGTTAGCGAGGGGCTTTGATGTACTAATTGAGGAAGACGGACTTGCCGAACGTGGTACGTTTATCGTCAATCCGGAGGGAAAGGTTGTTGCTTATGAAGTAGTAGCCGGCAACATTGGACGTAATGCCGACGATTTATACAGAAGGCTTCAGGCCCTCCAGTTTGTTGCAAGTCATCCATCCGAGGCCTGCCCAGCAAAATGGAAGGAGGGATCACAAACCTTGAAACCCAGCATTGATCTTATTGGAAAAATTTAACTAATCAGAATTAATCAGTACAGGGAGAATCCCGCGGAACTCTCCCTGTATTTAATCTTAAAATTATGTTAGAACAAGAATTAAAAAATCAGGTAAAGTCACTTTTGGCAGGATTAAAAGAGAATTATACATTCTTCATTGAGATTAGTCCCTCACATCCAAACAAAGAGGAACTTAGAATACTTCTTGAGGATGTAGCAACATGCTCTGCCAAAATTGATTGTAAAATTGCAGATGGAGAAGGTCTTGCATTTTCTATTTTGAAGGGAGGGAAAAAATCTTCGATCATCTTTCGCGCAATTCCTACTGGTCACGAGTTTAGTTCTTTACTGTTAGCCATTTTGAATATGGATGGGATAGGAAGGAATATTCCTGACGGAGTAATTGTCAACCGAATTAAAGCCTTAAAAGGTAAAATCCATATTAAGACCTATATCTCACTTAGTTGCACAAATTGTCCGGATGTGGTACAGGCAATAAATGTTATGTCAATTTTGAATAACTCCATTCAACACGAAATTATAGATGGATCTATAAACGAAGAAGAGGTGGCAAGACTGAACATTCAGGCAGTTCCTTCGGTCTACGTAAATGGTGAGTTGCTTCATATTGGTCGTTCAGGACTTGGTGAGTTATTGAGTAAAATTGAGGAGAAAGCCGGCACGCGAAACAATGTGTCAATCAATGAATCAAAATATTACGACATAATTATTGCAGGTGGAGGACCGGCGGGAGTCTCAGCAGCGATTTATTCAGCACGCAAGGGCCTGAAGGTTGCTATAGTGGCAGAGAATATTGGCGGTCAGGTTAGTGAGACAGTTGGGATAGAAAACATGATTTCGGTACCCCAAACAACAGGACTAGAGCTTTCCGGAAGCTTAAGGGACCACCTTGGAGAATACCCTGTCGATTTATTGGGAAACCGGAAAGTAGAACATATTGAACTTGTGGATGGACAAAAACGAGTTAGGACGACACTGGGCGAGATCCTGGTAGCTCCTGCACTGGTCATTGCTACAGGAGCAAGCTGGAGACGGCTGAACATTCCCGGTGAAAGTGATTATATCGGATCAGGGGTGGCTTTTTGTGCCCATTGTGACGGGCCATTCTACAAAGGTAAACGTGTAGCAGTAGTTGGTGGTGGAAATTCAGGTTTGGAAGCAGCTATTGACCTTTCGGGAATTGCATCAGAAGTCACCATATTGGAGTACATGTCTGAATTAAAGGGTGATCACATATTACAGGAAAAGATTATGGCATTACCCAATGTGAAAGTAATTACTGGTGTTGAGACCCAATCGATCGAGGGAGACGGATCAAAGGTAACCGCTATTAAGTTTCGCGACCACATATCAGGAACGATTCATAAACAGGACTTGGATGGGATTTTTGTTCAGATAGGATTAACAGCCAATAGTGCAATTTTCGATGAGCTTGTTGCCGTGAACAAGGCTGGCGAGATTATTACCGATCCATATTGCCGCACAAATATTGCTGGTGTTTATGCTGCTGGCGATGTAACTGTCGTTCCATTCAAACAAATAATCATAGCAATGGGTGAGGGTTCCAAGGCGGCTCTATCTGCCTTTGAAGACAGGATAAAAGACAAATTAAAAGCATGAAAAGAGTCAGGACTTAAGACCCGGATTATAATTCCGGAATACTTAGCCTGACTCTATTGGTTTTTCTAATCGGTAAAAGAATAAACTTTTACCTTTGACAGCCCAAATCTTACTCTTCTTTTACTTCAGGCTCACAACATTTGCCTTTCCATTCGGCTTTCATCTTTTCCTTTTGTTCCGGGGTAAGATGAGCCCATCTGCCATGCCAGTCGTGCCCATGGTGATGGCATCTGTGCCGGCCATGGCCACAGAACCCTCCGAACAGAATTTTCGACAACACTAGTATTCCGATTGCCTGCCAAAAGGTAATCATTTTTACTCCCAACACAGCCGGTAACAGGCTGTTCCAAAGTAGCATTACTACACTTCCGAAAATAAATACCCCTGCTGCAATAGCTATCGGCATGAAGATAATTCTCTTTATCCAGAAATTTCTTCCTCTTTCTCGTCCATAATTCATCATGATTTCAATTTTTTAATTGTTAATAATCGTTGTACATCTCCTGAAGTCGTTTTCGCAGGTGCGCAACTGCGTAACGCTTTCGTGAAGTAATGGTCTTAATGCTTTCACCGGTTTTGTCAGCGATCTGCTGAAGCGTCAGATCTTCCAGCTCGTTCCAGACATACACTTCTCTTTGTTTTTCGGGTAATTCGTTCAAAGCCAAATAAAATAGTTCCCTGAAATACATCCTTTCAAGTTCTGTCTCAGGATTACTGCTATCCGTCAGCAATGCTTCAGGGAAAACCATCTCACCCTCATTGTCAGTGTAAGACAGATCTTCGAGTGATTGTGGCTTTTGCTTTCGTTTTTTATCCACAATACGGTTTTTGCTAACCCTGAAAAGCCAGGAACTCAAAAGTTCGATCGGTTGTGTATCGATGATTGAAATAAGCTGGTACCAGACATCCTGCAGAATATCTTCGGCATCTTCGTCACTTTTAACGCGGCTGCGTATGAAACTAAACAAACGCTTTCCATATTCCTGTACAGCATTCTGAATACTTTGCTGTCGTTGCACCATCGGTATTGCTATTAATTCGTCCATATATTCAGGTAGACGAATGAGTGAAGAAATTACTTTAAAAGTAAGATAATTTTTTATTTACTTTGAATCAGGTTTTACAACCAGGCTATTCACCAAACAAACGGATCAGATAAAAAAGTTGTGGACATTAATTTTCTTTAAACGATTTGATAGGTACTATTTATATGACAATTTCTTATTCTATTGGATAAAACCTGTTAATAAATGCTTAATGGTGCAGAGCACCGTTTATATTTGTAGAAAATGCTTTAAAAAAATATTCAAATTAGGTACAGCGTACCGTAATACCTTTAAATATGGCTAATACCTATACCCAATGCTATGTT